>JBOHZO010000092.1:0-11049 GCA_050738555.1 Steroidobacteraceae bacterium | reverse complement strand
GCCGCGGCCGCGGGCGCCGGAATCGCGAGCACGACCGCGCTGAAATCCTCGTGCGCGGAGCCCCGGTCATCCACCAGCGTCCAGCCGCGGCGGCCGCGCTCGAGGCGAGTGATCCTGGCGCCGTACTCGACGTCCAGATCCTGGGCGAGGAATCGCGGCAACGAGTTCATGCCGGGGAGCCCGACCCAGAGGTCGTGGCTTTTCCCGGCATCCGGCCAGTGGGGCCGCCAACGATCCGCCGCGCCCGCCGCCAGCGCGGTCTCGAGCACGCCGCGGAACTCCGCGTCCGTCGCCGTCAGGTACTGCGCGCCGTGGTCGAAACTCGCGACCGCAAACCGGCGCAGGGCGAGGCGTCCGCCCGGCGCGCGCTGCGACTCGAACACGCGCAGGTGCATGCCGGTCTCGCGGAGGCGCATTGCACAGGCGATGCCGGCGAGCCCGGCGCCGACCACGGCGATCGCGGCGGAATTCGTGCTAGCCTGCGGTTTCAATGCGGATTTCAATTTCAGCCCTCGTAGCGATCGCGGCAGTGATTCCTGCCGGCTGCGCAACGCAGCCCTCGCAATCCTACCCGGCAACTACCGAGGCGCGTCTCGCGACCTACGCCAAAGCGACTCCCTGCTGCGACGATCCGTCCGGCTTCCGCTTCAGCGCTTTGCCGCAACAGGGATACGCGGATGCGATCGTCGATCTCGCGAGTCCTGTCTTCGAATTCCACAGCGGACTCAGCCCCTTCGCGGCGTTCGAACTGCCGGCACAAGGGACGCCCTATCGGATTCGGGTCAAGAGCCTGTTCGACAAGAACAAGAAAGGAGGCGACGAGGCCGGCGTGTTCTATCCGGTCGTCGCGCTGCTCGACGACACGTTCATCGTCGTACACATGACGGGCCTCGAAAACCTGCGCCTGGAACCGGCGCTCGCGACCGTCGGCGGCGAGGCGGGACTCGCGGTGTCGCTCGGCATCGATCCGGCCGAGCAGAAAGGCCGTTATCTCGTCGTCTTTACGCCGGCCGCATTGCTGGGAGCCCCGCCAGACAGCCTGCGCGAGGGCGACCTGTTGACGCCCTCTTCGCTCGCGTGGATGGAGCGGCGCGGCGAGACGGCTTTGCCCGCTTCACCCTACGGCCGGCTGCGGATCACCGTGGCGCCGGAGATCGCGGTAGCGAAGTCGGCCGGAAAGGAATGAAGCGACTGCAATGAGGCGATAGAGGCTGGCGACGTCCTACCTGGCGAGTGCCTGCGTCTGCCAGGTCCCTTCGGCGAAGACGGTGTCGTCCGTGATGCCGCCCTGCTCGATGTCGAGCGGCGCGCAAAGCCATGCGCCCTCGATCACGCCGTTCGCGTCGATGAAGCCGTCGAAGAACCGCAGCTCGTCCCAGAAGCGCGAGCCGGTCGAGGGGCCGTCCGGCGGGAAATCGAGCGAGACGAGCTGCACGCGGTTCGGAAGCAGGTGCAGCACCTGGAGCCGCGGGTAGTGGGCGTCGGCCCAGAGATCGACGCCCGAGCCGTCGGGACGCAGAAGCTTGCGCCTCGCATCGCCTCCCATCGTCGCGACGTATTCCACGACTTCGGAAGTGCGCGACACTTCGCCCGAGATATCCACGATGAATCCGAGCGCGCAGTCGACCGTCAGGCCGTCCCCGGCCGCAGCGGCGGTCGCGCTCAGTTGAAAGAAGAGCGGCAGCGGAGGCGGTTCGTTTGTCCGGCCGCCGTTGCTCCCGTCGCAGCCGGCCAGTAACACGGTCAGTAAAAACGCGACGGGCAAGCATTTGCGCTTCATGCTGCCACCCCTCCGTTGCAGGCCGACTCGCATAGCCATTGACCCTATCCTGCAACAGGCGTTCGCCGGTTTCGATGTCGTTCACAAACCCGGTTTTTTCGCCGCCGGATCAATGAACTCCACGATCTTCTGCAATACCTCCGGCGCCGACAGGATGTCCCGGTGGCCCTTGCCGCGGGTCGTCATCACCTTGAGCGCCGGCCAGGCGTTGGCGAGCGCTTCCGCCTCGCTGTAAGGAATCACTGGGTCATTCAGGTCGTGCACCAGCAGCGCCGGAATCCCGCTCGCCGGCGCGGTCGAGACCAGGTCGAGTTGGTCCAACGGTCGCCCGGCATGCTCATCCAGGAGTTTCACGAACACTTTCATGGCGGGCGGCGGCAGGCCGGCGGCCTGAGCCACGTAAATCGGAATTCGGCTCACGCGCGTCGGACTCGAAACGATCACGAGCTGCCCCGGACGAAATCCGTAAACGAGCCCTGCCCCGAGCGCCGCACCGCCGAAGGAATGCCCGATTGCGGCGTGGACAGGACCGACGATCTGCTCGAGCTCGATGAGCAACTCGCCGATCTGGCGCGGCGTCGCGCTGTTTCCGACGGAGACGCCATGTCCCGGCAGGTCGATCGCGACCGTGCGCAGTCCGCGCGCGAGGAGCGCCGCGGCGAGCGGGCGAAACTGCGTCGTGCGGCCGCGCCAGCCGTGCAGAGCGACCACGAGCCGTCCGCTCTCGCCCCAGCTTCGCGCATGCAACCCGGTCCGCAGCTCGACCTCGCGGCCGACCGTTCCGGTGGCGAGCTCCCAGGGCTGTGTCGGATTTCTGCCGCGCGGGCGCGAAATGAGGTTCGCCATCAATCGCGCGGCTGCCTTCGGTGCGATTCGCCCGAAGATCCCGAGCAGTGGAGGAGCGTAGAAAGGAATCGGGTTTCGCAAGGACAAAAAAGCCGGCACGGTTGCCCGTGCCGGCCCTCAGTCAGGTTGACCGCGGAACTTCAGCCCGCGGGTGGTTCATCCGGCGCTTCACCCTCCGCAGGTGCGGTGCCATCGGCCGGCATTTCACCATTCATCGGCGCCAGCGGGTCTGCCGGCATGGCGGCCGCTTGCGGGCCACCGCAGCCCATGACACCGTCCACGAACACGATCGCCAGGTCGCCATCGGCCTGAATGTCCCGCGTGCAGGTGGTCGTGCCGGACGCGAGCGGCGCGCTGAATTCCCAGTTGCCCGGAGCGACCGGCAGTGTCTTACCCGTGCCATTGCACATCGGCGCGCCGTTCTCGTCGGTCGGGCCGGTCATGGTGATGTCGGTGACCATCATGCGGTTATTGGCATACTTGTTCGCCGGACCCTTGAGTTCCTTTGGCGTGATTCGAACCGGCACGGTCTCGCACACTCCGCCCTGCGACACGGACTTGATCGACAGGTCCGCGCGGATCAGCGGCAGCTTGTCGTTGGCGCTGCCCGAGCCGCCGCATGCCGCGAGCGCAAACGCCGCCGCGGAGGCGGTACCGAGGGCACGCAGGCCCGAATGCTTCAGCATCGACATTGTCGATCTCTCCCCATGTTGTCGGTCCGCATCGGGACCCCGAAATCAGGCGCCGATTTTAGATCAATTCGGCCCGCGCCGGGGCCGGCCCCGCGCTTTTGCGGCCGACCAGGGCCGCTCCAGCTCCCAGAGCAGCGGATCATAGCCGCGCCGGACCAGCAAACCGCCGCCCAACGGCCGAAAATGCCGCGCGAGGCGGGTCCGGTACCAGGCGGCCGGGCGCAAGCCGACGCCGGTGTCGGTCCGCGCGCGATCGGCGTTTCGCCGCCAGTCCTCGGCCGTCAGCACGCTGAAGTACATGGCGCCGCGGCAGAGGCGCGCGAGATTCGCGAGTGCGCGCGCGGCCTCGCGATCCATCAGGTATTGCAGCACGTCGTGGCAGAACACGAGTTCGAAAGGCTTGGCCGGCGCGTAGTCCGGGATTCCCTCCTGCACCCAGCCGCAACGCCGGCAGAGGTAGTCGCTCGTTTCGAGGCCGACGTAGCGGGCACGCGGAAAGAACTCTGCGACCGGCTCGCGCAGATGCCCGAGACCGCAACCGGCATCGAGCACGCGCCTGACCGTGAATCCGAGGTAGGCCGCATAGCCGCAGACGAAGCGCCCGAGCCGGACGGCATCCGCACGGGACGCGACGCGGGTCCGCGGGTCGACGTAGTAGCGTTGGTAAAAGCCGGCGTCAAACATAGAAAGGGGACGTTCACCTTTAAAGGTGACCGTCCCCTTTAAAGGTGAACGTCCCCTTTATCTCTTTATCTCATTCTACGGTGACGCTCTTCGCAAGATTGCGCGGCTGATCCACGTCCGTGCCCTTCAGCACGGCGGTGTGATACGCGAGCAATTGCAGCGGCAGCGTGTAGACCGCGGGCGACTGGAAGTAGCTGACGTGCCGCGGCATCGTGATGACCTGCACGCCGTCGGATTCCTCGATCCCGGATTCGGGATCCGCGAATACGTACAGCATGCCGCCGCGGGCGCGCACCTCCTGGAGATTCGATTTCACCTTCTCGAGCAGATCGTTGTTCGGCGCAACTGCGATGACCGGCATGTCCGCGTCCACGAGCGCGAGCGGGCCATGCTTGAGCTCGCCCGCCGCATAGGCTTCCGCGTGGATATAGGAAATTTCCTTGAGCTTCAGCGCCCCTTCCATTGCGATAGGGAACATGGCGCCACGTCCGAGGAAGAGCGCGTGATGCCTCGGCTCGATCTTCTTCGCCAGCTCCTTGATGACCGGATCGAGCGCGAGCGTCTGCTCGAGCATCGCCGGCAGCTCGATCAGGCGCTGTACCAGCCCTTTTTCCCGCTCGGCCGTCATCCCATGGTGCTTGCCGATCGCGACGACGAGCATGCCGATCGCTGCGAGCTGCGTCGTGAACGCCTTGGTCGAGGCGACGCCGATTTCCGGGCCCGCTCGCGTCAGGAGCACGAGCTCGGATTCCCGCACCAGCGAGCTTTCCGGGACGTTGCAGATCGCGAGCGTCGAAAGGAAGCCCGCCTTGCGCGCGAGCCGGAGGGCCGCGAGCGTGTCGGCCGTCTCGCCCGACTGCGAGATCGAGACGAACAGCGAATTGGCGGGAACGACCGGATCGCGGTAGCGGAATTCGCTCGCGATCTCGACGCAGCAGGGCACGCGGCAGAGCTGCTCGATGAAATAGCGGGCGACGATGCCCGCGTGATAGCTCGTGCCGCAGGCGACGATGTGCACGGACGTCGTGCGCTTCAGCACTTCCATCGCGGCGGGCCCGAAGGCCTGTGACAGGAGCCGCCCGCCGGCCACGCGCTCCGACAAAGTCTGGGCGACCGCCCGCGGCTGCTCGTGGATCTCCTTCAACATGAAGTGCGCGTACTCGCCCCGCTCGGCCGCCTCCGCCGTCTGCTCGGACACGTAAGGCCGGCGCTCGACCTTCTGGCCTGCCGCATCGACGATCTCGACGCTGCTGCGCCGGATGCAGGCCACGTCGCCTTCCTCGAGAATGACGAACTTCCGCGTCACCGGCAGCAGAGCCGCGATGTCCGAGGCGACGAAGTTTTCCTTTTCGCCGATCCCGATCAGCGCGGGGCAACCGGCGCGCGCGAGCACGATGCAGTCGGGATCCTGGCCCCACATGACCGCGAGCGAATAGGCGCCGCGCAACTCGGCGACGGTCTTCCGCACCGCCGCAAACAAGTCCCTGCTGGCGGCCAGGTGAAAATGAATGCGGTGTGCGATGACTTCGGTATCGGTTTCCGACGTGAACTCGTAGCCGAGTTTTTCGAGCTCCTCGCGAAGCTGCTCGTGGTTTTCGATGATGCCGTTGTGGACGATCGCGACGCCGTCGCGCGAAATGTGCGGGTGCGCGTTGCGCTCATTCGGCACGCCGTGCGTCGCCCAGCGCGTGTGCGCGATGCCGAGTGTGCCTGCGGTCGGCGAGGCCGCGAGCGCCTCGGACAGCTTCGAAACCTTGCCGACGGCGCGCAGGCGCGAGACCTGGTCGCCGCCGTTCAGGACGGCGACGCCTGCCGAGTCGTAGCCACGATACTCGAGGCGCTTCAGGCCTTCGATCAGGATCGGGACGATGTCGCGGTCAGCGACCGCTCCGACGATGCCGCACATAACCCGGACATTGTATTCCAATGCTCAAACGCCGGCCCCGAGCCATCTGAGAGCCGCGTTCAGGTCCTGGAAGAATTCGGTGCGGACGCCGCGATTCATCGCCGCGGTGCGGAAAAACTGGGTCTGGTCGTCCGGCACGAAACCGCGGAAACAACAGGCGACCGATAGCCCCGGGAGGAGCCGCGCGGCGAGCCCCGCATGATCGAAGGATTCCATCGGCGTCAGGCGCCGCTGCACGTTGTCGCCCTCGGCGAGCACCCGCCGCAGCCCGTGCTCGCGGCAGGATTCGCTGATCGCCGTCCACAGGCGAACCATGCTCTCCGGCGTCATTTCGAAACCCGGCGCGAGATGCAAGTACAGGTAACCCTCACGCGGTTCCAGTGTGAAGCCGGAACTCATGACGCGCCTCCAGGCACCCTCATTCCGGCTTCTTCTCCGGGCGCTTCCAGTTTTCGACGGTCTGCTGCCGGCCGCGCTCGACCGTCAGCTTGCCGGCTGGCGCCGGCTTCGTGATCGTCGAGCCCGCGCCGATCGTCGCCTCGGCGCCGACCGACACCGGCGCCACCAGCATCGTGCCTGAGCCGATGAACGCGCCGTCTCCGATCGCCGTGCGATGCTTGCTCGCGCCGTCGAAGTTGCAGGTCACGGTGCCCGCGCCGACGTTGACCCGCGAGCCGATCGTCGTGTCGCCGACATAGCTCAGGTGATTCGCCTTGCTGCCCGCGCCGATCTCGCTGTTCTTCACCTCGACAAAGTTGCCGATGTGCACGGCATCGGCCAGGCGCGTCCCCGGACGCAGGCGCGCGAATGGCCCGATGATGCAGCGCGCGCCGGTCACCGCGCCTTCGACCAGGCTATGGGCCCGCACTTCGCTGTCCTCGCCGATCTCGCAATCGGAGAGCATGCAACCCGCGCCGATCTTGACGCGATCGCCGAGCTTGACCTTGCCGGCGAGGATCACATTGATCTCGAGCTCGACGTCGCGGCCGCAGGTGACTTCGCCGCGGATGTCCACACGCGCGGGATCCACGATAGTGACGCCAGCCTGCATCAACTCCGTCGCGCGTGCGCGGCGATGCGCCGCTTCGACCTCGGCGAGTTGAAGCTTGTCGTTCACCCCCAGAACCTCCGCTGCGGCCGCTGCGATGACGGCCTCGACGCTACAGCCGCCGCGCACGGCGGCGCCGATACAATCGGTCAGATAATACTCCCCCTGCGCGTTATCGGCTTTGAGCGCCGCGAGCCAGCCGCGAAGCCGCGCGGCGGGCGCCGCCAGGACGCCGGTGTTGATCTCGGCGACGGCCAGCTCCTTGTGATTGGCATCCTTGTGCTCGACGACCCGCGCGACACGGCCGGCGGTGTCGCGAATCACGCGGCCGTAGCCGGCCGGCTCCGGCAGCAGGGCGGACAGAAGCGCCAGCGAATTCGGCCCTGCGCGGGCGATGAGATCCTCGAGCGTCGCAGCGCGGAGCAGCGGCACGTCGCCAAAAAGCACGAGCACCTTGTGATCATCCGGCACGCCCGGCAGGGCCTGAGCCACCGCGTGTCCGGTTCCTTTCTGTTCCGCTTGCAGCACCCAATGGATGTCCGGCCCGGGAATCGCGGCGCGCACGCGCTCGCCGCCGTGCCCGTGAACCACGTGGATCGCGGCAGGATCGAGGGATCGCGCCGCATCGACGACATGTGCCAGGAGCGGCCTGCCCGCCAGCGGCTGGAGCACCTTCGGCAGGTCGCTCGCCATGCGCTTGCCCTGGCCGGCAGCCAGGATGACGACGGACAGGGGCATCCGTAGGATTGTACCGGACCCGGAAATCATGATTCGATCGCGCGCCGTCTCCGTTCTTCCACGCATGCTCGGTGCATTTTCTGAGGCGGCATCACGGCCTCTGATTTGCCGCTCCGCGCACAAGGGTGATATACCGGACACCCTGAGCCATCCCCAAAGTCACTGAGGCGGTCAGGAAATATGGCAACGAAGCTGGAAAAACCACTGAGACGCGAACTCGCCGTGAACGAGGAGCTGTATACGCTCACGATCTCGCCCGAGGGCCTGAAGCTCGTGCCGAAAGGCAAGCGGAAAGGCCATGAACTCACGTGGAAGGATCTCTTGAACGGCCAGCCCGCAATGGCGAGCGCACCGAGCACTTCACTGGATCAAGCGTAAGTCGCATGCATGCCGGGGTTCCGGCTGATTAAGGAACCCCGGTCTCCATCCCCCGGTCCAAATCCCCCATGGCAGGGGGGACAGCCAGAACCATCGCGCTTGCGCTCGCCCTGTGCCTCGGCGGGCAGGCGTCCTTTGCCGCCCGCATCGTGGATCCTGCGCGCGCGCGCCACGCGATCACGAACCCCGCGGTCGTCGCGACGCAGGCCCAACTCACCGCGCTCGCACAAGACCATCGCGCGACCGAGCTCGCCGCGCGGCTCGACCTCATCGCGAACGACCGCACGATCCCCGCCGTCGCGCAGGAATGGCTGCTGGATGGCGGTCTGCACGCGCTCGCGACCATCGAACCGACGCCGCAGGCGCGCGCCACCGTTCTGCGGCTGGCTGCCCGCGCGCCGATCGTTTACACGCGCGTCGATCCCGATCACGGCGAGCGCGTCACACCTTTATATGATGTCGGGGCGACCGCGAGATTCGTGCTCCGCGCCTGGGAGCGCCTCGGTGCCCAGGCGGCGGCACAGTCCGACCTGGCGGCTGGCCGGATTTCCGCGATCGACCGGTTCGCCGGGCGCAGCGGCCGAAGCGATCTCGATCCGGTGCGCGCGGGCATCGCCGATGCATTCAAGGCGGCGCCGGTCCCGCAGATTCGCGGCCAGCGCGCCGCGATCGCGGCTGCCGTTGGGCACGGCCGTCGCGTGGATGAGCTTGCCCTGGTTCTCGCCGAGCGCTTGCGTGATCCTGAACTCTTCATGCTGGTGTTCGGCCATGCCGACGCTTCGATCGCGCTCGCGGCGATTTCGAGCGTCGCGCGTACGCTGGATCCCCAGACTTCATTCGAGGTGCTCGCCGCCGCGAGCCGCCGCGCGGAGATCGCTTCTCCCGCCGTGCTCGAGATCGGCCGGCTCGCCCGCAACGACTTCCTGGCGCGGCGTTTTCTATTCGACGCCATCGCGGAACCGGACATCGGTCCATCCGCCGCAGCGGCGCTTGCGACCCTGGGCGATCCGGGGGTTACCTCCGAGCTCGGCCGGCGGCTCGACGCCGGCGGATCGGAGCAGTCCATGCGCCTGCTGGTGCTCGCGCTCAAACTCGACGCCAGTGCAACCGCGCTCGAATCCCTCGAACGCTTCGCCGCGACGAAGACAGGCTCGGCGGAATTGCGGAAGGAAGTGCGGCAATGGCTGGAACGCTGAGCCGCGCGGCCGGCTTCGCGCTCCTGTGCGCGGCCGCGCCACTCGCCGCTCCAGCCTGCATCTTTGACGCGGACGGCGAGATCACGAATCCGTTCGCCGCCGGCTGCGGCGACGTGCTCTTCACTTATACCGAGAACAATAACGCCGGCACGAATATCGCGCTCGGCTATCCGCCGCCGATACCCGTCGCTTCGCTGACGCCGGTCGCCGGCTTTCGCGAGTATGCCTCGCTGTTTGCCCAACACCAGTCACTGCTCACGCTCCACGACGAAGTCGCCGGAGAAGTCGTCGGGCAGACGCTTGCGGGCCGCGAAATCTGGGCCTACGTCATCGGCGACACGGACGCGACGACCGCGGAAGGACTTGCGGAAGGCGCCGTGCTCGTCAACGGCGGCATCCACGCGCGCGAATGGCAGACGCCCGAGGCCGTCACCGGGCTCTTCGAGACGCTGGTCGCCGGCAAGGCCGACGCCGGTTTCGGCCAATACCTGGTCGAGAACCTGAATACCGTCGTGGTGCCCGTCAACAATGTCGATGGCTTCATCCAGGCGCAGTTCTATCCCGAGTTCACGACCGCGGATCGCGAGCAGCCGCGCGAGGGGCGCATGCGGCGCAAAAACCTGCGCAATCCCGCGACGCAGGGCGTCATCGATTCCGACATCGGCACGATCGCGGACAATTTCTGGGGCGTCGATCTCAACCGGAATTCCGCGCAGGGTTTCGGCCAACTGGGCGCGAGCACCACGCTCGTGACGAGTCTCGTCTACCGGAGCACGGCGCCCGACACGGAGCCGGAATTGCTCGCATTGCAGGAAGCGGCGACGCTCGGCCCCGCATCGCGGCTCCGGCTTTACAGCGACACGCATTCCTTCGGCCAGGTTTATTTGGCTCCGACGCCGGGCAACGCACGGCTCAATGTGATCACCGCGTCACTCGCCAACCGCATGATCGCCGCATCCGATCGCAATTACGGCTTCGGCCCCGATCTACCCGGCTCGCCCGGCATCGGCACGACGGCCGATCACTTCGGCTTCACCCTGGAGATCCCGAGCTGGACGATGGAGCTCGAACCCGCAAGTGGAGGCCAGGATTACGGTGGCCTCGCGACGCACGGGCACAGCGGTTTCATCCTGCCAATGGCCGAAGCCGCGCGCATGCGCGACGACGTCACGCGCCAGTACCTGCTTGGTTTTTACCGCCAAAGCGGACCGCCCGCCGCAGTTGCCGCGGAAATCCGCGAGACGTCGGGCAACACCGTCTTATACAGCGCGCGCTGGGAAGTGGATTCCGCGACCACGCGGGCGCTCACCGTGGACACGAACGAAGCGCTCGTGCCTGGCGGCAGCTACCGGCTGTGGGTCGCTTTCAACAAGCCGATGCGGATCCGCGACGCCGGCGGCAATGTCGTTCCCTATGTCGGCCAGAACCCGGGCGCTGCCGTCGGCACCGTGACGCTCGAGATTCCTTCGCTCACGGGAGCGGACGTCTCGATCGGGGGAACCGCGGTGTGGCTCGGCGCGGCCGGCGGAGCGCCGAATGGCTACCTGCGCTACGAGGACGACGCCTTCGCGGCGGACTTCACGCTGCCGGCGACGATCAATGCCGCCGCGGCCACTCCCGCGGTGCTCTTCCTCGACCTGTTCGACCTCGCGCAGATGTCATTGGACGGAGATCCCGCAAGCGCCGTGGACTGGGGCGGCGGCGCGTGGCTCCGTTACGAAAATACCTTGGGCGTCGACGGCGACGTGGGCGGCGCCGACTGTTCTTTCAAGCCGTTCATC
>JBOHZO010000091.1:0-3309 GCA_050738555.1 Steroidobacteraceae bacterium | reverse complement strand
GGAGCTACGTCAGTTATCTCGAAGGCTGCACGGCCCCCATGCGCGACGAGAATCAACTGCACGCGGCTGTGGTCGAGCTCGTCGCCCTCGACGACGCCGAGATCAAGTACGCGACGGTCCAGAACTGGTATCCCGGCGACGAGAGCGGCGTTGGCGGCATCTACAACTTCGTCACCAAGCGCGGCGACTGCCGCGGCCGCAATTCGAAGATTTCCTGGACCCAGGTCGAGACCGGCTCGGCGATCACCTGGAAATACCCGAGCTGCATCCTGCGTGGCGACGGTTCGGTCGGCGCGTTCCACTCGGTCGCGCTCGCCAATCACTGGCAGCAGGCCGACACCGGCACCAAGATGATCCACATGGGGCGCAACACGAGCTCGACCATCGTCTCAAAGGGCATCTCGGCGGGTCATGGCCAGAATGCCTATCGCGGGCTCGTCAAGATCCTGCCGGGCGCCGAGGGCGCGCGCAATCACACGCAATGCGACTCGCTGCTGATGGGCCCGCATTGCGGCGCACACACCTTCCCGTACATCGAGGTCAGGAATCCCACCGCGGTCGTCGAGCATGAAGCGACGACTTCGAAGATTTCGGACGATCAGTTGTTCTATTGCCTGCAGCGCGGAATTTCCGCGGAGGACGCGGTCAACATGATCGTGAACGGCTTCTGCCGCGAAGTGTTCAGGGAACTGCCGATGGAGTTCGCAGTCGAGGCGCAGAACCTCCTGGCCGTGAGCCTCGAAGGAGCAGTGGGATGAGCGGCGCCGGCCGGATGATTCTCGAAGTCCGCGATCTTCGCGTGCGGGCCGGCGAGCGGCTGATTCTCGACGGCCTGTCACTCAGCGTGCGCGCGGGCGAGATGCACGCCATCATGGGGCCGAACGGGTCCGGCAAGAGCACGCTGACGGGCGTGCTCGCGGGCCGCCCGGGATTCGAGGTGTTGTCGGGAAGCGCGACCTACTTCGGCCGTGACCTGCTCGCGATGCCTCCGGAAGAGCGCGCACGCGAGGGCTTGTTCCTCGCCTTTCAGTATCCCGTCGAGATCCCGGGTGTCAACAACGTCTATCTGCTGAAGGCCTCGTTGAATGCGCTTCGCAAGCACCGCGGCGAGCCGGAGCTCGACGCGTTCGAATTCCTGAACCTAGTTCGCGGCAAGCTCGCGGATATGCGCATGGATGAGAGCCTGTTGAACCGCGGAGTCAACGAGGGTTTCTCGGGCGGCGAAAAGAAACGCAATGAGATCCTGCAGATGACTCTGCTCGAGCCGACGCTCGCGTTGCTCGACGAGACCGATTCCGGCCTCGACATCGACGCGCTCAAAGTGGTGGCCGAGGGCGTGAATGCGCAACGCGCGCCCGATCGTGCGATCGTCATCGTGACGCACTACCAGAGGCTGCTTGATCTCGTCGTGCCGGACGAGGTGCACGTGCTCGCGGGCGGCCGCATCGTCAAGAGCGGCGGCCGCGAGCTCGCGCTGGAACTCGAGCGCCGCGGCTACGATTGGGTCCGTGAAGGGACGGCGGCCGCATGAACGCCGCGAGCCCTATCGAACGCATCGCCGCAAGCCACGCCGGGCTCGCTCCCACGCTCGCGGGCGGCCCCGAATGGGCGCGCCGCCGCGCCCGTTCGCTCGAGACGCTCGTCGAGCGCGGCCTGCCGGACCGGCGCGACGAGAACTGGAAATATCTCGATCACGGGCGCATCGCGGAGTACCGCTTCGACGCCGGCCCACGGCTCGCCGTGGACGCCGGACGACTCATGCCGCGCCTGCTGCCGATCGCCGCGGCGCGGCGCGTCGTCCTCGTCGACGGCCATTATGAATGTCGCTTGTCGGAAGTCGCTCCCGCGGAAGGCCTCGAGGTCCAGGACCTCGGCGCGCTGCTCGCGCGGGACCCGCGGGCGGCGCTCGCGCTCTTGCGCGTTCCTGGCGAGGACGCGGACGACCGGTACGCGCTCCTCGCCGACGCCTTCGCCGCGGGTGGCGTCGTCATCCGCATCGCACCGGGCGCGAGCTTGAGCGACCCGCTTTGCCTCGTGCATGTCAGTACCGCAGCCGCGCCGGCCGCGCACCAGGCCCGCGTCGTGATCGAAGTCGGTGCCGGTGCAAAGCTCACGCTGATCGAGCACTTCATCGCGCTCGGGTCCGAGGCCGCGTTCGGCAACCTGGCGGCCGAGCTCGAAATCGGCGCCGATGCGGCAGTCGTGCACGTCCGCCTGCACGAGCATGCGCCGACCGCGGCCCAGGTAGAGACCTGGGTCACCCGCGTCGCGGCGGGCGGCCGATACGACCAGCACTTGCTCGCTCTCGGCGGTCGCCTGGTCCGCTCCAATCTCCGCCTCTCCCTCGACGGGCGGGCTGCCGCATGCCGGCTCGCGGGCCTTTTCATGGCCGATGGTGAACGCCAGGTCGACCTCCACACGCAGATCGCGCACCGCGGCGCGGCGACGCAGACGGTCCAGGATTTTCGCGGCATCGCCGCGGGCCGCGGCCGCGGTGCATTCAACGGCCGCGTCACGGTGCACCCGACCGCGCGCGGCGCGAACGCGAGCCAGACGAGCCGCAACTTGTTGTTGTCGCCGCTCGCCGAGATCAACTCGCGCCCGCAGCTCGAGATTCTTGTCGACGAGGTCGAGTGCCGCCATGGCGCAACGACCGGCACGCTCGACGAGGCGCAGCTCTTCTACCTGCTGTCGCGAGGACTCGACCCGGCCGCGGCACGCGCCCTGTTGACGTACGCATTCTGCCAGGACGTGATCGGCCGCCTGCCGCTGCCGGAGATTCGCGCCGCCGCAGAGACGCTCGTGGCAGGCAGCCTGCCGGACCGCGAACTGATCCGGGGGCTGATGTGATGGCCGCGGTCCATGAAATGGCGGTCGGTCTCAACCTCGGCCGGTTCCGCGCCGATTTTCCCGCGCTCGCGCGCCGGATCAACGGCCGCGCGCTCGCCTACCTCGACAACGCGGCTTCAGCCCAGCAGCCGGCATCGGTCATCGAAGCGGTCGCGAGCTACGCGCGTTCACACCACGCCAACGTCCATCGCGGCGTGCACACCCTGTCGCAGGAAGCGACCGCTTTGTTCGAGGGCGCGCGCGATCGCGTCCGGCGCTTCATCAATGCCGCGTCCACGGCCGAGATCGTATTCGTGCGCGGTACGACCGAGGCGATCAATCTGGTCGCCCAGTCGCACGGACGGTCGCGGCTCCAGCCGGGGGACGAAATCGTCGTCTCACGGCTCGAGCACCATTCGAACATTGTTCCCTGGCAGCTCTTGTGCTCGCAGACCGGGGCGACGCTCCGCGTCGCGCCGA
>JBOHZO010000090.1:0-2838 GCA_050738555.1 Steroidobacteraceae bacterium | reverse complement strand
GCCGGCACGTTCTTCTACCACCCGCACCAGCGCAGCTACGAGCAGGTGGGCCGCGGTCTTTCCGGCGCGCTGATCGTCGAGGAGCGCACGCCGCCCGAAGTCGATCGCGACGTCCTCTGGGTGCTCGCCGACTACCGCCTGAACGCGGACGCCTCGATTCGCGGCGGCTTCGGCAATTACATGGACCTGAGCCATGCCGGGCGCATCGGCAATACCGTGACGATCAACGGCCACGTCGCCGAGGCATTCCGCGTCCGTGCGGGAGAGCGCATCCGCCTGCGATTGATCAACGCGGCGCCGGCGCGGGTGTTTGCGCTAGAGTTCCGCGGCCACCGCCCCTGGGTGATCGCGCTCGACGGGCAGCCCGTGGAGCCGCATCCGCCGGAAGGCGGCGTCGTGGTTCTGGGCCCCGCCATGCGTGCCGACGTAATCCTCGATATGACCGCCGCGCCCGGCAGCCGCCACGCCGTGCACGACGGCTTCTACCGCCGTCGTGCCTACAACCTGGTGGATCTGGAGTACAGCGATGAAGCGCCGCTGCGCGCGCCCTTGGGCGAGCCGCCGCGCCTCGCAGCGAATCCGCTCGCCGAGCCGGACATGCGCGCCGCCGAGCGCCACGAGATCGTCTTCACCGGCGGCATGATGGGCAACATGCGCGGCCTCGGGCGCGGCATGGCCTGGGCGGTCAACGGCGTCGCCAACGGCTGCGGCGAAGGCGGCCTGCCGTTCGAGCCGCTCCTCGTCCTGCGCAAGGGACGAAGCACCGTGCTGCGCCTGCTGAACGACACGTCGTGGCATCACCCGACCCACCTGCACGGGCACTCGTTTCGCGTCGTTTCGCGTAACGGCCGCCCGACCCGCTATCGCGAGTGGCTCGACACGGTGATGCTCGAGCCGCGCGAGCGCGTGGAGATCTCCTTCGTCGCCGACAACCCCGGCGACTGGATGTTCCACTGCCACGTGCTCGAGCACCAGGCGAGCGGGATGATGTCGTGCATTCGTGTGACGTGATCAGGGAGCAGAAGATGCACAGACGAAAGCTGGTAGCGATGCTCGGCGCGCTGACGCTCGCGCCCCTCGCGCGGGCACAGTCGCCGGCCGCGACGCAGGCGATGCTCTACAAGAATCCCAATTGCGGCTGCTGCGAGGAGCACGCGAGTTACCTGCGTGGCCATGGCTATGCGGTGAAGGTGATCGAAACGCATGACCTCGACGGTCTGAAGCGCCGCCATGGCGTACCCGAAGAACTGTTCGGCTGCCACACGATCGAGATCGGCGGCTACGTGGTCGAGGGCCATGTGCCGGCGGGCGCCCTTGCGCGGCTGCTGCGCGAGCGGCCCGCGATCCGCGGCATCTCGCTGCCCGGGATGCCGGCGGGCTCGCCGGGCATGATCGGCAGGAAGCGCGAGGCATTCAAGATCTACGTCATCGACGGCCGCCAAGCCGGCGCGCCGCAACTTTTCGCCGCGGAATGAGAGAAGGTTACATGCGCAAGCGATTTGTATTGGCCCGCGCATCATCATGGGCGTCCTGATTCGCGCGGGCTGGGAAGCAATGTGGCGGCGCATACGTCAGCGATCAATGTGCGCCGCGGCGCGGCGCATTGCGCTCGCGCAGCCTGGCGTCAGCGCCGTGGACGTCGCGCAAGATGATGAATGTCCGATGCTGCGCGTCGCGGTGCATCTGCGCGCGTCGGCCGGCTTCGACGCGGGCGACGTGGCGGCGCGCACGCAGGACGCGATTTGCCGTCGTTTGCCGATCGAGGATCTTGTCGTGCGTGTGGTCGACTGCGATTCCGCGGCGCACACCCTCGAGAGTTAGCGATGAATGCACGTCGAGCCCTGTGATCGGCGCATTAACCGGATGAGGTGATGCCAATGCAGATCCGCGCGCTCCCGATTGCCATAGGGCTGGCCCCGCTCCTCGTTTCGACGTCGGTGTTGGCCGCCGGTGACCTGGAGCGCGGTGCGCGTGCATTCGGCGCCTGTGCGGCTTGCCACACGCTTGAGCCGGGTCGCCACGTGACCGGGCCGAGCCTCGCCGGCGTTTGGGGCCGCAAAGCCGGCGCCGCGGAAGGATTTGCGCGATTCTCCGCGGCCCTCAGGAACTCGAAGATCGTCTGGAGCGAGTCCACCCTGGACGCGTGGCTCGCGAATCCCGAAAAGTCGGTTCCGGGCAACTACATGCTGTTCGGGGGGATCGGCGACGCAAAAGTACGCGCCGACCTCGTCGCCTACCTGCGCGCGGTGTCGGAAGGCAAGGCGCCACCGGCGCGGCGCGCGGCGGCATTACCCGACCTGAAGAATGCGCCGCGGAACGCCGTCGTCACCGCCCTGCGCCACTGCGGTGACACGTATTTCGTGACCAATGGCGAGGGGACGACATTGCCGTTCTGGGAGTTCAATCTGCGCTTCAAGACGGACTCCGGCGCGAGCGGGCCGGCGCCGGGACGGCCGGTCCTGGTCGGGCAGGGCATGCAAGGCGACCGGGCTCAGGTCGTATTCGCGCGGCCCGAGGAAGTTTCATCCTTTATCCGCAGGGAGTGCCCGGGATCGTGATGGAACGTTTGCGCCTGTCGGGGGCGACCGGCGGGCGTACTCGCGGCGCTTGCGGTCGCTTCTGCACCGCCCGCAGCGGCAATCGATCCGCGGGACCTCCTCGATCCCATGGACGCATTCCGGCTTACCGCGAAGGCGCTCGACGGGCGCAGTGCGCAGGTCGAGTTCCGCATCGCCGAGGGCTATTACCTGTATCGCGACCGCTTTCGCTTCGAGACCGCAAGCGGCAGCGTGATAGCGGAGGCGGAGCTGCCGGCCGGCAAGGTGAAGCAGGATCCGT
>JBOHZO010000089.1:0-5806 GCA_050738555.1 Steroidobacteraceae bacterium | reverse complement strand
ACCTGGCGGGTGGCGGGCCACCACTGCTCGAGGTCGCGGCCGCCCAGTTCGAAAGCACGCTGGCGCGCGCCGCGCTGGCGAGCGTCCAGGGTCGCAAGCAGGAAGCCGCGCGGCTGATCGGCTGGGGCCGCAACACGCTGACCCGGAAACTGCGCGAGCTCGGCATCGACTAGCAAAGGTACACTTCTGAACATGTCCATGGACGAACTCCAGGAACTCGCGAGCCGGGTCTACCTCGGCAATGAATTGCAGGCATGGGCCGCTGCGGCCGCGTCATTTGCGCTGTGGTTCACGGTCCTGCCGATGGTGCGGGCGTTCGTCGTGGCGCGCCTCGAGAAACTTCATCCCGCGCAATCAACTGCAGCGCTCGAACTCGCGCTCGCGCTGCTCGGCGCGACCACGCGCCTGTTCCTCGTCGCCGTCGCGATTTGGGTGTCGCAGCGATGGCTCGTCATCCCGCCCTCGATCGAGCGCACGCTCGGCGTCGTCTTGCTGGTGATCGCCTGGTTGCAGGTGGGGCTGTGGGGAATGACGCTCGTGACGCGCCTCATTCACGCGCGGCAGCGCACACATGAGGCAGAAGGCGCGGCGAGCCTCAACATCCTCCGATTCATCGCGGTCACGGCCGTCTGGGCGATAGCGCTCCTGATGTTGCTCGCGAACCTCGGCGTCGAGATCATGCCGCTCGTCGCCGGACTCGGCATCGGCGGCCTCGCGATCGCGCTTGCCGTGCAGAACGTGCTGGGAGACCTGCTCGCTTCCCTTTCGATCGCCCTCGACAAGCCGTTCAAGGTCGGGGACTTTCTCGTGATCGGCGAAGAGAAGGGGACAGTTCAGCACATCGGTATCAAGAGCACCCGGATACGTTCGCTGTCCGGCGAGCTGATCGTCATGTCGAATGGCGACCTGCTGAAGAGCCGGGTGCGCAATTACGGATTGCTGTACGAGCGCCGCGCCTCCTTCACGGTCGGCATCGTTTACGAAACCCCGCGGGAGCTGGTCGGGCTGGTGCCCGGCCTGATCGAGGAGGCGATCCGCGCCCAGCCGAAGACGCGCTTCGACCGCGCACATTTCGCGAACTTCGGCGAGTTCGCGCTGCTTTACGAGGCGGTCTATTTCGTGCTGGATGCGGAATACAACACGTTCATGAACATCCAGCAGGCGATCAACCTGCGCCTGGTGGACGAATTCGCCGCGCGCGGCATCGAGTTCGCCTACCCGACTTCGAAGCAGTGGACGGTCATGTTGCCGGCGCCGACTGCCGCCGAGTAGACGCACCAGCCCGCACGCTCAGATACGAATTTCCTGCAAAGATGACGTGCAGCTCGCTGGCTCCCCAAAGTGCCGCGTCGCCGATTCCGGGAACGTCCACAGCCGTGACGCGGGATTCCGTCAGCGGCTGCCTGCGCGGAGCACATCGACATCGCCGCCATTTCCGCGCTGCCGGCGCTGATGATCTGTTCGGTGGGATCGTTGACGGCCTCTCGGAGCGCGGCCGCGCCCCCATCCTTGGTCACGAGTGCGCAGGCCGAGCCAAGCGACAGTCGCGGCCGGATGCGGGAGGTGCCTTTTCATGATTTCACCTCGAGAGATCGTTCCAGTCAGTCAAGAGCCGCCGTAATCCTCCGCGAGCCCGACGGCGGCCAGCGTGCCGGTCAGCTCGGTGACCGAAATCATGTCCGCGGCATGCAAGTAGTTCGCGATGCCGTCGTTGATCTTCGGGCACAGCAGCGGATCGTAGAAGAGCGCGGTGCCGACGCCGACCGCCGTCGCGCCAGCGATGAGGAACTCGATCGCATCGGTGGCGCTTGCGATCCCGCCTTGGCCGATGATCGGCACGCGCTTCGGTCCCGCAACCCCATAGACTTTTTTCACCATCAGCAATGCGATCGGCTTGATCGCAGGCCCGGATACGCCGCCTTGTACGTTGCCGATGACGGGCCGCCGGGTCGCCGCGTCGATCGCCATGCCGGAGATCGTGTTGATGACTGCGAGCCCGTCGCTGCCCGCCTCGATGCAGAGCCGCGCGTTTTCCCGGATGTCGGTCTGGTTGGGGGAAAGCTTGGTGATCAGGGGCTTGCGAGTCGCCTTGCGGCAGGCTGCGACGACGCGCGCGCTCATGTCCGGATAGTTGCCGAACTGCACGCCGCCTTCCCTGACGTTCGGGCAGGAGATGTTGATCTCCATCGCGTCGATCGGTGAGTCGTCGAAGCGGCGCGTGACTTCGGCGTATTCCTCGATGGTCGATCCGCAGACATTCGCGATGAAGCGCGTCTCCGTGAAATCGAGCGTCGGCAGGATGCGGCGGACGACGTGGTCCACGCCGGGGTTCTGCAGGCCGATCGCGTTGATCATGCCCAACGGCGTTTCGGTCACGCGCCGGGGCGGATTGCCGAGCCGCGGCTTTTCAGTGGTGCCCTTCAGGACGATGGCGCCGGCATCCCGGTTCGAGAACCCGGCGATGCGCGTGTACTCTTCACCGAAGCCGACGCAGCCCGACAGGAGCACGATCGGCGAGGCGAAATTCAATCCGCAGAAGTCGAGGGCGAGCGAGGGAGCCGGACGCGGCGGGATCGTGTCCACGGCGCAATTATAGTCACGATGTTCCACGTCATCCTGTTCGAGCCAGAGATCCCGCCGAACGCGGGCAATGTCATCCGCCTGTGCGCCAACACCGGATCGACGCTGCATCTCGTGCGGCCGCTCGGTTTCTCGCTCGACGACGCGCGCGTCAGGCGCGCGGGTCTCGACTATCACGAGCTCGCGCGGGTGCGGCAGCACGAGGATCTCGCGGCCTGCATCGCAGAACTCGACGGCATCCGGGTGTTCGCGGTCGAGACGGCGGGCGGCATGCGCCACGATGAACCGCGCTACCAGGCCGGCGACGCCTTTCTATTCGGGCGCGAAACGACCGGCCTTCCGCGCGAATTCCTCGCCGCCTGGCCGCGCGGCCAACTGATTCGCCTGCCGATGATCCCCGGCAACCGCAGCCTCAACCTCTCGAACGCCGTCGCCGTCGTCGTGTTCGAGGCCTGGCGTCAATTGGGTTTCGCGGGCGGCACCTAGCCGTCACTGCGGCAGCCGCGGTCGGGACCGTTCGGCTCACCGCCACTGGCTGCCTGGAAGCTCCTGAATCTCGGCGAGCGCGTCGCGGCGCATGACGCCGTTCAGGGTTGCGCCGCGCAGGAAGATCTTGGCGCCGCTACCGGCGTGGTACGAACCGGCGGCGCCCTCGATGTAGCTGTTGGTGATGTGCACCGTCGCGTCGCGGACGACCACGGCAGTGCGCGAGGCGACGATGCGGCTGTTCGTGATGTGCAGCTCGCAGCCGTTGCGCGCGGTGATCGCATCGCCATCGACGAAGATGCTGCGGTTGTCGAAATGCATCATGTGCCGGCCTTCGCAGATGATCGGGTCGACGGTGCGCTGACCGGCCTCGCCCCGGGCAGTCGTCGCCGCCGGTGCGCTCGCGGAGACGATGCTCACGCCGGGGCCGCTGACCCGGACCTGATCGCCGCGCCGTTCGACGGTGTAGCCGAGCGGCTCGACAGCGGTCGCAGTGGCCTGCGCGGCCGATGCGTCAGTCGCATCATCCGGAGCCGGCATGGCCGCGGCGAGCGGTTCCGCGATAACCGGCGCGGGTTCGGCCGGTGCGGGGCGAAGCAGTGACCCGGCGGGGAGCCGGGCGACCGGCGCCGCCGCGAGGTCGGCCACTTTCACCGCCTGTACCTCGCCGCTGCTTCGGTCGCGCACCGTGAACACACCGGTGTCGGTATCCACGGCCAGCACTTCAAGCTTCGGATTGCGCTCGAGCGCGGCGCGTGCCCACGCCATCTCGTCGGGCCCCTGGCCGGCGGGCGCGTCGCGGCCGCGTTCGCACGCGCCGAGCGCCGCAGCTGCCACGCAGGCGATTGCGAGAGCGCGGGTCTTCGTCAGGATTCGGGTTCGATGTTGAAAGCACATGACGATCTCCATTCCATTGGAGTTCGGCCGACCATCCTATGTTCTGCCCGGATCCGCCCGCAGTCCACATATCCATGGTTTACATAACGCCGCCTGGTGGACCTGAGGCTCGTCGGATGTGCCTAATTCTCCGGTGTGATTTCGCGCTGGAGCATCGTTTCGACGACCTGCTTGAGCGGCACCCCCTGGTGCAGCACATCGTAAACATGCCGGCAAATGGGCATGTCGACGCCATGCTTCAGGGCTACCCCGTGCACCGCCTTCGCCGCGTGATAGCCCTCGACGACCTGGCCGATCTCCGCGATCGCCGCGTCCACCGGCTTGCCGGCCGCGAGCGCGCGGCCGAAGCGGCGGTTGCGCGACTGGTCGTCGGTGCAAGTCAGGACGAGATCGCCGAGACCCGCGAGACCCATCAGCGTTTCACGCTTCGCCCCGAGCGCGACGCCGAGCCGCACCATTTCCGCGAGACCGCGGGTGATCAGGAACACGCGGCTGTTCGAACCATAGCCGAGCCCGTCGGAGACGCCGGTCGCGATCGCGAGCACGTTTTTGACCGCCCCGCCGATCTCCACGCCGACGATGTCGGGTTGCGTATAGGCGCGGAAGCCGCCGGACGATATGCGCTCGGCGAGCGAAAGCGCGAATGCCTGGTCGGGCGAGGCGACGGCGATCGCGGTCGGGAGCCCTAGGCCGACTTCGCGCGCAAAGGTCGGACCGGAAAGCACCGCGATGGGAACGTCGGGTCCGAGCACCTCGCGCGCGACCTGGTGCGGCAGCTTGCCGGATTCGAGCTCGAAGCCCTTGCTGGCCCAGGCGACGCGTGCCGGCGGTCCGAGCATCGGCTTGATCTCTCTGAGCACGAGCCGGAGCACGCTCGAAGGCACGACCAGCACGAGATCCTCGCCGCTTGCGACCGCCTTCTTCAGGTCGGGCTCGATGGCGAGCGAAGCAGGAAATTCTGCGCCGGGCAGATAGCGGTCGTTCCGCCGTGTGCGCGCCAACAATTCGGGCTCGTCCTCGGCGCGGCCCCAGAGGACGGTCGGACCACCGCCGCGCGCGAACTGGATGGCGAGCGCCGTTCCCCAGGAGCCGGCGCCCAGCACGACGATCGGCCGCATGGAGGCCCGCTTAGTTCGTCTGTTCGGTGGGTGGCTGTTGTGCCTGGCGGGCCGCCTGTTCCTGCAGCGAGCGCTCGAACAGCGCGTCGAAGTTGACGTGCGGCAGCAGGAACGGCGGGAAGCCGCCCTTGGTGACGACGTCCGACACGGTCTGGCGGATGTACGGGAACAGGATGTTCGGAGCGAACGAGCCGAGAATGCGGCGCGTCTCGTCGGCACCGAAGCCGCGTACGACGAACACGCCCGCCTGCTTGACCTCGGCGAGGTAGACGGCGACGTCGCCGTTCTTCGCCTCGAGCGTCACGGTCAGCACGACTTCGTGGGCATCCTGGCCGACGGTGTTCGACATCGTGCTGAGATTCAGCGAGATTTTCGGGTCCTGCACCTGCGCCGGCAGA
This sequence comes from Steroidobacteraceae bacterium, assembly GCA_050738555.1. Taxonomy (GTDB): domain Bacteria; phylum Pseudomonadota; class Gammaproteobacteria; order Steroidobacterales; family Steroidobacteraceae; genus SCUD01. The sequence continues at coordinate 327 of JBOHZO010000089.1, read as the reverse complement.
AACGGCCCCTTGGGCGCCTCGAACGAGAGGTCCTTGATGTAGACCGTCTGCAGCGCAACTGCGGGGCCCTGGCCATTGCCGGCCGGATCGCCGGTGCCCACCGGCGTGGTTTTTTCGTCAGGCATCGTCATTCCTCTCTTGTATTCGATTCATATCGCTCGCCGACATACGCCTCTGGCAGAGTGCGCCGTCCGCACCTCGCCAGCAACTTTTCCCGCAAGCGCCGCTCTTCAACCCTTGACGACCGGCAGATTCTCCTGCTTCCAGGCGGCCAGCCCGCCGCGGAGGCCGAACACGCTCTTCGCGCCGGCGCGCGCGAGCGTCCTC
>JBOHZO010000088.1:0-12351 GCA_050738555.1 Steroidobacteraceae bacterium | reverse complement strand
GGCCTGACGGCGGCCGTGCGCAAGGTCGCGGCCGGCGCCGCGGAGACGGTCCCGTTTGCGCAGGTGACGAACCTCGCGCGGGCGCTGCGCGACATGAAAGCGGCGGGCCTCTGGATCGCGGGCACGGCCGGTGACGGAGAACGGGAGCTGTTCGACGCCGATCTCGCGGGCGCGCTCGCGATCGTCATGGGGTCGGAAGGCAGGGGACTCCGGCGCCTGACCCGCGAATGCTGCGATTTCAGCCTGCGCCTGCCGATGCATGGCGCGGTCGCAAGCCTGAACGTCTCGGTCGCGGCCGGAATCGTGCTTTACGAGGCGCTCCGCCAGCGGCGCGCGAAAGTTGCAGAAAGCGAGCGAGTCCGGTAACTTACGCGGCCCTCGCCCCGGGCGACCGGGGTTCTCTCCTTGCCTCACCGCCATCGCGTCAGCGGGAGGCCAAGACCACAAGGAGCACAGGATGCGGCATTACGAAATCGTGTTTCTGGTCCATCCGGACCAGAGCGAGCAGGTTCCCGCGATGATCGAGCGGTACCGCGGCATCCTCGCCGCGGACGGCGGCGCCGTGCATCGGCTCGAGGATTGGGGCCGCCGGCAGCTCGCGTTCCCCATCGCCAAGATGCACAAGGCGCATTACGTGCTGATGAACGTCGAATGCAGTGGGAAGGCACTCGAAGAGCTGACTGGGGCATTCCGATTCAGTGACGCGGTGCTGCGGCACCTCGTCGTCAAGATGGAACGGGCGGTCACGGATCCGTCGCCGATGGCGAAGGAACCGGAGGAGCGCGAGCGGGGCGATCGCGGCGACCGCGATCCGATCGGCGACGCGATGGGCTTGGACTGAACGGGAGGCTACGATGTCACGTTTTTTCCGGCGCAAGAAATACTGCAAGTTCACGGCCGACGGCACCGACCAGATCGATTATAAGGACCTAGCGACGCTCAAGGCCTACATCACCGAAACCGGCAAGATCGTCCCGAGCCGCATCACCGGCACGCGCTCTTTTTATCAGCGCCAGCTCGCGATCGCGATCAAGCGGGCGCGGTATCTCGGGCTCTTGCCGTATACCGACCAGCACTGAGGCCCGGGGCGCAGGCCCGCGGCTGGATGCGATCCGATGACGGCGCTTCTCCAATGGATGACGGCAAGTTCCGCGCGCGCGATTCTGGCGGGCGGCGCAACCGCGCTCGTGGCTTCGATACTGGGGATCGCCTGGCTGCCCGCCGGATTCATCGTGCTGGCGTCGCTCGCGGGCGGGCCGTCACTGGCGGCCGCCGCGGGAGCAGGAGCGGCCTTGATGTTGATGTGGTCGGGAACGCTCGCGTTCGGCATCGCGCTCGCAGCCGGTGTCATCGTCGCCGTGCTGCTTCCGTCGTATCTCGCCGCGACAGCGCTCGCCTCGACGCGCAGCCTCAGTTTCGTCTTCCAGGCCCTGACCTTGTGCACCGGCCTGCTGGTATTTGCGATTCACGCCTTGTTCGGCAGTCCGGAAGGCGTGCTGATGCCTTTTTTCGCCAGGCTCGAGCCGTACTTCCAGCAGGTCGCGCAATGGCTGACGCAAATGGGCATCCAGGCGTCTCCCCAGGAAATCGGCGCCGAAACGGCGCGCGTCGGCTGGCGCGTGTTCGGCTGGCTGCTCCTGCTGAACGCCTTGCTCGCCCAGTTCGTGGGCCTATGGGCGTTCGCGCGGCTGCGCGAACCCGGCCTGTTCGGACGCGAGTTCCGGAGGCTCAAGCTTGGCCGCTTCATCGCGTGGTCTCTGGTCGCGATCTTCACGGCGAGCCTGATCAGCAATCTCGTGCTCGGGCATGGCTGGGACGCGGCGGACGACGTGGTGTTCGTACTGGCCGGCGCATTCCTGATCCAGGCGCTTGCGGTGGTGCACGGCCTGCGCCAGCTGCAGGTGATCGGCCCGCTGCCGCTGATTCTCGCTTACGTCGCCGCGGCACTGGTGCCGATGGCCCTGGTGGGCATCGGGTTCGCGGATACGTGGTTCCGCTTTCGCGAGCGCTTTGCGCCGCGGCAAGGAGTGTAAATCGATGGAAGTCATCCTGTTACAGAAGATCGCGAATCTCGGCGACATCGGCGACCGCGTGAAGGTCAGGCCGGGATTCGGCCGGAATTACCTGCTGCCGGGCGGCAAGGCGACGCTCGCCACGCCCGCGAACATCGCCAAGTTCGAGAGCCGGCGCGCGGAGCTCGAAACCAGGGCGGCGGCGGACCTGGAATCCGCCCGGACCCGGGCCGCGGCCCTCGACGGATTCAGGCTCAGCATCACGGCGAAGGCGGGCAGCGAAGGAAAGCTCTTCGGCTCCATCGGCACGGCCGACATTGCCGAGGCCTGCCTCCAGGCCGGCCAGCGCATCGAGCGTGCCGAGGTTCGCCTGCCGGGCGGACCGATTCGCATGGTCGGCGAGCACATCATCAGCCTGCACCTGCACGGCGACATCGATGTTCCGGTGCCGCTCACGGTGATCGCGGAAGAGTAAGCTTCCGGCTGATGGTCGCGATGATCCGGCAAGACGAGATCCGCACGCCGCCGCATTCAGTGGAGGCGGAGCAGGCCGTGCTTGGCGGCCTGATGCTCGATTCGAACGCCTGGGACGCGGTTGCCGACGTCGTGACCGCCGCCGACTTCTACCGTCGCGACCACCGGCTCATCTTCGAGGCAATTACCGAGGTCGCGGAGAACCGCGGCCCCTGCGACGCGGTCACGGTGTCCGAGCATCTCGAGCGCAAGGGCCGGCTCGACGAGATCGGCGGGCTCGCCTATCTCGGCACCGTTGCCCGCGATACGCCCTCCGCGGCGAACGTCCGCGCTTATGCCGAGATCATCCGTGAGCGTTCGATTCTCCGGCAGCTCGTCGCGGCCGGTGGCGAGATCGCGGCCGCGGCGACCGACGGCCGCGGACGGTCGGCCAGCGAGCTGGTCGACGAAGCGGAGCGGCGCGTGTTCGAGATCGCCGAGCGCGGCAGCCGCGGCAAGTCGGGATTCATCGCCATCCGCGACGTCCTGCCGCAGACCATCGACCGGCTGGATCTCCTGCACCAGACACCGGGCGAAATCCGCGGCGTGCCGACCGGATTCACGCAGCTCGACCGCAAGACGACGGGCCTGCAGGCCGGCGACCTGGTCGTCATCGCCGGGCGGCCCTCGATGGGCAAGACGACGCTCGCCGTCAATATCGCGGAGAACGCCGCGATCGCGAAGGGCGTGCCGTCCGCGATCTTCTCGATGGAAATGTCGGCCGAGCAGCTCACGCTCCGGCTGATCTCCTCGCTCGGCCGGGTGAACCAGACGCATCTGCGCACCGGGAATTTCTCGGAGGAGGACTGGTCGCGCATCCAGGGTGCGATGGCGCAACTCTCGGGCGCTCCGCTCTACGTGGACGAATCGCCGGCGCTGACCCCGACCGAGGTTCGCGCCCGGGCGCGGCGGCTCAAGCGGGAGAAGGGACTCGGCCTGATCGTCGTCGACTATCTGCAGCTCATGCAGGTGACCGGCACCAAGGAGAATCGCGCGACCGAGATCTCCGAGATCTCGCGGAGCCTGAAGGCGCTGGCGAAGGAGCTGCAGGTGCCGGTGGTCGCGCTGTCGCAGCTCAATCGCGCGGTCGAGCAACGCACCGACAAGAAACCGGTGATGTCTGACCTGCGTGAATCGGGCGCGATCGAGCAGGACAGCGACCTGATCCTCCTGATCTACCGCGAAGAGGTCTACGATCCGAACACGACGCGCCGCGGCGTCGCGGACATCATCATCGCGAAGCAGAGAAATGGCCCCGTCGGCGAGATCCAGCTCACCTTCCTCGGCGAGTACACGCGCTTCGAGAACCTGGTAGCCGAGTCCTACGGCGAGGGCGCATTCTGAGCGGGGCGCTTCGCGCTGTCATCGATACGGCGGCGCTCAAGCACAATCTCTCGCGCGTTCACGAACTCGCCCCAGGTTGCCGCGTGCTCGCGGTCATCAAGGCGAATGCCTATGGCCATGGGCTCGTCGCAGTGGCCGAAGCGCTTGCGGCGGCGGATGCGTTCGCAGTGGCGCGCCTCGAGGAAGCCGTCACGCTGCGTGGGGCGGGCTGCGGGGCCCGAATCGTGCTGCTGGAGGGCGTCCAGGATGCGCGCGAACTCGCGGAGGCAGCGCGCCTCGATCTCGAGCTCTTCGTGCACCAGGACCGGCAGATCGCGCAGTTCGAGGCCTGGGGTGGTCCACATAACTTCCGCGTGTGGCTGAAAATCGACAGCGGCATGCACCGGCTGGGATTCGCGCCCGCCGACGTGCCGGCCGCGGCCGCGAGGCTCGACGCCTGCCGGCACGTCGCGGGACCGGTGCATCTCGCGACGCACCTCGCGGATGCGGAACGGGCGGATGGCCCGGAGACACGCGCCCAGATCGAGCGATTTGCGGCTGCGACTGCCGCCATGCCGGGGGAGCGCAGCATCGCCAACTCGGCCGGCCTGATCGCATGGCCCGCCGCGCGGGCGGACTGGGTGAGGCCGGGCATCATGCTGTACGGTATTTCTCCGTTTCCGGGCCAGACCGGCGCCGAGCTCGGGCTGCGGCCCGCCATGACATTCGAGACTCGCGTGATTGCCCTGAAGGACGTGACTGCCGGGGATCGTGTCGGCTATGGCGGCACCTGGATCGCGGCCGGCGCTGCGCGGATCGCGGTTGCGGCCGTCGGCTACGGCGACGGTTATCCGCGGAGTGCACGGAACGGGACACCGGTCGAGGTCGACGGCCGAGCTGCCGTCGTCGCCGGCCGTCCATCGATGGACATGTTGACGATCGACGTCACCGGCCTGCCGCGCGTCGCCATCGGCGATCGTGTCGAGCTCTGGGGCGATGCCGTGCCGGTCGAGCACGTGGCCGCCGCGGCCGGAACGATCGCGTATGAGTTGACCTGCCGGGTCGGCCGGCGGGTGATCTTCAGTACGCGCCGACCGTGAAAGTCCTGGTGACAGGCTCGTCCGGCCGGATCGGCGGCGCGATCGCCGCGCGCCTCATGCTCCGGCACCAGGTCACGGGCGTGGATCTGCGCCCCGGACCGCTCACGACGTCGATTGCGGACGTGCGCGACACGGCTGAGATCGCGGGACTCTGTGCCGGCATGGAAGCCGTCGTGCACACCGCGTCGCTCCACGTCCCGGATCTCGCGGCACGCTCGGACCGGGAATTCCGGGAAGTCAACGTGGACGCGACGCGCCGGCTGTTGCAGGCCTGCGGCGAGGCGGGCGTCGCGCGCTTCGTGTACACGAGCACGACCTCGCTGTACGGGAATGCGCTCCTGCCTCAGGCGGGCGCCGCCGTCTGGGTGACGGAGCAACTGGCGGCGCGGCCGCGCGACATCTATGACGAGACCAAGCTCGAGGCCGAGGCCGCCTGCGCTGAGGCGGCGCGACACGGTCTTGCCTGCGTGAGTCTCCGCATGTCCCGCTGCTTCGAGGAAGAGCCGCGGCTCGTCGCGATCTACCGCCTGTATCGCGGCGTGGATGCCCTGGACGTCGCGCAGGCGCACGAACTCGCGCTCGCAACCGGACGCGGCGGCCACGAGATTTACAACGTTTCCGCGCCGCCGCCGTTCACCGAGGCGGACTGCCGGCAGCTTCTCGAAGACGCAGCCTCCGTCGTGCTCGACCGCTACCCGTGGGCCGCTGCCGAATTCGCGCGCCGCGCCTGGCTGTTGCCACGGTCCATCGACCGCGTTTATGTTGTGGACAAGGCGAGCGTGGGACTCGGCTACCGGCCGGTGCACGATTTTGCCTCGCTGTTTCAGCGTGCGGCGGCTTCACCGGTCGCACAAGGGGAGTGACCATGTCGAGCGTCGGATATCACGAGCCGATCGAGGAGCTGTCGGACGAGACGCGCGACATGCATCGCGCAATCGTTTCGCTGATGGAGGAACTGGAAGCGATCGACTGGTACAACCAGCGCGCCGACGCGTGCAAGGACGCGGAACTCAAGGCAATCCTCGCGCACAACCGCGACGAGGAAAAGGAGCACGCGTCGATGGTGCTCGAATGGATCCGCCGGCGCGATGCGGTGCTGTCGAAGGAACTCAAGGAGTTCCTGTTCAGCGACAAGCCGATCGCCCACGGCTGACGCGGACCGTCCGGCACGGTCATGGCAATCCTCTGGCCCGCATTTGCGCTCGTCGCCCTCACGCTCGCGGTCGTGATCCGCCTCGCGCGGCTGCGATTTGCCGCGGTGCGGGCAGGTCAGGTGGATCCACGCTTCTACAAGCTGTTTCGCGGCGACGGCGAGCCGGAGGAGGCCGCGGCGACCGCGCGTAATCTGATCAACCTCTACGAGATGCCGACGCTGTTCTATGCCGGAGTCGCGATCGCGTTTGCGGCGGGGCAGAACGGCGCGCTACTGGTCGTTCTCGGATGGGCATATGTCGCCTGCCGTGTCATACACACTGCCAATCATTTGAGTATGAACAAAGTGCTCTGGCGCTTCCGCGCGTTCGCCGCGAGTTGGCTCGTACTGCTCGCCTACTGGGCGGTTCTCGCCGTCGAGCTGGCGCGCGCGGGCGGCGCGCCGGCGACGGCCGGCTGGACCGGCTGACCACGGCCTGCAATCCCTCATGGCCGGCGCAATCTGGATGGCGCTGGTTTTCGGCGTGGTCGTCGCCGCGTCGATCGGCCCGATCGCGCTCCTGATCCTCGGCACCGGCGCGCGGCGCGGCTTCGGAGCCGCCTGCTTCGCGGGACTCGGCGCCGCGCTGGCCGACCTGGTCTATTCTCTCGCGGCGTTCTCGATCGGCGCGCTCGTCCTGCCGTTGCTGGAGCGGCATGAGGCGGCAATCCGTGTCGGCTGCGCGCTGCTGCTCGTCGGCCTCGGTCTTGCGATGCTGATTTCAGGCACCCGGAGCGCCGGTCTGCTGCCGGCGCCGCGCGATGCCGCGCGCACGATGCTGCCGACGTTCCTGCTCACGCTCGTGAATCCGATGACGCTCGCGCTGTTCGCGGGTTTCGTGCCGCAACTGCCGGTTGCCGGTTCGTTGGTCTCGGCGATCGTGCTCGCGCTCGCGCTCTTTGCGGGAAGCTTCCTGGTGCAGGCGGGATTCGCGGCTGCGGGGGCGGCACTCGGCGCGGCCCTGCCGGGACGCGGGTGGCAGCACGCGCTCAATTACGCCGCGGCAGCGGGCATTCTGGCGTTCGGGTTGGCCGGCCTTGTCGCCGCCATCCGGGGAATCTAGGCTTCGAAGAAACCCATTTTCACGCCGGCAAGCGTCACGACGTCGTTGTCGTGGAGCCTGCGAGCCTGCGGTCCGATCGGCTGACCGTTCACCAGCGGGAAATCGCCCGGTTTGCTGCTCTCGACATGGACGACGTAGTAGCCGTCGGCGCGGCGGCTGATGGCTGCGACCTGAACGCCCGGCCGGCCGAGCGTGGTCAGGGTCTTCGCGAGCTCCAGCTCACGGCCGGCAAACTGGCCCGATAGGACCTGCAGTTTCGCGGCCCGCGAGGGGGCGCCTTTCTCCGCCGGCGCGGCGGTAGCGGCCGGACGTGCTGCCGGCGCAGGTACGGCGGCGGGCGGCGGCGCGATCGAATCCGCGGCGGCCTTGAGACGCGCTTCGTTGACCTGGCCAGGCTGGATGACGAGCGTGCGCTCGAACTCATCCTGTTCGGAGCTCTCGACCTGACTGTCCACGAATCGCAGGTGGTGGTGCCCGATCGTGATGACGTCGCCGTGCGTCAAGGCGTGCTTCTTGATCAATTTGCCGTTGACGTAGGTCCCGTTCGTGCTGTTGAGATCCTCGAGGAAGGAATCGTTGAGGATGTTGATAATCAGGCCGTGATGGCCACTGACGGCTGCGTTATCGATGCGGACGTCGTTGTCCGGCAGGCGACCGACCGTGTAGCGTTCCTTGGTCATGTTGTATTCGGCCATGACCTGACCGTCCAGACTCAAGATAAGCCGCGCCATCGTCTCCCTCGCAGTCGGTTATCCGAACCAGGCCAATATTCTGTCAAGTATGCCGCGCCGCGCGGGGAAAAGTTCTACCACCTGCGCGAGCACGACCGAGATGTTGTCCCGGCCGCCGCTATCATTGGCCAACTGGACCAATTGTCTTGCGACTGTGTCAAGATTACCGCCGAACGTACTGATTGTTAAGTGAATATCCTCGTCCTCGACCATGTCGGTCAGGCCGTCGGAACACAATACCAGCCAGTCGCCGGGCTCGATCGGCAGCTCGTGGACCTCGACGTCGACCGTCGCCTCCACGCCGAGCGCGCGCGTCACGTAGTTCTTGTTGGTCGCGCGCTGTGCCTCTTCGGCCGAGTAAAAACCGCGGTCCACCAGCTCCTGGAGCAGCGAATGGTCCATCGTGAGCTGCTCGAAGCTGTCCTTGCGCAGGCGATACAGGCGCGAATCGCCGACATGCGCGACCGTGATGCGGTTGTTGTGCAGCAGCGCCGCCACGACCGTCGTGCCCATGCCCTCGCACTGGGTCTGCGACTTCGAAGTCTGGTGGATGATCTTGTTGGCGCGGGCGATCGCGTCCCGCAGGATGATGCTCGGCCGGTGCAGCCCCGTCGATTTGTCGTTGCCGTCGAGCTCCTGGGCAATGAATGCCTCGCGCACGAGATTCGTGATGGTCTTGACGGCGATGCCGCTCGCCACTTCCCCGGCGTTGTATCCACCCATGCCGTCGGCGAGCACGTAGAGGCCGATGTCGCCATCGAGGGCGATCGAGTCCTCGTTGTGCTCGCGCACCTTGCCGGTGTCCGTCAGGCCGACGGCCTGGACCCGATTGCGGAGCGAGACGTAGCGGCCCATCAGCGCAGCGCCGGGTCGATGTCGCGCGCGCAATCGCGCAAGGCCTGCGCCATTTCGGCGCCGCTGCGGTAGCGGAGCTCCGGGTCCTTTTCGAGCGCGCGGTCGAGGATCGAGGACAGGGCCGCCGGCAGGTCCGGGCGCACGACGCGCAACGGCGGATGCGGTTCCGCGGAAATCTTCTGCATCAGCCCCGGGATCGAGTCGGAGCGGAAGGGCAGCATGCCGGTCAGCAGCTGGAACAGGGTGACGCCGAGCGAGAACAGGTCCGACTGGGCGGTGACCGGCCGCGCGTCGAGCTGTTCGGGCGCCATGTAGGACGGCGAGCCGAGTATCACGCCAGTCCGCGTCGCGCGGCTGTTCTCGAGCCGGGCCACGCCGAAATCCATGACCCGCACGCGCCGGTTCTTCTGATCGAAGACGATATTCGCCGGTTTGATGTCGCGGTGGATGACGCCGCGCTGGTGTGCGAAATAGAGCGCGTCTGCGACCCGGGCGCACATCTCGCAGACGAGCCGCGGCGGCAGCATGCGGCCCTCGGTCGCGTGCATGCCGAGATTCACGCCCTCGACGTATTCCATGGCGAGGTAGACCTGGCCTTCATGCTCTCCGGATTCGCGGATCTCGACGATGTCGGGATGCGCGAGCGACCCCGCCGCCTCGGCTTCGCGCAACAGGCGGAGCTTGGCCTCGTCCAGCAGGTCGTCGGGCCAGTCGTCGGTGAGCGAGAGCAGTTTGAGCGCGAACACGCTGCCGTCGCGCTCGTCGACTGCCCGATACACCGTCGCGGTCGCGCCGCGGCCAAGCTGCTGCTGCAGGCGAAAATGGTGGAAGAGCTGCCCTGGCCGGAAGCTGGTGCCGCGAGCCGAGCGGTTGGAAGGCGGCTGCTGACCGGCCGCCGGCGGCTTTTCGGTCACGGCGACCTCGAGCGGCTTGCCAAATTTGGGGCCCGGTTCGCCCGCTTTTTTGCTTGATCCGCCGGACAAGCCTCGCAGCCATCCACCGCGACTCGAATCGTCAGGCATGCGCGGTTCGATCCGTTACCACCCCGATCCCCGAATCATAAACGGGCATCGGCCCCGCCGGTACTGTCATGGGCCGGATTCTCGAAAGCTTATGGGCGAAACCGCGACCTGCGCCGCAATCCGCCCCGCCGATCTCCACGGCAAGTCGCGTGCTAGCATCGCCGCGTCCCTCCGTCCGGACGATTCATGGCCAAGCCCCGCACGGTTTTCGTCTGCTCGTCCTGCGGCGCCGATGCGCCGCGCTGGGCCGGGCAATGCGCCGCCTGCGGCGAATGGAACACTCTTGCGCCATTCACGCAAGCGCGCGCTCGCGGCGGACTGCGCGGCGACGCGGAAGCCGCGCCGAGGCCCGAGCCCATCGCGCGGCTCGTGACCGAGCCCGAGACGCGACTACCGACGGGATTCGCGGAATTCGACCGCGTGCTTGGCGGCGGACTGGCGCCCGGCTCGGTGACACTGATCGGCGGAGAGCCGGGAATCGGCAAATCGACGCTTCTTCTGCAATGCGCCGCGGCGCTCGCCGCCTCGAGCGGCGTGCTCTATGCGACCGGGGAAGAATCGGTGCGCCAGGTGGCCGAGCGCGCGCGCCGGCTCGCGGTCGATGCGGGGGCGCTCGCGCTCGTCGCTGAAACCGCGGTCGAACGCATCGTGGAGCTCGCCACCGAGGCTCGCGCGCAGGTCATCGTGATCGACTCGATCCAGACCATGTCGGTCGCGGGAGTCGACGCGGCGCCCGGGGCGGTGACTCAACTGCGTGAATCGACCGCGCGCCTCGTGCGCCATGCCAAGGCGACCGGCACTTCGGTCCTACTGATCGGCCACGTGACGCGCGAAGGCGTGATTGCGGGGCCGCGCGTACTCGAGCACATGGTTGACACCGTGCTCTATTTCGAGAGCGACTCCGGCAGCCGCTTCCGGGTGATCCGCGCGGTCAAGAACCGCTTCGGCACGGTCAACGAGATCGGCGTCTTCGCGATGGAAGAGCGCGGCCTGCGGGAAGTGCGGAATCCGTCCGCGATCTTCCTGTCGCGCGGCAGCGAACCCGTCCCCGGCTCGGTCGTGACGGTCGCGCGCGAAGGCACGCGCCAGATGCTGATCGAGGTGCAGGCGCTGGTCGACGCGAGCCAGCTTGCGAATCCGCGCCGCGTCGCCGTCGGGTTCGAGGCTAACCGCGTCGCGCTCCTGCTCGCCGTACTGCACCGGCATGCCGGCGTTTCGCTCCACGCGCACGACGTCTTCGTGAACGTCGTCGGCGGCGTCCGGCTCGCCGAGACCGCCGCGGACCTCGCGGTGATCGCCGCGCTCTGCTCGAGCATGAACGGCAGGAGCTTGTCGCAACAACTGGTCGTCTTCGGCGAGATCGGCCTGACGGGCGAGATCCGTCCCGTCCCGTACGGCGAGGAACGGTTGCGCGAGGCCGCAAAGCACGGTTTCCGCCGCGCGGTTGTGCCGCGCGCCAACCTGCCGCGGCAGGCACCGGAGGGACTCGAGATCGCACCAGCCGCGAAAATCTCCGAGGCGCTCGCCGCGCTCGGCTGAATTCACTCCTCCTCGGCCACCTGCCAGAGACGCGCGGTGCGCACCGCGTTGCCCGCGACCTGGAGCACCTCGATGGCGGAGACGCCGACCCGGAGGATGGCGCCCGGCTCCGGAATCGATTCGAGCCGCTCCACGATCAGTCCCGACAAGGTGCGTGGGCCGTCGAGCGGCAGCGCCGAGCCGAGCCTGCGATTGATCTCGCGAAGCGTCAGCGCTCCCGGCACGACGTGGCTGCCGTCCGCCCGCGCGTCGATGCGGCCGAGGAGAGTGGTCGCCTGGGTCGTGAATTCACCGACGACCTCTTCGAGTATGTCCTCGAGCGTCACGAGCCCCTGCAGATCGCCGTACTCGTCAACCACGAAAGCGATGCGCCGGCGGAGCCGGCGGAATCGCAACAACTGTTCGTAGAGCGTCGTGCCCTCCGGCGTGAAGAGCGCCTCGCGCCGCACGGCGATCGCGAGCAGCCGCTCGCGCGTCAGCCGGCCGGAAGCGAGCTCGTTGGCCACGAGCCGCATATGGACGATGCCGTGCACGCGGTCGAGTTCCCCGTCGTAGAGCGGCATGCGCGTGTGCGGCGTCTCGCGCAACTGCCCGCTGATCTCGTCCCAGCCGGCGGTGATGTCGATACCCTCGATCTCGCTGCGCGGAACCATCACGTCTTCGACGCGGCGCTGCTCGAGGCCGAGCAGGGCCTCGACCATGCCTTGCCGCTCGGCCGGTTCGGTGACCAGCGCATCGGCGATGTCGGCGATGGCCTCGGAGGAATCCCGCATCGCATCCGGCCGCGCGCCGTCGGACGATCGCAGCAACAGAAAGTACGGCGTCACCAGCCAGGCGACGAGAAGCGCGGCCTTTTCGCTCGTCGCCCCGTCGCGGCGCAACCAGCCGAGGCCCGACAGCAGGACGAGGAGCGCAAGGCCTGCGGCAGCGGCGACGGCGACGGCGAGCCGCTCGGATTCCGCCGCGAGCGCGATGCAGGCGAGCAGGGCGGCGAGCACCGT
>JBOHZO010000087.1:0-18356 GCA_050738555.1 Steroidobacteraceae bacterium | reverse complement strand
GGCGCGGCGCACCGGCGGCGGCGCCCGCCCGCCACGAAACGCGGCGCTTCGAGTTCCGCCTGCCCGACACGACGCTCGATGTCGTGCCGCCGACGACGCTCGCGAGCGCCCCGTTTCCGATGACGGCCTGCGTGCGGCACATCACCGGCCGTGTCGCGCTCGAGGTGGAAACAGACGCTGCCGGGCGGGTGCTCGCGGCGCGGATACTGAGCGCCGAGCCCGCGGAACTCTTCGACGATACCGCGCTCGCCATCGCCCGCGCCTCACGCCTGTCGCCCGCCTATCGCGACGGCCAGCCGATCGCGGCGACGGCGCTCCTGACGCTCTTCTTCGATCCCGAGCATGCGACCTGCCCGGACAGCCGTTCGCCCGACCGCGATCCGCCGCCCGGTAAACGCCCGCTGCCACGGGTGACACGGCACGATGAAAAGCCCTCGATCCGCGCCGACCGGTTGGCCGCACTGTCCTGCGGTGCCGCCCAACCGGTACCATGAATGCCCCGCCGCCCCAGGTGGCCCTGCTGATCGACCGGAGTTCCCGATGAAGCGCTTCCCAATCGCGGCGTTCGCCGCGCTGGCGTCCTGCGCCGCGATGGCCGACGAAGGCATGTGGACATTCGACAATCCGCCGCCCGCCGCCATCGCGGAAAAGTACGGCGTCACGCTCGATGCCGCGTGGCTCGACCGCGTGCGCGAGGGAACGGTCCGGCTCGACGGCGGCTGCACCGGTTCCTTCATTTCGGGCGAGGGGCTGATCCTGACCAATCACCACTGCGCCGAGGCTTGCATCGCCAACAACTCGAAGCCCGGCAACGACCTCGTCAGCAACGGATTCCTCGCCGCCACGCGCGAAAATGAGCTGCGGTGCGGCGACGCTTCGGTATCGGTGCTGGTCGGAACCGAGGACGTGACGGCCCGCGTGGCGAAGGCGACCGCCGGCATCGCGGCGGATGCCGTGGTCGAGGCGCGCCGCAGCGAATTGACCCGACTCGAACAAGCCTGCGAGGAATCCTCGAAGACGTCGAAATCCGGCGCGCTCAAGTGCGAACGCGTGTCGCTGTATCAGGGCGGCCAGTACTGGCTTTACAAGTACAAGCGCTATGAAGACGTGCGCCTCGCCTTGGCGCCGGAGCGCGGCATCGCGCAATTCGGCGGCGACCCCGATAATTTCCAGTTCCCGCGCTGGTGCCTGGACATGTCGATCCTGCGCGCCTACGAGAACGGCAAGCCGGCAAAGACGCCGAATCACCTGCGCATCAACTGGGATGGCGCCGACCCGGGCGATCCGGTGTTCGTCTCCGGGCATCCCGGCAACACCGACCGGCTGCTGACAGTGGCGCAGCTCGAAACGCAGCGCACGATCTTCATGCCGTTCTGGCTGATACGCAACTCCGAATTGCGCGGCCGCATGCTCCAGTACGCCAAGACGGGCGAGGAGCCGCGCCGCACCAGCGAGGCCTACCTGAACCAGGTCGAGAACGCGATCAAGGTCCGCCGCAAGCAGTTCGACGCCCTGCTCGACCCCGCGCTCCTCGAGTCGGCCGCTCGCAAGGAGAAGGCGCTCGCCGATGCGATCGCTGCGAAACCCGAGCTCGCGTCTTCTGCCAATGCCTGGAAGGACATCGAGGCCGCGCAGGCGGTCTGGCGCGACATTCTCGTGCCGCACACCTTCATCGAGGTCGGCGCGGCATTCAACAGCATCTTGTTCAATCACGCGCGGACGCTCGTACGCGCCGGCGTCGAGCGCGCGAAGCCGAATGCATCGCGACTACCCGAGTACACGGAGGCGCGCCTGCCGGCCGTGAAGCAGAACCTCAAGGCGCCAAACCCGATCTACGCCGACCTCGAGGTCCTGCGCCTCTCGTTCGGCCTGGAGCGCATGCGCGAGTGGCTGGGACCCGACGACCCCCTCGTGCGAAGGGTATTCGGCAACGATTCGCCGGACGCCATTGCGAATCGGGTCGTGCGCGAAAGCAAGCTCGCCGATCCCGCCGCGCGCATGGCCCTCTATGACGGTGGGCAGGCCGCGATCGAGGCGAGTCTGGATCCGATGGTCCGGCTTGCGGCAGCGGTCGATCCCGACGCGCGCGGGTTGCGCAAGGTGTTCGAGGAAAAGGTCGAAGGGCCGGTGCAGCACGGACAGGAAGCGATCGCGAAAGCGCGTTTCGCCGTCTACGGCACGAGCATTTACCCGGACGCGACCTTCACGCTGCGGCTTTCCTACGGCGCGATGATGGGCTGGAACGAGAAAGGCGAGGAGCTGCGGCCCTGGACCGAGCTGTCGCGCGCCTTCGAGCGCGCGACCGGCGAGCCGCCGTTCAGGATCCCGGCGCGCTGGCTCGCGGCGAAGGACCGCCTCGATATGACGACACCGGCGAATTTTACGACCAATAACGACATCGTCGGCGGAAACTCCGGCAGCCCGATGGTCAATGCGAAAGGCGAGATCGTCGGGCTCGCCTTCGACGGCAACATCCACTCGATTTCCGGCAGCTACTGGTTCGACGAGCGGATGAACCGCACGATCGGCGTGCACCCGGCCTACATGCGGGCCGCACTCGAAAAGGTCTACGGCGCGAGGTCGCTCCTCGAGGAGATCGACTCAAATTGAGCTGAACCAGCCGCGCAGAAGATCGAGCACCTGCTCGTGGCGCATGCCGGCGTAGAACACGAGGAAGATCAATCCCCCGACATAAACGGCCGACACGAGCGTCATGAAATAGCCGAGCGCGATGACGACACCGTCGCGCTCGGCCATGCCGAAGCACAGCAGCATGATCGCGAGCGCCGGCAGCGAGTTAACGAAGGGCACGAGCGGCAGCGGCGCCATCATGAGCACGACGGCGACTATAACGAGCACGCCGTTCACGACGTTGATCGCCGGCCCGCCGGTGAGCCCGAGCAGCCGCGGCCGGACCAGGTGTTCGAAGCGCTCCGCCCAGCCACGTACTTTCTGCAGGACGCTCCGGACGGTCGCGGCAGGCAGGCTGTGATTCAGCATGCGCTCCGGCAGCCAGGGCACGCGGCTCACCATCACGGCGAAGCCGATCAGCAGCATTGGCAGGCCCAGCACGGTGCTCATTCCGGGCACGGTGACCGGCAGCAGGAAGGGCGCGGCGAGCACGCCGCAGAATACGAGCAGTCCCTGTTCACCGAGCAGGGCCAGGAGATCCCGCAGAGTCACTGCGGGATCGCGCACCGCGACCTGCGCCACCGCGAGCGCGGCGGACATCCGGACTTCCGGATTGCGGAACTGGATTCCGGTCACGAGGCCGGCCTGGCTTCGAGCCGGAGGTCAACTTCGAAATCGTCGCGGACTCGGAGCGCGCCGAGCGCGCCCGTGAACGGCACGAGGCCGATGTCGCCGTGCGTCAGGTGGAAGCTTGCGCGGGCCTCGAGCCGGCCGCCCTCGATTGTCACGGAGAGCGGCACCGTGACCACGCGCTCCTCGCCGCGGAGCGCGATGCGGACGCGCGCCTGGTATTCACCGGGCCCGCCCGACAGCTCCTCCGCGGTCAGGCGCAGCACGGGCTGACGCGCGACGGCGAGCACCGTCTCCCCCAGCATGTTCTGGCGCGTGGCCTCGCGGTCCTTCGCCGGAACCGGCGCCGAGAAATCTTCCCCTGCCCCGCTTCGCGCATCGGGATCGTCGACGAGCAGCGACTCGAGCGGCAGCGCAAGATCGAAGCCGCTCTGCGTCAGCGGCTCACGGAGCTGTATTTCCCCGTCAAGCTCATCCGACGTGATCAGGTGATTGTGGCCGAGCTTCTGCATCGGCCCGTCGCGATACACGCGCACCACGAGAAGCGAGGCAACGACTTGCCAGCTTTCGAACGGCCCGGCCACCACGGGCGGCCGCGGTTCCGGCGGCGGGACGGCGGGCAGCGGCTCTCGCGACGGTGCGGCGCAACCGGCGGCGAGCAGTGCGAGCGGCAACAGGAACTTGCGCATTTTGGGTATTCTCCAAGAACTCATGCCGGCGCGAAACACTTCTCAACGCTACGGATCCGTGGCGCAGAGCTTCCACTGGCTCATTGTCGGCCTGCTGATCGTGCAGGTCACGCTGGCCAAGATCGCTGTCGGCCTGCCGCTCGGCCTCGACAAACTCGCACTCCTCGCCCGTCATAAATCCTTCGGGATCACTATATTGGCGCTTGCCGCAATCCGCCTGGGCTGGCGACTCTTTGACCGACCGCCGCCTCTGCCGCCGATGCCGCGCTGGCAGCTCGTCGCCGCCCGCGCGAACCACGCGGCCCTTTACGTCTTGCTGTTCGCGATGCCGCTGACGGGCTGGATGATGTCGTCCGCTTCCAATTATCCCGTCAGCTGGTTTGGCCTCGTGCAGCTGCCCGATTTCGTCGGCCCGGACCGGGATCTCAAGGACCTGTTCAAACTGGTTCACAAGACGCTCTCTTATGGCTTGTTCGTGCTCGCGGGACTCCACGTCGCCGCGGCGCTCAAGCACCAGCTCCTCGATCGCGATGGACTCCTGTTCCGGATGCTGCCGTGGCGGCCACGATGATCCTGCGTGCTGTTTGCGTCGCACTCGCCTGCTGCCCCGCAGCCATTGCGGAGGAGTGGCAGGCGGACCAGGGTTCCGGCACGCTCAATTTCTCGGCAATGCAGGCGGGCGCAGACTTCACCGGTGGATTCGGGCGCTTCGAGGTCAAGCTCGATTTCGATCCCTCGAAGCCGGCGAGCGGGCGCCTCGACGTGACCGTCGCGACGTCCTCGATCGACACGCAGGACGCCGAGCGGGACGAAATCCTTCGCAGCCGGGATTTCTTCTGGACGGACGAGCATCCGCAGGCGGCATTTCACGCCGAACACTTTCAGCGCGATGGCGCCGGCTGGCGCGCGGAAGGCATGCTGGCGATCCGCGGCGTGACCAAGCCCGCGGTGGTCCGCTTCACGCTGGCACCGGCGACAGGCGCAGCGGTAATGAAAGGGACGTCGAGCCTCCGTCGCCTCGACTTCGGTCTGGGACAAGGCGACTTTGCGTCCACCGAATGGGTCGGCGACGCGGTGGACGTGCAGTTCGAGCTCAAGCTGCGCCCGACGATACGCTAGAGTCACGGCGGTGAAAGGGCCCCTGCCACGGCAATTCGCGGGCGTCGAGGATTGCGTCGAGCAGGCGCTTTCGCGCATCGGCAAGCGCATCGTCCTGTGCACGCCCATCGGCGCCGGCAAGCCGGTCGCGCTCGTCAACGAGTTCTACCGGCGCGCGCGCGCCGATCCGCGGATTGAACTTGCGATTCTCACGGGACTGACGCTCGCGCGCCCCCGGCCGCGAAGCGAACTCGAGCGCCGGCTGGTCGAGCCGATGTCCGCGCGAATCTTCGGCAAGGCGCCGGAGCCGGCCTGGGTCGACGCGCTCCGCGCCGGCAGCCTGCCCGCGAACATCCGCGTGCAGGAGTTCTTCTTGGAGCCCGGCGCCTGGCTCGGTTCGCCGCTCGCGCAGCAATCCTATGCGAGCATCAATTACACGCACGTGGCGCGCTCCGTCGCCGCAGCCGGCGCAAACGTCGTCGCGCAGCAGATCGCGCTCCGGCCCGATTCCTCGGGCGGGCGACTGAGCCTCGGCTCGAACCCGGATGTCACCGCGGACCTCATCCCGGTCCTGAGGGAGCGTGAGCGGGCCGGCGCGCCGGTCGCGATCATCGGCCAGGTCAATGACCGCATGCCCTTCATGTTCGGCGGGGCGGAGCTACCCGCCTCCGCGTTCGACTTCATCGTCGACGACCCGCGCGGCTACCACGAGTTGATCGCCCCGCCGAACCTGCCGATCTCGACCGCCGACCACGCAATCGCGCTCGCCGCCAGCATGTTGGTGCGGGACGGCGGCACGATCCAGATTGGCATCGGCGAGCTCGGCGACGCCATCGTCCATGCCTTGACCCTCCGGCATCGCAACAACGCGGACTGGCGCCGCGCGCTGCTCGACACGACGCTCCTGCCGCGCTTCGTCGCCGAACACGCTGCGATCGGTGGCGATGGCCCGTTCGAACGCGGGCTCTACGCGGTCACCGAAATGTTCGTGGACGGGTTCCTCGACCTGTATCGCGAGGGAATACTGAAACGGCGCGTCGAACCGGACGGCGCGCTCCTGCACGGCGCCTTCCTGCTCGGGCCGCGCGCCTTCTACGAGACGCTCCGCGCGATGCCGGATGCGGAGCGGGCGCTGTTCCGGATGATGCCGGTCAGCTTCACCAATGAGCTGCTCGGACCCGAGTGGGAATTGAAAGTGGCGCAGCGGCGTGATGCGCGATTCGTCAACTCCGCGATGATCGCGACGCTCGGTGGCGCCCTGATTTCCGACGGCCTCGCCGATGGGCGCGTCGTGAGCGGCGTCGGCGGCCAGTACAACTTCGTCGCGCAGGCGCACGACCTGCCCGGCGGGCGCTCGCTGATCGCGGTGCGCGCGGCGCGCGCGAGCGGCGGCTCGATCGAATCGAACGTCCGGTTCAGCTACGGCCACGCGACCATTCCGCGGCATTTGCGCGATATCGTGCTGACCGAATACGGCGTCGCGGACGTTCGCGGCAAGAGCGACGCCGAGGTCGCGGCCGCGATGCTCGACATCGCGGACTCCCGATTCCAGCCGGGCCTGCTCTACGAGGCGCAGCGCGCCGGAAAGTTGCCTCGAAGCCACCGCATCCGGGAGCAGCATCGCAGCAATTTCCCGGCGGCGCTCGAGCAGGCGCTCGCGCCGCATCGCGCTGCCGGCAGGTTCGGCGCCCTGCCTTATGGCACCGACCTGAGCCCGGACGAAATCCGGCTCGCAGGAGCGTTGCGCCGTCTGAAGGCGCGCGCGGAAACCCTGAGCGGCAAGCTCGCCATCGCCGCATCTCTAGCACGACCGCTGTCACGCGATCCCGCGCTCGCGCCGCTCCTCGAGCGTATGGATCTCGCCGCTCCGCGCGGTCTCCGCGAGCGATTCTTGCGGCGTGTCGTCGCGGCCGCCCTCTAGGCGAGGCGCCGCAACCGGCGTAGTGTCATGCGCCTCGTCCGGCAAGCGCCGGGCGGTCCAGGTTCGTAACAGGGGGAAATCATGAAGAAAATCTTTGCCATCCTATTGCTCGCCCTGCCCATGGGGGCGGCTGCCGATCACCTGGACGTGATCGATTTCAAGCTCAAGGAAGGATGCGATCTTTCCAAGTTCGTGCAAATTGCGAAAGATTTCAACACGCAATGGGGCGCGAACCATGGTTATCACGCGGATGTGGCGGTGCCGCTCCAGAGCAGCGACCTCGAATCCATGCGATGGATCGGGCGCAGCAAGGACGCGGCGACGTTCGGCAAGGCCTGGGACACCTGGCGCACCGAGAGCGCGGATCCCGATTCCATCGCCGGTAAATTGAACGCACGCTTCAACGAGTGCGCGAACAATACTGCAAGGCGCGGTTTCGACGTCTATTGAGTCAATCGCCTGCAAGCCCACCGGGGGGGGGTTCGACCCCTCCGGCATTCGCACCGTTCGGACTAATGCCCGGCCGCCGCGAGCAGGCGGTCGATCATCGACTCTGCCTGCGAGCGATAGCCACTGCCGAACAGGTTCAGGTGATTCAGCACGTGATACAAGTTGTATAAATCGCGACGCGTCGCCGCGCCCGCATCGAGCTGCCGGACGGCGGCATAGGCGGCGTAGAACTCCGGCCCGAAGCCGCCGAACAGCCGCGTCATCGCGATGTCCGCTTCCGGATCTCCGTAATAGACCGCGGGATCGAACACGACTGCGGTTCCGTCCGCCCGCATCGCACGATTGCCGTTCCACAAGTCGCCGTGAAGCAACGACGGCAACGGCCGATAGTCCACGAAGAACGCGCTGATGCTTTCCAGGAGGCGGCGACCGCGATCCTGCAATCGCCCCGTGTAGCCGTTCCTTGCCGCGAGCTCGAGTTGGTACCCGAGACGCCGTTCGCCCCAGAAGTCCGGCCAGCTCTCGCATCGAGCGTTTGGCTGCGGCGTCGCGCCGATCGCGTTGTCGCGTTCGAGCCCGAAAGCCGACCCGCGATTCTCATGCAAGCGGGCGAGCGCGGTGCCGAGGCGCGCATCGGCGGCATCGTTTGCCGGCCGGAGGTCGAGCCATTCGAGCACGAGGAACGATTCGTCGCCGGCGAATCCCGCCGCGAGAACTTCCGGCACGCGGATCGCGCCTGCGGCGCGCAGCCGCTCGAGCCCATCCCGCTCCGCCTCCAGCAGCCAGCGGCGGTCGAGCGCGCACCGCTTGACGAATACCGGTCCGGAGGCGGTCTGCCAGCGAAAGCAGTCGTTGATGCAGCCGCCGCGCACGGCCGTTTCCGGTTCTCCCGCGACCGGGCGGCCGAGCGCGGCCGCGAGCGCCTCGCTCAAAGGGGACGTTCCCCTTTGCTCCCTCGTTGTCAATGCGGATCAATCAAAAACTGGCAAAGGGGAACGTCCCCTTTGAACAGAGTCGTTCCGCCTGGCGTCGAAGCGCCGCGCCGAAGCGCTGGCGGTCATAAAATGCGCCGAGCGCATCGAGGTCAGGCCGGCGACGGCGCAGTGTCTCCGCGCTCACGTCGAGCGGCATGTCGCAGGCAATCACCGTGAGTCGCCGCGCGAAATAGGCGGCCTCGCGATGCGTCGTCAGCTTCTCGGCGAGCTTGCTGGCGCCGCGGATCGGCAGCGCGCCGACGCGATCGAGTCCTTCGTAGATTTCCTCGAGCGAGGCGAAAGCGCGCAGCAGCGCCGCGGCTGTCTTCGGCCCCACGCCGGGTATGCCCGGGATGTTGTCGACCGAATCGCCGGTCAGCGCGAGGAAATCCGCCATGCGCTCCGGGCGCACGCCGAACTGGCCCTCGATGTCGCAGTATGCGAATCGGCGCTCGCCCGCATAATCCCAGTAGTGATCGCCGTCGCGGACGAGCTGCGCGAGATCCTTGTCCCGCGTCACGAGCACGGCGCGATGGCCGCTGATCCGGAGCCGCGTGGCGATCGTGCCGATGATGTCGTCGGCCTCGTGCGTCGGGCTGCCGAACTCGGCGACGCCGAGCAGGCGGCACAACTCGCGGCACAATCCGAACTGGCGCTTGAGCTCGGGCGGCGCCGGCTCGCGATTCGCCTTGTACGCCGGATAGATGGCGTTCCGGAACGAGGTCGTCAGGCTTTCGTCGAATGCGACGGCCACGTGATCCGGTTTCGCCTCCTCGAGCAGGTCGCCGAGAAAACGCCCGAAGCCGTACACCGCGTTGACCGGCTGGCCATCGCCATCCGTCATTTCGAGGCCGACGGAGTAATAGGCGCGGAAGACGAAGAAGCTCGCGTCAATCAGATGGACCGGCTTCGGTCCCTCGCGAGTCACTGGGTGAATCGCTGGATGCGCGCGTGCAGCGGACTCGTGCGCGGAAAATGCGCGAGCAGGTACTCCATCTGGTCGGCCAGCACGCGCCGGCCTTTCAGGTAGATGTACTCGGCGTAGGTCGGCGTGAACGGCACAGCGAGGAGCTGCATGCCGGCCTGCTCGGGCGTGCGCGAGGCCTTCGCATTGTTGCAGCGCCGGCAGGCGGCGACCACGTTGTTCCAGACGTCCTTGCCGCCCTTGCAGAACGGCCGCACGTGGTCGCGCGAGAGCTGGCGCGACGTGAAGCGGCCGCCGCAGTACATGCAGAGATTCGCGTCACGGCGGAACAGCGTTTCGTTGTTGAGCGGCGGCACGTAGTCGCCGCGCAGGCTCCCCGGATTTCCGGACGAGCCCTGCGTCGCCATCATCGAATTCACTTCGATCACGGTCTGGCGGCCCGTGCGCGCATTGGTGCCGCCGTGCAATGCGTACAGGCGGCTGCCGAAGGCATAGGCAACCTGGCCGAGGCAATGCAGGCGCACGGCCTCCTTGTAATCGATCCACTCGAGCGGCATGCCGGAGGCGTCCGTGCGTAGCACCTGCTGCGACAGCGCGATCAGCGCGCCGGCAGTCTTGACGGGTGCCTTTGCAATGCCGGTTCCGGTGCCCACGGCCTCTATCCTGACCCAGAAAGCCTGAAACAATACGGCACGATTATGATATTTTCCAACGCGCCGCCGCTCGGCCGGCAGATCCGGGGAGGAAATGGATGCCAGTCACGATCGGCGTGCTGAAAGAGACCGTGCCAGGTGAGAACCGCGTCGCAGTCGTACCCGAGGTCGCGACCCGCCTGGCGGCCCTCGGGGCAAGCCTGCTGATCGAGCGCGGCGCCGGTGCCGCCGCGCGCTACCCGGACGCCCAGTACAAGGACGCGACGTTTGCCGGCACCGCGGATGCGGTGCTTGCGGGCACCGACCTGCTGCTCGCCGTGCAGCCGCCGGACGCCGCATCGGTCGCGCGCCTCCGGCCTGCCGCCGCCGTTGCCGGGTTCCTCGCGCCGCACGCGCAGGAGGCGCTCGTCCGCGCGCTGAAGGATGGCCGCGTCACGAGCTTCGCGCTGGAGCTGGTGCCGCGCATTTCGCGCGCGCAGTCCATGGACGCGCTGTCTTCGCAAGCGGCCGTCGCCGGCTACAAGGCCGCGCTGATCGCTGCGACTGCGCTCGACAAATTCTTCCCGATGCTCACGACCGCCGCCGGCACGATCCGTCCCGCGACCGTCCTGGTCATCGGTGCCGGCGTCGCGGGATTGCAGGCGATCGCGACGGCGAAGCGGCTCGGCGCGGTCGTCGAGGCGTATGACGTTCGTTCCGCCACGCGTGAGCAGATCCGCTCGCTCGGCGCGAAGTTCGTCGAAACCGGCGTCGTGGCGGAAGGCGCAGGCGGCTACGCGCGCGAGCTGACCGCGGAAGAGAAGGCGAAGCAGCAGGAAGTGCTCGACTCCCGCATCGCCGCGGCGGACTGCGTGATCTCGACCGCGGGCGTCCCGGGCCGTCCGGCGCCGCGCATCATCGGCAAGGGCGCCGTGGAAAGGATGAAACCGGGCGCCGTGATCGTGGATCTCCTTGCCGAGAGCGGCGGTAATTGCGAGCTCACGCAGGCCGGCGAAACCGTGGATCACGGGGGCGTGCGAATCATCGGCCCGATCAACCTGCCGGCGACGGTCGCCTGTCACGCGAGCGACATGTACGCGCGGAACCTCCTGAACTTCATCAAGCCGGCGCTCAAGGACGGCGCGCTCGCCATCGACTGGAACGACGAAGTGTTCGCGGCCTCCTGCGTCACACATGACGGCAGCATCCGCCACGAACCCACCCGCAAACTCGTGGAGGGTCGGTAGATGGAAGGCGTGATCGCGCTCTATATCGTGATGCTGGCGGCGTTCACCGGTTACGAAATCATCGCCCGCGTGCCGGTGATCCTGCATACGCCGCTGATGTCCGGCTCGAACTTCGTGCACGGCATCGTGCTCGTCGGCGCGATGGTCGCGCTCGGCCGCGCCGACACGCCGCTCGAGCAGGTGATTGGCTTCATCGGCGTGGTGCTCGGCGCCGGCAACGCGGTCGGCGGCTACGTCGTCACCGAGCGGATGCTGCAGATGTTCAAGGCGAGCGGCCAGAAGAAGAAGCCGGAGTCCAGCTAATGCAGGGCCTGCTACCCGATCACGTCGCGACGCTCGCGATCGACTTGAGCTACCTGCTGGTCGCGTTTCTTTTCATCATGGGGCTGAAGGCGATGAGCTCGCCGGTCACGGCGCGCCGCGGCATCGTCGTCGCGGGCTTCGGCATGCTGCTCGGCACGCTGATGAGTTTCCTTTATCCCGGCATGGGGAACTTCGCGCTGATGCTCGCCGCGATCGCAGTCGGCGGCGGGCTCGCCTGGTGGTCGGGACGCATCGTCGCGATGACCGACATGCCGCAGATGATCGCGCTCTACAACGGCATGGGGGGCGGCGCGGCGGCAGCCATCGCCGCGGTCGAGCTGCTGCGCCTGGCCTCGGCGGACCCGGCCGCGGATGCCGTCCACGGACCGGTCGTCACTGCGCTCGCTGCGGCGGGAGCCTTCATCGGCTCCGTGAGCTTCTCGGGATCGCTGATCGCCTTCGGCAAGCTCCAGGGACTGATCAAGCGGAGCCTCCGGTTCCAGGGCCAGCAGGTCGTCAATCTCGCGATCGTCGCGGCGACGCTCGCGCTCGGCGCGTCGCTCGTGATCGCGGATCACCCGACGATGCAGTCGGTGGTCCTTTTCTTCGCGCTGGCGCTCCTGGTCGGCGTCACGATGACGCTGCCGATCGGCGGCGCCGACATGCCGGTCGTGATCTCGCTCTACAACGCCTTCACCGGGCTCGCGGTCGCCTTCGAGGGATTCGTGCTCGAGAACGCGGCGATGATCATCGCCGGCATCGTCGTCGGCTCCGCCGGCACGCTGCTGACCCAGTTGATGGCGAAGGCGATGAACCGCTCGCTCGGCAACGTGCTGTTCTCCGGATTCGGCGAGGGCGCGGCGGCCGCGGCCGAGGGCGTCACGGGGTCGCTCAAGCCGATCGAAGCCTCAGATGCCGGCGTCATGATGGCCTTCGCGCAGAAGGTGATCGTGATCCCGGGCTACGGCATGGCGGTCGCGCAGGCCCAGCACAAGGTCTGGGAGCTCGCCCAGCTCCTGATCGACAAGGGCGTTCTGGTGCGCTTCGCGATCCACCCGGTCGCGGGCCGCATGCCGGGTCACATGAACGTGCTGCTCGCGGAAGCGGGTGTGCCCTACGACCTGATCGCGGACCTCGACGAGATCAATGCGGAATTCGAGACGGCGGACGTCGCGCTCGTCATCGGCGCGAACGACGTCGTCAACCCGGTCGCGCGCACCGACAAGGGCAGCCCGATCTACGGCATGCCGATCCTGAACGCGGACAAGGCGAAGAACGTGCTCGTCATCAAGCGCGGACAGGGCGCCGGCTTCTCAGGAATCGAGAATCACCTCTTCTACCTCGACAACACGCGCATGGTCTATGGCGACGCTCAAAAGGTCGCGGCGGAGCTGATTCATGCGGTTAAAGCGGCAGGATAGGACGGTATTGCCGCGCGCGGTGGTGGCGTCGTTATCCAGCCGAGTTCGCGCGTGAGGAACTCCACGGTGCGCTTCCAGGCAAGGGCGGCAGCATCGGCGTTGTAGCGGGCAGCGTTGGTGTCGTTGTGGAAAGCGTGCTCCACGTCCGGATACATGTGCAATTCGTAGCGAGCGTGTGCGGACTTCAAGGACTGCTCGAATGCAGGGACGGCGGCGTTGATCCGTTGATCGTTGCCGGCGTAGTGCAGGAGGAGCGGTACCTTGATACGGGCCGCCTCGGCGGCGTCGGGTGGCATTCCGTAGAAGACGACGGCGGCATCGAGCTCCGGTGAACTCGCGGCGAGGCGCCCGGACATGCTGCCACCCCAGCAGAAGCCGACGCAGCCCAGCTTGCCGGTGCTCCGCGCGTGGTTCGCGGCATGACTCATCGCCGCGAGATAGATGGCGAGCGCCTTGTCGCGGTCGAGCTCGCCGATGAGCCTGCGCGCCTCGTCCTCGTCGGCGGGCGTGCCGCCGTTCCCTGATAGCGCATCCGGCGCGACTGCGAGGAAACCCGCGACCGCAAGCCGGCGCGCGACGTCCTCGATGTGCGCGTTGAGCCCGCGGTTCTCGTGGATCACGACGACCGCGGGTCGCCGCTCGGGCGCCAATTTCGGCCAGGCGACATAGCACGCGACCGGTCCGGCCGGACCGTCAAAGCGCTCGCGGCCGGTTTGGAGCAGCGGATCGTCGGGGGCGACGGTGGCGGCGCCCGCGTAGCGGTTCTCGAGGAGCGGCAGGATCACCGATGCGGCGGCCGCACCGCCTGCGAGGCGCGCGAGCCGCGACAGAAATTCTCGGCGGTGTATGCCACCGTGCGTGTAGTCGTCGTAGAGCTCGACGATCCGGGAATTAAAGGGGGAATTAAAGGGGACGTTCACCTTTAGCACGCCGCTGGCACAGAATTGAACCTTAGCATCAAGCTAAAGGTGAACGTCCCCTTTAATGTAACGTCCCCTTTAATTCCCGTCGGCGTCCGGCATCAGGAGCCAAAGGAGCAGGTAGACGATGATTCCCGGAAAAGCGACGCTCAGAATCGACACGATCACGTAGGCGATGCGGACGTGATCCGTCTTCCAGCCGAGCCATTCGGCGATGCCGGCGCAAACGCCGGCGATCATCCGGTCATTGGAGCGCCTGAGTCTTGCATCGGGCATCGTGGGAATATCCTCCCACGGAGTGGTGCCGGATGCGAGCCCTCAAGTGCCGGGACGACGCGGCGGCGGCTGGCCGGGCCGCGGCGCCCGGCGGCGCTCGATCGCGCGGCGCTGTTCTTCGGGAGTCATCCGCTGCCAGCGATCGCGCAGCTCTTCGCGCCGCTCGGGCGGCAGGGACTGGAAGCGGCGATAGACGGCGCGGAGCGCCTCTTTCTGCTCCGGCGTCAGCTCGCGAAAACGGCGCCAACGCTCGCGGAGCCGCTCGCGCTCGGTCGGGGTGAGCTTCCGCCATTTCTGCCAGCGGCCGCGCGCGTGCGTGCGCTCCTCGTCGCTCATCGCAAGCCAGCGCCCGGCGCCTTCGGCCATCGCGCGCTGGCGGGACGGCGGCAGCGAGCTCCATTGCTCTTTCTGCCCCGCCAGCAATTCCTGCGCCGGCCCGTCGAGCGATTCCCAGGCGATGCCCGTTTCGCCGCCCGGCTCTTCTGCGGCGACGGCCGCGCTGCCGAACAGAATCCATGCCACCAGAATCCATGCCACCAGAATCCATGCGAGTCTATTCATTGTCCTTCCTTCGAAGCCTCTTCCTCGGCGCGCTGCAGGGCACGGTCGGCCCGGCCGGATTCAATGAACTCGACGAATGCCTCGTCCTCGCCCGCCGTCTCGGCCAGGAATTCCAGGAACTCGGCGTCCGGCTGCTCGGGCGGCGGATTCGTCGCCGCGGCGGGCCAGGCGAGAAAAAACGCCGTCACGAATTTCGCGCGGCGCATCCGTCAGCCCACGCCATCCGACATCTGTTCTTCCGCCCAGGCATAGAAGCCCTCGTCCTCGTGGAGCATTTCGAAATCCTCGCCCTCGGCCATCATGTCGAGATCCTCGAGTGCTGCGAGCGCCGCGTCCGGCGGCGGCGCAGTGCTTTCCTCGCGCTGCCACAGCATCGCGGCGACGAGCGCGGCCGCCGCGGCACCCACCGGGACCCACACTGCGGGTCCGGGCGCGCGGCGCTCCCGCGATTCCGCGAGGGCGTGCGCTCTTGCGCGCGCGAGCCGCGAGCGCGTCTCGGCGTCCAGCGACTCGACGCTCTCGTCGAATGCCGCGCGGCTCCTGCGTTCGAGTTCCGGTATGTCGTCGTTCATGGTTTCCACTCTCCGAGCGCCCATTGCAACGACTGCATGGCGCGAAAATAGTGCGTCTTCACGCTTCCCTCCGAACAACCCATGGCGATCGCCGCCTGCGCGACATCGAGCCCCTCGAAGTTCCTGAGCAGGAACGCCTCGCGCTGGCGGCTGCTCAGTGCGGCGAGCACTTCCTCGATGCGCGCGAGCAGTTCCTCGCCTTCGAGCTCCTGCTCCGGCGTGCCGCGAGGATCGACGGCCGATTCGAGCAGGTCCGGCGCCGACTCGTCAGCCTCCGGCCCCGACCACCAGGCCATCACGGCGCGCCGCACTTTCTGCCGGCGCTGGGCGTCGGTGATCCGGTTCCTCAGGATGCGGTAGAAGAGCGGTCGCCATTGGTCTTCCGGACGCCGTCCGTAATTCCGCACCAGCCGGATCATCGCGTCCTGCACGGCGTCTTCGGCCTCCGCGGGGTCGCGAAGCGCCATGCAGGCGATGCGAAACGCGCGCCGCTCGATTCCGGCGAGGAATCTGTCCAGCGCGCGCTCCCGGTCCACCGTGGTCTCCCGCGATTCGTCACGCCTGCCGAGCGACATGGGCGCCGAAAGCGTAGCAGAGCGGTTCACTCGCTCTTGCTGCATCGGTGCCAGACTCCCCGTCCCGCCACGGTGATATAACGTGACGGGCCGCCGGTCGTTGACCCGGTCGCGGCGAATTCCCTAACCTATTGATAAAAGAAAGATTTTGCCCACGGTCTCTCCGATTCTCCAGGTCGTTTTCGACACGCCTTTGAGGCGCCGATTCGATTACCTGCCCGAGGACGGCGCGGCGCTTGCCCGGCCGGGCGAGCGCGTCCGTGCTTCACTCGGGCGCCGCCGCGCGATCGGCATCGTCGCGGCGCACGCGGCGGAAAGCAGCTTGCCGCGAGCGCGGCTCAAGCGGATCAGCGCCGCGATCGACACGAT
Organism: Steroidobacteraceae bacterium; assembly: GCA_050738555.1. Lineage (GTDB taxonomy): Bacteria > Pseudomonadota > Gammaproteobacteria > Steroidobacterales > Steroidobacteraceae > SCUD01. The sequence continues at coordinate 2,162 of JBOHZO010000087.1, read as the reverse complement.
GCCGCTCTGGGACGACACGACCTTCGGCCTTCTGCTGTGGGCGGCCGACTATTACCACCATCCACTCGGCGAGGTGCTGTTCGGCGCAATTCCGAAGCGGCTGCGCCAGGGCGAGTCCGCGCGGCGCGATGAAATCCTCTGGCGTGTTTCCGAGGCCGGGCGCACCGCGCTCGACGCGGGAGCGCGGCTCGGTCACCGGCAGAAAAAACTGATCGATCTCGTCGGCGATGACGGCGCCAGCACCGCGGCGATCGCCGCCGCCGGGCATACGGAAGTCGTCCGGTCGCTCCTCCGGCGCGGCTGGCTCGAATCCTTCACGCGGCCGGAAGCGGCGCCCGCGGCGGGCGCCGGTCGACCCGGTCCAGTGCTGACCGCGGACCAGGGCGCAGCGTTCGAGCAAATCAGCGGCTCGCTCGGCGGTTACCGGGCGTGGCTCCTGCACGGCATCACCGGCAGCGGCAAGACCGAGGTCTACATGCGGCTCATCGAGCGCGTGCTCGACGACGGACGCGGCGCGCTCGTGCTCGTCCCCGAGATCGCATTGACGCCGCAACTGGTCGCGCGGTTTCAAGCGCGCCTCGCGGCACCAATCGTCGCGCTGCACTCCTCGCTCGCGGACGGCGCGCGCACGGAGGCGTGGCGGGCAGCGGCTTCCGGCCGCGCGCCGGTCGTGATCGGCACGCGCTCCGCAGTTTTCACTCCCATGCCGGCGCTCGGGATAGTTGTCGTCGATGAGGAGCACGACCCTTCGTACAAACAGCAGGACGGCTTCCGTTATTCGGGCCGCGACCTCGCGGTGCTCCGCGCTTCCCGCGCGGGCGTTCCCGTCGTGCTCGGTTCTGCGACGCCGTCGCTCGAATCGCTCGCGAATGCAAACGCGGGGCGATACACGAAGCTTTCGCTGCCGGAGCGCACGGGCCGTGCCGGCAAGCCGCGCGTCATGGTCGTCGATCTCCGCGTCAATCCGGCGCGCGACGGACTGTCGCCCCCGGCGACGGCCGCAATCGAGCGTCATCTCGGCGCGGACGGCCAGGTGCTCGTCTTCCTCAATCGGCGCGGCTACGCGCCGACCATGTTCTGCTCCGGCTGCGGATGGATCGCGCCCTGCAAGGCCTGCGATGCGCGGCTCACGGTTCACCTCAGGCGCGCGCGGCTCATCTGCCATCACTGCGGCGCGGAGGAATCGATGCCGTTCGGCTGTCCGCGCTGCGGCAACGAGCTCTCGCCGGTCGGCGAGGGCACGGAACGCGTCGAGACGACGATCGCGCAGCTCTTTCCATCGGTGCAGCTCGTGCGCATCGACCGCGACGCGATCCGCCGGCGCGGCGACATGGAAAGAGCGCTCGCATCGGTCACCGACGGGAGCGCGCGCATTCTCGTCGGCACGCAGATGCTCACGAAGGGCCACGACTTCCCGGACGTGACGCTCGTGGTCGTGCTGGCGGCGGACCAGGGCCTGTTCGGCGCGGATTTTCGCGCGAGCGAGCGGCTCGCGCAGCAGATCGTCCAGGTCGCGGGGCGCGCGGGGCGTGGCGACCGCCCGGGCGAAGTCCTGATCCAGTCCGCGTATCCGCAGCATCCGCTGCTGCAATGCCTGATCAAGGAAGGCTACGAGGGATTCGCGTCACTCGCGCTGGCGGAGCGTCGCGCGGCGGGCTGGCCTCCATGTTCGCATCTCGCGCTCCTGCGGGCCGACGGGCCGGCGATCGCGGAAGTGTTCGGCTTCCTCCACGCCGCCGAGACGGTCGCGCCCGTGGCCCGCGAATCGGAGCTGCGCCTGCTCGGTCCCGCGCCCGCCGCGATGGCGCGCCGCGCAGGCCGCCACCGCGCGCAACTACTGGTCGAATCGCCGGCGCGAGCGGTGCTGCAGAATTTTCTCGCGGAGTGGGTTCCCGAGATCGCGAAACTCCGCACCCCGCGCGCGCTCCGCTGGTCGCTCGACGTCGATCCGGCCGAAGTGGACTAGGAACCTCTGATTTGCCCGCGCATGGAGCGCGTTACGCGCGCGCCTTGGCGGGACAAGGCGCGAGCCGAAGCTCCATAGCAGGGTCTACGGCCGAGGCGAGCAGCGCGGTCGCACCAAGGCCCGCGCCGTAACCCGCAGGGACCGGGCGAATTTCGTCCCTGGCGGCGTCGCTCGTCGCTCATGTATCACCTGATAC
>JBOHZO010000086.1:0-7073 GCA_050738555.1 Steroidobacteraceae bacterium | reverse complement strand
GTCCGCAACAACTTCGCGCTCGCGATCCCCGACCTCCTCGCGGAGCATCCGGAATACAGCAAGGCGGCGCTCGGCACTGCGTTGACCGGCCTGTCCGTCGCCTATGGCCTGTCGAAGTTCCTCATGGGCTCGATCTCCGATCGGAGCAACCCGAAGTACTTCCTGCCGCTCGGGCTGCTCCTTTCGAGCGCGATCATGGCGATGTTCGGCCTGGTCGATGCCATCTACGCGTCGCTCGTCGCCATCATCGCAATCATGGCGGTCAACGGCTGGGTGCAGGGCATGGGCTGGCCACCGTGCGGCAAGATCATGGTGCACTGGTTCAGCACGAAGGAACGCGGGCTCACCGTTTCGACCTGGAATGCCGCGCACAACATCGGCGGCGCGCTCGTCGCGAATCTCGCCCTCGTCGGCGTGATGCTGTTCCACGATTGGGGGGCGAAGTTCTACTTCAACGCGCTGATCGCCGCGATCATCGCAATCGGCGTCTATTTCCTGCTGGAAGACACCCCGCAATCGCGCGGACTGCCCACCGTGGAGCAATACAGGAACGACTACCCGCCGGGATACAGCGACGCGCACGAGCGGACGCTCGCATTTCGGGAAATCTTCCTGAAGTACGTGCTGCCGAACCGCTACCTGTGGGCGATCGCGATAGCGAACGCTTTCTGCTACTTCGTCCGCTATGGCGTGGTGAACTGGATTCCGACTTATCTCGAGACCGCGAAGGGATTCTCGTTCAAGGAGTCGAGCATCGCCTGGTCGCTCTATGAATACGCGGCCATTCCGGGAACGATCGCCTGCGGCTGGCTATCGGACCGATGGTTTCAGGGCAGGCGAGCCCCGATGACGATGCTTTTCATGGCGCTGACGCTCTTCGCCGTGGTCGTGTACTGGCTGAACCTGAAGGGCCCGCTCTGGATCGATTACGCGGCACTCATCGCGATCGGTTTTCTGGTCTATGGACCGATCATGATGATCGGGCTGCATTCGCTCGATCTCGTGCCCAAGAAGGCGGCCGGGACTGCCGCAGGGTTTACCGGGTTTTTCGGCTACGTGTTCGGCTCGGCGATCGCGGGAACCGGCGTCGGCTGGATTGCCGATCGCTGGGGCTGGGATGGCGTTTTCACGACGATGGTCGCGTGCTGCCTACTGACCATTTTCTTCGTCTCCCTGACGCTCGGCCACAAGGCGCTCTCCGCGGGCCGCGACGTGCGTTGAATCGCGATGACGGAGGCTAGATGCCGCGGCGTCGCTCGAATCGGGCGAGCAGGCCGGTCGCGACCGTCGTCAGGAACACGACAGCCACCAGCAGCAGGAAAACCGCGTCCAGACCCTGGGTCTGCTTCAACCAGCCGATCGCCGGCTCCTGAAGTATCGGTCCGATCGATCCAAAACCGTTGATGACACCGGCGGCGAGCGCCGCCTGGCGCCGGCTTCCCACATCCATCGCGCAGGCCCCGGAAAGCAGCGAGTCCGGCCCCATCGCCATGAATCCGATCAGGCCGAGCAGCGCAATGAACAGGATCGGCGACGATAGGCCGACGAGCCACATCGCGACCGTGAACATGAAGCAGCCAGTCGTCATCCAGAAGATCACGGGCGTGCGCCGTGAACCCGGGATGCGGTCGGACCAGATGCCGGCGGTGAGCACGCCGAGGAAGCCGATCCAGTCGAAGGCGGTCGACCAGTAGGCGGCGATCGACGTCGTCATCGCGAAATGCTCGCCGAGGATCAGCACGGACCAGCTATCGAGTGCGTAGCGGAGGAACTTGAAACCAAAGTAGATCAGGCCCATCGCGACGATCGACGCGATGAATCCCGGCGGCAGCGCGGGCTCGCGGGCCGCCGCCTCGCGCGGACCCGGTTCGGCGACGTCGGGCTCCGCATCGTCTACGAGCGACAGGCCGACCGACTGCGGCCGCTCGCGAGCGTACAGAACGAAGTATGCGGTGAATGCGAGCAGCAGGATGCTAGAGCCGAAGAAAGACCACGACATTCCCAGCCAGCCGAGCAGGAATCCGGCCAGGGCTTTCCCGGCGATTCCTCCGAACTGGTAGCAGGTGCCCCAGATCCCGAACAGCGTTCCGCGCTCGGAACGGCGCGTCCAGTTCGCGAACAGGGCAACGTTGTGCGGCCAGCCCATGGCCTGCGCAAGTCCGTGGATCCCCATGGTCACGCACATCCACAGCAGCACGCTCGCGACATTCGAGTCGACGAGGAATCCCAGCACGATGTTGCAGGCGGCTGCGACGCACATGCCCCAGGCGAGCACGCGCCGGCTCTCCATGTGCCGGCCGAGCCAGGCCGCGATGAACTGGCCGAGCATGTAGGTGATGAGATAGATCGTCCACGGATACGCGATCTGGATGTCATCGAGTCCGAACTGCTCCTTCAGCGGGTGCTTCAGGACCGCATAGACCTTCCGCGCGAGGTAGAAACCGGCATAGGAAAGCCAGGTCGCCGTAAAGAGCTGCGCGCGATAGCGGCGCAACAGCTCGGGATTCGCCGCATTCATGTGAACGACCTGCCGGCGAGATCCAGACTGCCGTCGGCCACCTGTTCCCAGAAACGGGGCGGCAAGGTCCGGTAATGCGTGCAGCTCGCCGTGGCAAGCAAGGTATTCGCGGGGATGTCCGACGCGCAGCAGGTGACGAACATGGATCGCATGCCGGCGGCCCTTGCCGCCAGCAGGCCTGCCTGGCTGTCCTCGAACACGAGGGAGTCGGCAGGATCGACGCCGAGCGCGCGCGCTGCGAGCAGGAAACCCTCCGCGTCGGGCTTGCCGTTCTCAACGGCATCGCCGCCGATGCGCCCGCGCGGGTCGATGCAGTCGTCGACGCCGAGCTTGTCGAGGAATGTGTCGATCACCGAGCGCGGGCTGGATGACACGACGCCGAGTTTCAGCTTGCACGCGGCCGCGGCGCGCACGGCTTTCGGCGCGCCGGGAATGGGCTTCACGTCCGTGGTGGCCGCGTTCCAGCGCTCCTGCAATTCCGCTGCGAGGGCCTCCTTCGCGAGGCCGATGCCGGTGCGCGCCCGGATGGTGTTGGCGATGTGGATCCACGTGCGACCACGCGTCTCGGAATGCGGAAGCGCGAAGTTCGCGATTCCGCGGCGCACGACCACCGCGTCGATCGCCTGGTCCGTCTGCGTCTCGCTGTCGACCAGCGTGCCGTCCAGGTCGAAGAACACGGCGCGCACCAGCCTCGTTCCGGTCATGCGCTGCCGGAAAGGCTCGCGAGTTCGATTTGCCAGGACATCCGCGTCCTGCCCGCGGCATCGACGATTCCGAGCGTGAGCTTCGTCGCCGGCCCCCGCCAGTCGATGTCGATGAATCCGAAATTCGCATCGGACAGCACGTCGCTCACGCGATTGGCATTCGGCGTCGGCACCCGCCATTCCTCCGTGAGGCCGCTCGCGGTCAGGTCCCACAGCACGTAGGGGACGTTGACGTCGAGTTTCGACATCTCCGCATAGTGAATGTCGCCGCTCAGGAACACGATGCCATTCGCCTTCTTGCGGCGGATCAGGTCGAACAGGCGCTGTTGATCCCGTGCGAAACCGGCCCATGATTCCCAGCCCGTGAAATCGGCGAGCACTTGCAGGCTCGAGCCGAACAGGCGCACTTCGGCGGGCACTTCGAGTTGCCGTTCGAGCCAATGCCACTGCCGCTCGCCGAGCAAGGTGGCCTTCGGGTCCGGATTGCGCGCGTGCGGCCCCGGCACCTCGAGCCCCGCGGCCAGCCTGGCTTCGACCCAGGTCTCGAAGTCGGCACCGCCGAGGTCGGCCTCGACGAGCGGTGTGCGGTTGTAACGCAGGTCCGGCAGGATCACCTGCACGCGCTTGCCCGGCGGGCCGAAGACATAGGATGCATACACGCCATCCCGGTCCCGGCGCGGTGATCCGGCGGGCTCGTCCCAGAAATCCAGGAAGATCCGCCGGGACTCGTCCTTCATCGGGTACTCGCTGCCGGCGTCGTTTTCGCCGAAGTCGTGGTCGTCCCAGATCGCGACGACTGGAGTCTCCGCGCGCAAACTGGCAAAGCCAGGTTGCGCCGCGAGTTGCGCGTACTTCGCGCGCAGCACCGCCATGTCGCGCGTATCCGCGTATATGTTGTCGCCGAGGAATATGAACAGGTCGTTTCGCCGCGCGAGTATCGGATCCCAGACCGGCTGGGGCTTCGATGCCTCTGCGCACGACCCGAACGCGATGCGCCTGAGTGTGCGCCCGAGCGCCGGGTGCGGATCCGACGAAGGCACAGCCGTCGCGGCATCGCGGGTGGCAGTCGACGCCCGCCCCGGCGCGCCAGCGAGTGCCGCCGCGCCGGCGAGCGCGAGCGATTGGCGGAGCAACATTCGCCGTGCTGGATCGTGCTGCGGCTTGCTGACCATCAGTTTCCGGATCTCTTCTTCTACTGATACGTGCGGCCGCGATGCCTCAGCCAGCCGGCCTCATGCTGCCCTTGCTGAATGATACCGAGTCGCCTTCCCGCAGCGATTCGATGCGCCGCGCGACATCGATGTTGTGGGCGATCAGGAGCGTCTGGCCTGAATCGAGCGTCAGGATGAATCGCTGGTGACGGTCGCCCACGATGTCGTCGCCAAGAATCCTGGTGACCACACCGCCGCCTGCGACCTGGACTCCGCTCTGCTGGCCGGCGTAGACGTTTGCAAGCCTGTCCGTCTTCGCAGCCGGCGCATGCGCCACGGTCGGCTCCGCGATCTCGCGCGGAATATCGTCCGGCTGCCGGCTGAGATAAACGGCCGCGGCGGCGGCGATGGCGAGCAAGAGCAGTTTCTTCATCTATTCCGTCCCGTTGTAAGCGGGCTGGCGCCGCGGCAATGGCCGCCAATAGCCTGTCACCAGCGCGATCCCCAGCAGGATCACCGCCATCCCCGTGATCTGTATCCAGGAGAGTGTTTCGCCGAGCGCGAGCCACCCGATCAGCGCCGCCACGGCCGGACACACATAACCATAGGAGCCGACGACGACCGGTGACGTGTGGACGGTGAGCCAGGCATAGGCGGAGTAGGCGAGGCAGGAGCTCATCAGCGTCAGCCACAGGAAGGCGGAGAGCCCGCGCGGCGTCCAGTGAAACGCGAACGACTCGCCTGCGACGATGGCGGCTGCCAGCAGGCCGAGTCCTCCCGCCAGCATCTGCAGGGCGGCGAACATCAGCGGCGGATTCGCGGCGCCGGAGTTGCGGTAATAAATGGTGCCGAGCGACCAGCTCAGGCAGCCGAGCAGGATCAGCAGTTGCCAGCCGAAACCCACGAGATGGAGTCCCCCCTTCGGCGCGAGCACGAGCAGCACGCCCGCAAGCCCAACGAGGAGCCCGAGCTGCGCCGTGACCGAGAGAGGCTTGGGCAGTTGGCCGAAGGTGCCGAGCCATGCGATCCAGAGCGAGGGCGTCGCATTCAACAGCGCCGCCGTATTGGACTGCACATACTGCATTGCGATCACATGGCAGGCATTGCTGAAGAGAACCGAGAGGAAAGCCATAGCGAGCACATGCCGCAATTCGATGCGCGCAAGCACCGGTGGTCCGCCGCGCCACCAGGCAAAGGCCATCAGCAGGATGCCCGCGGTGGAGAAGCGCAGGCCTGCAGCGGCGAGCGGCGGCTCGTCGGTCACCATGATCTTGGTTGCGAAGTAGCTCGATCCCCAGACGAGGTAGGTGATCGCGAGCGCGATCGCGACCCGGCCCCGCAGTGAATGTGATTCACTCATTCGCGGCAAGCGTACCGCAAAGGGGACGTCTCCCTTTGAAGGGAAGCGTCCCCTTTATTTAAGGGAAGCGTCCCCTTTATTTATCCACTCAGTTTGCGCGTGCGTTGTGCAGCGACCGCGTACAGCCACCAGCCGACCAGGGCAAGCGCGGCAAGGCCGGCAAACTGGCCGGGTCGCATCGAAGCAGCGACCGCGAGCGCATCCGCATCCTCGGTCAGCACGATCGGAATCGCGATCAGCACGCCGATAATCGCTTCGCCCGCGATCAGGCCGGCCGCGAACAGCAACCCGGTCTGCTTCAGCAATTCGGGATCGCCTCCGGGATTCCGCCGGCGGTGCCAGCGGGTCGCCAGCTCGGCGATCAAGCCGCCGGCGAAGATCGGGGTCGACAGCTCGAGCGGAAGATAGATCCCCACTGCGACGGCGAGAACGGGCGCGCGCCAGCTCGCTCCACGCGCCTTGAGCCGTTCGTCGAGGATGATCACGATCACGCCGACGGCGACGCCGATCGCCACCATGTTCCAGGGCAGGCCGCTGCCGAAAATGCCGCTTGCGACCGAGGCCATCAGCGTCGCCTGCGGCGCGGCGAGCGCATTGACGCCTTCGCGCGCCGGCGTGCCGATGCCGTAGGCCTCGAGCAGCAGATTGAGCACCGGCGCCATGACCGCCGCAGAGGCGATCGCGCCGATGGCGAGCATCACCTGTTGCCGCCAGGGTGTCGCGCCGACGAGCTGGCCGGCCTTCAGGTCCTGGAGATTGTCGCCGGCGACCGCGGCCGAGCTGCAAATGACCGCGCCGATCATGATCGCGGCGACCGGCCCGACGGTCGAGCCGCTACCCATGATTGCGAGCAGGATCAGCGAAGCGAACAGGATCGTCGAGATCGTGATGCCGGAGACGGGGTTGTTCGAGGAGCCGACGAGACCGGCCATGTAGCCGCTCACCGAGCTGAACACGAATCCGGCGATCACCATGATCACCGCCATCGTGAACGCGATGCCGAGGCTGTCGACGACCGCGTAGTAGAGCGCGAACAGCGGCAGCACGAAGAGCACGACGCCCGCCAGGATTGCAGTCATCGGCAGGTCCCGCTCGGTATGCGGTACATTCGCGGCGCTGCCGCTCTTCAGCTTCATGCCGGTCTTCACGCCGGACAACAGCGACTTCCTGAGCGACCACAGCGACCAGAGTCCGCCGACCAGCATCGCGCCGACGCCGATGTAGCGGATCTGCCGGCTCCAGATGAGGCCCGCGGCATCCGCAGCAGACAGTCCGAGGAGTTCCGTGGCGAGCGCCGGGTTCTGATCGATCATGAAATTGTTGTAGAACGGGATGAAGAC
>JBOHZO010000085.1:0-9751 GCA_050738555.1 Steroidobacteraceae bacterium | reverse complement strand
CCTTGAAGGTGAACGTCCCCTTTAATCCCTTTAATCAAAGCAGGCCTTTGCGGGCGGCGTACTTCACGAGTTCGGCGGTGTTGTGCACGTCGAGCTTTTCCATGAGCCGCGCGCGATGGTTTTCGGCGGTCTTGACGCTGATGCCGAGCAGGCGCGAAATTTCCTTGCTGGCCTTGCCTTCGACCACCAGATGAAAGACCTCGCGTTCGCGCGGCGTCAGCCGCTGGTAGGGATCGCCGTGCTCGGCGCCGGGATGCTGTAGCTGCTCGGCCATCGCGCGCGTGGCCTCCGGGCCGAAGTACGGCCGGCCCGCCTGCAGCGCCTGCACGGCCGCCACCAGCTCGGTGGACGCCGCATTCTTCAGCAGATAACCGGTTGCGCCGGCGCGCACGATCGGGACCACGTATTCCTCGTCGTCGTGCACGGTCAGCACCAGGATCTTGGTGTCCGGCAGCGCCTCGCGAATCCGGCGCACGGCTTCGAGCCCGTTCAGCCGCGGCATCGTGATGTCGATGAGCGCGACCTCGGGCCGCGTCGCCAGCGCCTGCTCGACGGCCTCCAGCCCATTCGCCGCCTCGGCGACGATTTCGCATTGGCCGCTGTCGCGCAGCAGGCTGACGATCCCTTCCCGGACGATGCGGTGATCGTCGGCGACCAGCACGCGGACGCGATGGCTCATGCGCGTGCGCCGGGCACGGGCACGACGACCCGCAGCCGGCTGCCCCGGCCCGGCGCGGACTCGATCGCGAACTGGCCGCCGAACAATTCGACTCGATCGCGAATGCCGCGCAGCCCCAGCCCCGCGGCGCCGCCGGCAGGCGACAGCACCTGCGCGACGTCGAAGCCACGGCCGGCATCCGCAACGGTGAATTCGAGACTGTCGCCATGGCGCCGAACTGCCAGGCGCGCCGTGAGCTGACCGGAATGCTTGAGCACGTTGTTGAGGCCCTCCTGCGCAATCCGGAAGATCAGCGTCTCCAGCTCCGGATCCAGGCGTTCGTCTTCACCCGCGTACCACTCGATCACGGTCGCGAGCCCGCTGTGCTCGCGCAGCACGCGCGCGAGCCAGGTCAGCCCCGCGTGCAGACCCAGGTCGTCGAGCACCGGCGGGCGCAGCAGTCGCGACAACTCGCGTACGTCAGTGAGGGCGAGCTCGGCGACCTGGATCGCGGCCTCAAGGTTGTCGCTCCCCTCCTCACCCGCTCGCACGCGCCGCAATTGATTGATGAGCGCAGTCAATGTCTGCCCGATGCCGTCGTGGAGCTCGCGCGCGAGCCGCCGGCGCTCCTCCTCCTGCACCTTCCAGACCGCTTTCGCGAGCCCGCGGAAGCGCTTCTCGCCCTCGATCATGCGCTCGAGCAGCTGCTCGTTCCGCGCGCTGATCTGCTCGACGCGCTCCGCGATCCGCTCCAGTGCGGGCGGATTGCCGCTTCCGGTTGGCCTAGCCGGCGTTGGCGGGTCCTGCAACTTTCCTGACCTCTTCCAGTTGTCCAAACGATTCCTGTTGCGACACGTCGAGTCCCTGGCGCAGCCGCTCGATTTCGTCGGCCGCCGCGCGAAGCTGGAGCTTCGATTCGGGACCGCGCCCCAGCTTGTCCAGCACGTCGGCGAGTTGCGCATGCAGCCGATAGCGGCCGGCGCAGGGCCGGCAGCCATCCGCGGCGCGAAGACTCGCCCGCAATTGCTTTTCGGCTGCCGGCAGGCGGCCGGCACTCTCCAGCGCGCGCGCGAGCAGCTCGCCGCTTTGCAGGATCAGCATGACATGACCCAATGCCTGCGCCTCGCGGTGCAACGGCTCGAGCATCGCGAGCGCCTCCGCAGGCTTCCCAGCGGCGAGGGCCGCTTCCGCGGACCCGAGACCGGTCGCAAGATGCGTGATGGCGCTGCCGGTCTCACCCGCCTGGCTGACCGCATCGTCGAAAATACGGCGCGCGTTGTCGGGCTCGCCCGCGAGCAAATAGTCAATACCGGTCAGCCGGAGCCACTCGGCACGATGCTCCATGCTGCCCGAGGCATCGAGCAGGTCCTTCACTTCGCGTAAAGTCTCGCGGCCCGTCTCCAGCATGCCGAGCTCGAACGACAGGTCCGCCTGAAACAGCTTCAGCTCCGTGAGTCCGCGCGGGTCGCCGGTCGGCATCAGCGCCTTCAGTCCGTCCTCGATTGAACTCCGTGCCGCCGCGTACCGGCCCTGGTACCGCGCAGCGCGGCCGAGCTGTCCGAGCGCCACTGCCTCGGTCAGCGGATCCTCGAATTCCCGGCCGAGTTGCAGCACGTCGAGCAAGGCCTTCTCCGCGGCCTTCCAGTCGCCGCGCGCGATCGCCAGGAGTCCGACCGTCTGCCCGGCGAACATCAGCCCCTCGCGATTGCCGCTCTGCTCGTAGAGCTGCATCGCCTGCTGCGCGTAGACGGCGGCATTGTCGAAGTCGCCGAGCTGATAGTAGGTGAAACCGACGTTGTTGTAGCTCTCGGCCAGCGCGCGCTGATTGCCGAGCTCGCGCAGCAGCGCGAGCGACTGGCGGTAACGCGCGAGCGCCTCGCGATAGCGGCCCTGGCGTTCCTCCAGCGCGCCGATCTCGTTGTTCAGGTTGGCGACGGTCTGCCGGTCGCCGATCCGCTCGATGATCTCGAGCGACTGCTGCAAGCCGGCGCGCGCCGCGTCGTATTGTCCCTGGCGCAGCTGGATGCGCGCGACATTCGCGGTTGCCGCGGCGACGCCGCGCTCGTCGCCGATCTCGGTCCGGAGGTCGATCGCGTTCTGATAGCGCTGGCGCGCCTCGTCGAGGCGGCCGAGCTCGAATTCCGCAATGCCGAGCGCGTTCTCGACATCTGCCCGGCCCTGCAAATTGCCCAGGCGATTCTGGATCACCAGCGCGCGCACCAGGTAATCGTCCGCCGCTGCGCGGCTGTCGCCCGCAAGGATCGCGTATTTGCCGAGGAGGTAAGAGGCACGGGGATGGTTGGGACTCGCCGCGACGATCGCTTTCAGTTCGGCTTGCGCGCGATCGAGTTGGCCCTCTTCGCCGAATGCTTCCGCGAGCGCCACCCGCGCCTCCACGTCATTCGGATAGCGATTCACCAGCGCCGCGAGAATCTGCTGGGCCTGTTCGAAATTGCCGGAGAGTGTCGCCTCGAGCGCGCGCGCCTCGTAACCGACGCGCCCGGAGCGCTCGCTCAGGCGCGAAGCGGCCTGCCGTGCCGCTGCGCGTGCGCGATCGTCGTAACCCAGCTTGTCCTGCGCACCCGCGAGCTGGACCCAGGCGGCCGTGAAGGCCGGATCCTTGACGACTGCCGCGTCGAACGCCGCCGCGGCGGCCACCGTGTCGCCTTTGAGGAGCAGCTCGAGGCCCTTCGCATAGGCGGCCATCGCCACGGCATCGGCCGACAGCGATGGCGCCGCGGGCGGCGCGGGCTCGGCGGCGAGCGCCGTTCGCAGTTCACCCGCGAGTTGATCGGAGATCTTGAATATCTGGGACGCGGCGGCCTCGGCACGCAGGATCGTCGGCGGCTCCTCCGGCAGGCGGCGATCCACCAGGCGCAATTCGACACGGAGCACTCCGCCAGCCTCGCGCACCGTGCCCGTCACCAGGCGGTCGACGTCGAGCAGTTCACCCAGCCGCTGAATTTCGCGGTCGCCCAATTTCGCGGGCGCCAGGTGCAGATCCTCGAAGGTCCGGAACACGCGCAGGCTGTCAGCGACCTGCAGGTCGGCGCTTTCGGCGAGCCCTTCGGCGAGCATTTCCGCGAGGCCCGTGGACAGCCAGCCCGAATCCGGATTGCCGGCTTGCGCGACGAGCGGCAGGACCGCAACCGTCGGCGTCGTCGCAACCGGTGCCGGCGCCGGTTCGCGGTCGGCGTAATACCACCACGCGGCCCCGCCCAGGGCCGCGATGACAACCATCGTCGCAAGGGCGGGCCCGAAACCGCGCGGCACCCAGCGCCGGCTCACCTTGCCGGCCGCGAGATCGGCTGCCAGTTGACCGGCATCCTGGTAACGCTCCTTCGGATCGGACACGAGGCAGCGATCGATGATGCGTTGCAGCCAGACGGGTATCTTCACGCCCAAGTCGGCGCAGCGGCGCGGGCGGCCGACGCTCCGGGCCGCGAGGATTTCTTCCGGTGACTCGCCGCGAAATGCGCGCTCGCCGGTCAGCATCTCGAACATCATCAGGCCGAGCGCATAGATATCGGCGCGTCCGTCGACGTCGGCCCCGCGGGCCTGTTCGGGGGCGAGATAATCGATCGTCCCGACGATATGCCCGGCCTTGGTCAGGCCGGAACGATGCATCGAGCGCGCCACGCCGAAATCGGTGACGTAGGCGTGTCCTGCATTGTCGACGAGCACGTTCGCCGGCTTCAGGTCGCGGTGCACGACCGATTGCGCGTGCGCGGCGCCGAGCGCTTCGGCCAGGTCGCGCGCGATCGTCACGACTTCGCCGATCTCGAGCCGCCGTCGCTCGTCGAGAATCTGCTTCAGCGAGCGGCCATCCACGTGGTCCATCGTCAGGAAGTGCAGCGCCCCGTCCTGGCCGATGTCGTGGATGCGGACGACGTTTTTGTGGGTGACCTGGCGCGCGAGCACGAGTTCCTGCTCGAAGCGCTCCAGCATGCGCGCGTCGGTCTGTTCCGGCCTCAGCAATTTCAGCGCGACGTCGAGGTGCAGCCTTTCGTCGTGCACGCGATAGACCATGCCCATCGCGCCGACCCCGATCAGTCCGATGACGCGATAACGTCCCGCGATGACGGTCCCCGCCGTCAATACCTGGTGGCCGCCGAGCGACGTCTTGGTGGCGTCGGGGTCGCGATTGGCAGGCTGATCGCTCACCGCAAGTCGCCGTCGGGCAACGCGGGCGGCGCGAGCTGCGGCAGCGCGGCGCGAAGCTCCCGCAACAGCGGCTCCGGCGCCGGCGCGCGGCTCAGTTCGCGCGGCAGGAGATCCGCGAATTCGGCGAGGTCCTCGCGCACGGTTGCGACGCCGATGACGAGCGCCGCATGCGACGCGAAGGCTTCCAGGATCTCGACGTCGAGGGCGGTGAACACCTTGCCGGGCAGGTTGCTGTCGAGATAAACGAGTCCCGTCAGCTGTTCGCCGACCGCAAGCGGCAGGCAGACCAGCGCGCGGATCTCACCGCTCACGATGCTCGGCCGCGAGCCCAGCATCGTGTCCGCGCTCGCGTCGCAGACGACGACCGGCGCGCGTAAGCGCAGCGTGCGCTCCAGCGCCCCGCGGCTGCCTCCGAATTCCCTGCCCGCAGTGACCGGATCCACGCCTCCCGCCTGGGCCCGGACCTGCAGCTGCCCGCTGACGTCCGCGAGCATCACGAATCCGCGTTGCGCGCCGGCGAGTTCCATCGACGCCCGCAGCGCCTGCTGCAGCAGCACGTCCACGTCGGCTTTGGGATCGAGGCCGCGGCTGCGGTCGATCGTGTCGTCCCAGCGCGTGCGCGTCCGCTGCTCATCCGCCGCGACGCGCTCGGCGGAAAGCTCGGCAAACTGGCCGAGCAAGCCGCCAAAGCTGATCCAGTCGCCATCGCGCAACCGCGTTTCATCGGTCGTGCGCCCCGCGAGCGTGGTGCCGTTCTTGCTGCCGAGGTCGCCGAAGCGCCAGCAACCGCCGGTCGCGGCGAGGCTCGCGTGGCGCCGGGAGAGCCGGGGATCGGGGATGCAGAGGTCGCAGTCGGGCCCGCGACCGATCAGGTATTCGCGCTCAGGATCGAGTGAGAACGGGCGCGCTGGCTGGTCCAGCGGATACAGGGTCAGCCGCGCGGGCACGGCTGGCCCACGCCGTCATCATGCATTGCTCGCCAGCGTCAGGCTGTAGCGCAAGGTCGCAGCGGCGGCACGCAGGCTCCCCGCCACATTGGTCAGATCCTTCGATGAGCGCCAGACATCCGGCAGCTCGTTGCCGCTCGCCGCGACGACCCGCTCGCTGAACGCCTCGAGATACTCGATTGCGGCGACCAGGTTGCCGCCCGCATACGCGTTCTGCGAGGCGTTGTAGAGACTCGACAATTCGGCGTACAGGCTGCTGCCCATCGTCGCGGCGTGCTGATTCAGGATCGAGGAGAGCTTCGTGTACTTGGACTGAATGACGGAGGACAGGAGCCGCGTGTCGGCGGCGATGATGAACTCCGAGAAGTCCGGCTTGCTGCCGCCGGTGCGGATGCTGCCGCTGCCGACGAAGTTCGTAATGTCGCTGAAGCTGCCGCCGTTCGGCGCAGAGAAGATCCGAAGCGGCGAACCGACCGTGTATTGCAGGTCGTGCGTGTAGAGCTCGACCGCGACGACGCCGCTGAAGCTCAGGCCGCCATTCGCCGCGGGAGAAATCTTCACCACCACCGGAAACGCCGCCGGCAGCGAGACGCCGGTGCCGAGCCGGCTCACGAATCCCGGCGACAGCGGATCCACGAGCTGCGCGCTCAACCCGAGGTTGTCGGCGGAGAGACCGACGACGTTTTCGAACTCGATGGTGAGCGTCGCGCTCGCGCTGCCGAGCGCGATGTCGGCCTTGGCGACATTGCCATCGATCTCGACGCTATAGATACCGTTCGCGGAAACCGCGGGACCCGCCAGCAGCAGAGCGCAGGCGAACACACCGAGACGTCCTTTACCGCTCATCGACGGCTCCTCCCAAAGGAGTCAGCGGGGGCCGAGTGTACCCCGGTCGCCAAAAAATGCATATCAGCGAACGTCGCGACTTAACTATTTGTATTGAAAGGAATTATTGCTCTGATGCGACGTAATTCGTCCACCGGGTGCCGCGGCCTGGGCAGAGGCCCCACCGCGCGCTGAGTGGTTTCCCGGGTGTCACGGCCGGATGACCTCTGCGAGTTTCGCCGTATGACTTCAGCCCGCCCGGAGACCACCATGTTCAACGATCGGCTGGTTCGCATCCTCTCATTGCTCACGATCCTGCTGCTCGGCGCCTTCAGCATCAGTGTCGCTTTCGCGAACACCGCATTCGGCCCGAGCCTGCAGCAAGCGCTCAATCAGTCCGGGCCGGACAATCGGCTCGAGGTGATCGTCTCCTTCGAGGGCGACGGCCCGCTCAGCGCCGCCCAGGTCAATGCGCTCCGCAGTCTCGGCCTCAAGGGCATTTCTTTCCGGTCGCTGCCGATCGCGGGCGTCGTCGCGACGCCTTACCAGATCGCGCAACTCGCGTCGCTTCCCGGCGTGCGATCGCTGTGGCTCAACGACCGGCTCGAGTACGAGAACGACGGCAGCACCGAGATCACCGGCGTCGACCGCATGCGGACCGATGGGCGCCTGCGCTCGTTCAATGGACTGCCATTCAGCGGCAAGGGCATCGGCGTCCTCATCAACGACTCCGGCATCGACGGCACGCACGCCGATCTCATGTATCCGACGCACGTGATCCAGAACGTCGCCGGCCAGACCAACCTCCACGCAGTGGACGATCTGCTGCCGATCACCTACACCGAGGATGTGCCGAACACCGACATCGGCAGCGGTCACGGCACCCACGTGGCTGGCATCGTCGGTGCGACCGGCGCGCGCTCCGGCGGCCTGTATGAAGGTGTCGCCCCCGGGGCGAACCTAGTCGGCTATGGTTCCGGCGCGGTCATCTTCATCCTCGATTCGATCGGCGGCTTCGACTATGCACTGACCAACCAGGCCCGTTATGGCATCCGCGTCGTATCCAATTCCTTCGGCGCGACCAGCGATGTCGGCACCGACTTCAACCCGGATCACCCGACCAACATCGCGACCAAGCGGCTTGCCGATCGCAACATCGTGATCGTGTTCTCGGCCGGCAATTCCGGATCCGGGGAAAGCACGATCACCGGCAATTTCAAGAAGGCGCCCTGGGTGGTGCTGGCCGCGGCCGGCAACAAGACCGGCAACCTCGCAAACTTCTCCTCGCGCGGACTCGAGGGCAACGGCGGCACGGTCGTCATCGACGGTGAAACTTTCCAGTGGGAGGACCGCCCGACCGTTGCGACGCCGGGCGTGAACGTCATCTCGGCGCGCGCATCCACGGGATCCAATTGGGACGATCTCGCGGATGAGACGATCGCACCGGCATTCCGGCCGTTCTACACGCCGCTCAGCGGGACCTCGATGTCGGCGCCGCACGCATCCGGCATCGTCGCGCTGATGCTCGAAGCCAATCCGCAGCTCCACTGGAGCGACGTCAAGCGCATTCTCCAGCAGACCGCGACGAACCTGCCGGGCGACGAGCCCTGGGAAGTCGGGGCCGGCTATGCCAACGCGCATGCCGCGGTCGCGATGGCCAAGGGGCTTCGCACCGACTACGGCAGCACGGTCAACATGTTCCGCACATTCAATAGCGTGCCGGACATCAGCGTGCTGCGCGATGAGACGCACCCGATCGCATTCATGCCGGTCGGTACCAGCGGCTCGGTGCAGTTCAATGTCTCGGCGGACGAAGTTCGCGTGGCCGCGAGCGCTTTCGTGTCGAGCAATACCGTCGCGGTCGTGCTGATCGACCCGCAGGGCACGCGCTACGCGTCCGCCATCTCGCTGCCATTGCTCGGGCCGTCGATCGCCGCCTCGGCGCCGGCCAGGCCTGGCCTCTGGACACTGACGGTACGAGGAATCGGCAGTGTCTCGGGCGTCGCGCTCGATCCGCTCGGACTGACCAACGGCACCGCGGTGCCCGCCACGATCAACGTGCGCCTCAAGACCTGGAAGGTCAACGGCTTCACCGGCCTCTCCGACATCTCCGGCCACCCCGCCGAGGGCATGATCGAATTCGCGGTGCGCGAACGCCTCGTGGACGGCCTTGCCAAAGGCGTCTTCAAGCCCGACAACTCGCTGACCCGCGGCCAGCTCGCGGACTACCTGACGGCCGGCGCCGGCATTCGCCAGTTCCTGCCGCTGGATCGTTTCAAGACGTTTGGCGACGTCAGCGGCGCACTCGTACCGTTTGTCGAGGCCACAACCGTGCGCGGCGCGGCCCTGAAGGATCGCGCTCACCGCTTCGATGGCGTGATCCGGACCTCAGACAGCAAGTTCAAGCCGAATGCCGGCGTCAACCGCGCCGACCTCGCCTACTCGCTGGTGCAGAGCCTGGGTTTGCAGGACGTGGCGCGCGCGTTCACGGGCGAACTGACAGTACGGTTCAATGACACGCGCATCCCGCTCGAGGATGCTGCCGAGGTGCCGGCGGATCTGCGCGGCTACGTGCAGCTCGCGCTCGACCTGCCGGTGATGAACGCCTTCTTCTCGCTGGAGCAGGGGCCCTTCGATCTCGTGCCCACGATCAAGGCGCGCTTCCGGCCGACCGAGGCGGTGACTCGCGCGGGTTTTGCGAGCTACATGAATCACTACTTCGACGTGTACAGGCAGTCGATCGACTGAGCTCAGGTGACCAGGGCGCGGCTGGAGCAGCGGCGAATTCAGAACGGCTGGCCCTTTCGCGCTCTGATCCTGGCCGTCGCGCTCGGCGTCGCCGGTATCGGCTTCCTGATCTATCGCGGCGCCGGCGACGGTCAGCGGCCCGCCGACGGATCGCTGATCGTCAACATCAATTCGGCCACCCCGGAAGAGCTGGAGACCGTGCCGGGCGTCGGCCCGGCGCGTGCCCTGCAAATCATCGGGAACCGGCCCTATGCCA
This sequence comes from Steroidobacteraceae bacterium, assembly GCA_050738555.1. Lineage (GTDB taxonomy): Bacteria > Pseudomonadota > Gammaproteobacteria > Steroidobacterales > Steroidobacteraceae > SCUD01. The sequence goes on along the minus strand of JBOHZO010000085.1, from coordinate 153 downwards.
CGGTCGACGAGCTCGCGCGCGTGTACGGACTCCTGCCGCAGCAAGTGGACGAGATGCGGCCCTACGTCAAGGTCGACGGCCCTACCGAGAAGCGCTCGGATTGAAGGGGACGGATTAAAGGGGACGTTCACCTTTAAAGGGGACGTTCACCTT
>JBOHZO010000084.1:0-24171 GCA_050738555.1 Steroidobacteraceae bacterium | reverse complement strand
TTCAAAGTTCCTCTTTGAAGGGGACAGTCCCCTCTTGCGGACGCTGCTGCCTTTCGAGAAACCAGTGCGTCACGCCCTGTTCCTTCGGCCCGACATAGTGAAACCAGCGATGCTCGATGCGGTCCGGCGAGACGAAGCGGATCTCGCCCTTGTGCACATGCCCGTCGCGGTCCGCGTCGAATCCCGTGCCGCCGTCGAATTCGAGCAGCAGGAGATCCTCGGTCGACTTGCCGCCGAGCTTGTAGGCGGGCTGGTTGCCCGCCCCGCAGTAATGCGTGGCCCGCAACTTGCCGTCGGCGAGGAAATACACCGTCGCCATCTCGAAGCTCTGGCCGGGATTCTGGTATTCGATGACCGCGCGGCCGGCGCTCGCCACTTCGTATCGGACCGTGACCGGCGGCCCGGCGAGCGGGTCCTCCATGTGGCCGGTCCAGTTGCCGGCGAGCGATTTGATCCGGTCATATACCGCCTGGTCGTCCGGTTCCTCGGCCGGCGCCGCGGCCGCGCCGATTGCCGAAGCGCAAAATGCGGCCACCGCAGCCAGGAATGTGCGCGAGTACTTGGGCATGCAGGACTCCTTCATGCACCATGATAACGGCAGTGAACGTCACGGGGCAGGCATGAAGACGAAGAAACAGCAGGCGGAAACCGCGGTGGCACGCCTCCGGCGCATGTACATCGATTGCCGTTACGGCCAGTTGCACCTGGCCGCCGCGTATCCGTCGAGCGGCGGTTTCGACGAAGCAACGCCGCTCGTATTCCTGCACGCCGAGAACGGCACCGGCGCGGACTTCAATCGCTGCGCCGCGCTCCTCGGCACCGATCGGTCGGTCTACGCCCCGGATCTTCCGGGGAGCGGCGCCTCGGACGCGCCGAAGGGCCGCATGGCAATTGCAGGACTCGCGCTGGCGGTCGCCGACCTGGTCGAGCAGCTTCGGCTTCGCCGCGTCGACGTGATCGGTTGCGGGCGCGGGGCGCTCGTCGGATTCGAGCTTGCAACGGCGCGCCCTGCGGCGGTTCGACGCTTGATTGTCGTGGGCCCGCAGCAGCCGACGACGGGCATCGCGCAGCCCATGCTCCAGCTCAGTCCCGATCCCGGGCGGATTCTCGAGAACCCCGCCGGTCCCGTCGTCGCCGAGCTCCGCGCCTTTCTGGATCGCGTCTAGCCCGCCGCAACCGCTCGCGGGCGGTCGACCGCCAGGCTCGCGATGAGCACCGCGCCGAGCAAGGGCAGGGTCGCGAGGTTGAGATGCTCCCAGCCGATCGTCGTGAGCGCGAGGCCCGCGAGCAGCGACGCGGTTGCCTGCGCGCCGAAGACGAGGAAATCGTTCAGCGTCTGCGCTTGGATTCGCTCGTGCGGGCGGTAGGTCTTTGTGAGCATCGTGGTCGCGGCGATGAACATCAGGTTCCAGCCGATGCCGAGCAGCGCAAGGGCCCAGCCATAGTGCAGGATGGCATGTCCGGCAATCGTCGCGATCACGACGCAAAGAGCCATCAGGAGCGTGCCTGCGACGATCACCGGCCGGTCGCCGAACTTCGCGATGATCCAGCCGCTTGCGAGCGACGGGAGGTACATGGCGAGCAGGTGGATCTGGATGACGCGCGCGGTCGCAACCTCGTCGTGCCCGTCCACGACGTGCATGCTGATGGGCGTCGCGGTCATGATGAAGCTCATGACCGTATAGGAAACGAGGGCCGCCAGAACGGCGAACCGAAACACGGGTTGCGCCGCGATCTCGCCGAGGCGGCGGGGTGGCGATGCGTCGTCGCCGGCGATGCGCTTCGAGTCCGCGATCCGCGCGAGCAGCAGGGCGGCGAGCAGGTACAGACTGGTGGCGGCAAAAAAGGAGCCGGCGTAGTGCGCCGCCGGCACGAGGCCGGCGGTCCGCACGGCGAGCTCCGGTCCCAGCCACGCGGCGGCAAGCGCACCACTCATCACGACGGCGATCGCGCGGCTCGCGCGCGCCACCTCGACGTATTCGACTGCCGCGAATCGGTACTGCATCACTACGGCATTGTTGGCGCCGAGCAGCAAGGCGGCGACGCAAAAAAGCCAGAAGCGGCCGGTGCTGATCGCGAAGCCTGCGACCACGCAACCGGCCGCGGCCTGGAGCGCGCTTCCGGCAAAGACGGCGCGCCGCCCGATGCGATGGATGAGGGCCCCCGCGGGGACGACGCCGGCCGCAACCCCCAGGATCAGCACGGATACCGGCAAGGTCGCGAGCGCGGGCGAAGGCGCGAGCTCTGAGCCGATGATTCCGCCCAGCAGGACAAACAGGAAACTGCCGGACATGCAGAGCGCCTGCGTCGCCGAGAGCATCCATACCTGCCGCATGGCGGCCATGCTACACAGCCGGGCGAATGCGGCGGGATGTGATCCGGGTCACACTCCGGGGCGTCGTCCATCGGCGCCGGGTCGCGCAACTCCTTGATGCATAATGGAGTCCTGAGTCAGCGAGTGGCGCAGGACTCGCAGAAAGGGATAATAGGCGCATGGAAAGGGGGGAAGGCGAGAACACCGACGACGACGGCATCGTCTCGGAGGATCTCACGCAGCTCGTCGAGCACATCGAGCTGACCAGCCCTCATCGCCTGCCGGAAGCCCCCGAATGGGAACGCGCGACCCCGGCCGCCGATCTCGACGATGCCCCGATCCTGATCGGCGAGATCCCCGACGACGACCCCGAGCTCGACAGCATGGGGGTCGACGAAGACACCGAGCTTTTCACCGAAACCCAGGCCGACCTGAACCAGCTCTTGCCGCCGGGCCAGCGCCTGCCTGACCAGGGCGCGGCGCTCGCCGCCGAGCGTGCGCGCTGGCAGAGACAAGTCGAAGGATTGCTCCGCAGCCTGGCTGAACGCGATCAGTTGCTCGCCGAGCGTGAACGGCAGATCGAAGAGCTTTCCGCCAGGCTCGCGACGCGGACTCTCGAGCGCGAAGGTCTGGCCGCGGAGCTCAGGGAATCGCGTCCCGTGAGTGCGGCCGTCACGGATGCCCTGCCGCCGGAACCGCAGGTGGAAACGCGCGATTCCGAGACCGATGCGGACTACACGCTCGAATTGCCGACGCCGGAACTGCCGCCTGTCACGCCGGTGCCGGCGGCGCAGGCCGCGCCGCGCCTGCGCCGCTACCTGATCGGTCTCGACCTCGTCGGCTGCGTGCACGAATTGACGCGCCGCCGGGTGAATATCGGGCGCACGCGGGATAACGATCTCCGGATCGTCGACCCGACTGTGAGCCGCCTGCACGCGATGCTGACCGTGCGTAACGGCGAGGCTATGCTCGTGGACGCGAACAGCCGGAACGGCATCTTCGTGAACGGCATCCAGGTGAGGTACGCGCGACTCGACGACGGCGACCTGGTGACCTTCGGCACCGTGCGCTTCCGTTATCGCGTCGGCTCGGACACCACGGGCGGCGCCGTCGGCTCGGCCTGAAGCCGGATCCTGCCGATCGGCCTGAGCGCCAGTAGCGCGACCAGGCACAAACCCAGCAACACCACCGCCAGCGGCACCGGCGAATGACCCGTGAACGCCGCGACGAGCTGCGTCGCGGCGGCCGCGGTCACGAGTTGCAGGAATCCCAGGAGACCCGACGCCGCGCCCGCGATCGCCGGGTGGCGGGAAATCGCGCCGATCGTCGATGAGGGCGCCGCGATCGCATTCGCAAAGCCGAGCAGCATGCCGGGCACGAAGATCGCCAGCGGATGCCAGATGCCGGCGAGCGTCAGCGCCGCCATCGACATCGCGCCGACGAAGGCCAGCATCGCGCCCATTCGCATCATGCGCTGGCCGCCGACTCGGCTGGTGACCCGGGCCGCGATCAAGAATCCGGTGAAGGATGCCAGCGCGGGAAAGAAGAGCAGCAGCCCGAAGCGCGCCGGCGAGACGCCGAGGATGTCGATCGCGACGTACGGCGCGCCCGTAACGAAGGTGTAGATCATGCTGACCATGCAGGATCCGAACACGAGAAAGGCGAGATACTCGCGCGACGAGAGCAGCCGGCGAAAACTCGACCAATAGCGCAGCGAGGGCCCGGCGGCCGGATCCGCCGGACGGGTATCGCGGAGATTCCGCGACGCGAACAGGAAGACCGCGAAGCCGAGGATTCCGGAGAGCGCGAACACGGCGCGCCAGTCGAGCCATTCGAGCACGACGCCGCCGAGCGTCGGCGCGAGCATGGGCGCAATCAGGATCGCGGTTGCGGTCGCCGCGAGCGCGCCCGCCGCGCGCGCCGGCCCGAAGTGATCGAGAATGGTCGCGCGCATGACCGACATCGCCGCGCCGCCGCCGAATGCCTGCATGACGCGCGCGAGCACGAGCAACTCGAGCGAAGGAGCGACGATTCCCGCCGCACTGCCGATCACGAACAGGCCGAGCGAAAACAGCACGATCTGCCGCCGTCCGTAGCGGTCCGAGAGCGGCGCGACCATCAGGTTGCCGAGCGCGATCGAGAGGATCGAGAGGCTGATCAGCAGCTGTGCCGCGGCATCGGGCACGCGCATCGCGTCCGCGATCGCGGGCAACGCCGGCAGCAGCACATGCAGGCTGAATGTGCCGATCGATCCGATGATCGCCGAGCCGGCGATCAGCCGGCGGGAAGCGTCGCGTTTCTGCAAGCGGGGATCCCTGTCGTAGGAAGGATCTTGCGGTCTGTGTTCGAGTGCCGCAACCGCCGGCGGCGAGGTCGTAGGCCCGTAACTGCTAGAATTGCGGCGGCCGGCACGCCCGGCGCACGATGCTGGCTTATTTCCTGATCCTGATGGCGCTCATCCTGGTGAACGGCCTGTTCGCGATGGCCGAGCTTGCGCTGTTCTCGTCGCGGATCACGCGCCTGCGCCAGCTCGCCCAGGGCGGCAGCCGCGGCGCGCGCGCGGCCCTTCGGCTGCTCGACGATCCCACGCGATTCCTGTCGACGGTGCAGTTCTACATCACCCTCATCGGCGTGCTCGCGGGCGTGTACAGCGGCGTGCAGTTTGCGGCGCCGCTCGCCGCTTGGCTCGCGCACTTCGAGCCGCTTGCGCCGGTGGTGGAGTACCTCGACACGACCGCCTACGGCATCGTCGTCGTCGGCGTCACCTTCCTCTCGCTCGTGATCGGCGAGCTGGTGCCGAAGCGCTGGGCGCTCACGAATCCGGAGGCCATCGCTTCGGCGCTCGCTCGCCCAATGGAGGCGTTGGCCTTCATCACCACGCCATTCGTCTGGGTGCTGCAAGGCTCGACGGAGCTCGTGGCGGGGCTGCTCGGGCTCCGCAAATCCACGACCCGCGGCGTCAACGAGGAAGAAATCCGCTCGATGATCGCCGAGGCGACGCACACCGGCGTCTTTCACGTCGCGGAGCACCAGATGATCGAGGGCGTGCTGCGGCTGCCGGACCGCACCGTGCGTAGCATCATGGTCCCGCGCGGAGACGTGGTCTGGCTGGACGCTTCCGACAGCCGCAGATCGGTCTGGAATGCGGTCCGCACCAGCGGCCATTCGCGCTACCCGGTCTGCCGCGGGCAGCTCGACGAGTTGGTGGGGCTCGTGGCGACCGCGGAGCTGGCCGAATGGCTGGGCGACCCGGAAGCCGGCGAGCTTGCGGCTCGCGTGCGTGCGCCGCTCATCGTGCACGAGTCCACGCGGATCCTGCGGCTGCTCGAGCTGTTCCGCGAATCGAAGATGCATTTCGCAGTGATCGTCGATGAGCACGGCTCGATCGAAGGCATCGTGACACCGTCCGACATCCTGACGGCGATCGCGGGGGAGTTGCCTGAGGCGGCGAGGGAAGAGGTGCCCGACGCGGTCGCACGCGACGACGAGTCCTGGCTCGTGGACGGCCGCATGGCGATCGACGATGTTGAGCGCCTGCTCGGCCTCGGCAACATGCGCTCAGGCGACGATTACACGACGCTCGCCGGCTTCGTGCTGGCTCAACTCGGGCACCTGCCGACGACGGGCGAGAGCTTTCGCTGGCGCGGCATGCGCTTCGAGGTCGTGGACATGGACGGGCGCCGCATCGACAAGCTGATGATCCATCGCCTGACGCCCGGCTGAAGCGATGAACTACCGGCCAAGCCGCTCCGGCCGTCACCAGACGCTCCCGATCCGCGGCCTCGATCATCACCTGGTCCGCTGGGGACCGGATTCGGACGATCCGGTGCTGCTGCTGCACGGCTACGCGGATTGCGCGGCGAGCTTCCAGTTCGTCGCGGACGAGATTGCGCCCAAGCTGCCGCTCGTCGCGATCGACTGGCGCGGATTCGGCCGGAGCGAGCGCAGCCCCGGCAGCTACTGGTTTCCGGATTACTACGCCGACCTCGAGCAGCTCATCGATGTGCTTTGCCCGCGCGGGCCGGCGCGTGTCGTCGGCCACAGCATGGGCGCGAATGTCGCGATGACCTATGCGGGCCTGCGGCCGGCGCGCGTGCGCGCGCTCGTCAATCTCGAGGGTTTCGGCCTGCCGCGGACGGAGTCGTCGCAGGCGCCCGCCCGGCTGGAAAAATGGCTCGACCAGTTGCGTCAACCGGTGGAGTTCGCCGACTACGCCGGTACGGCCGATCTCGCGGCCCGCATCGCCAGGCGCAACCCGCGGTTGCCGCCCGAGCGGGCAGCCTATGTCGCCGAATGCTGGAGCGCGCCGCTGCCGGGCGGAGGTGTGCGCCTGCTCGCCGACCCAGCGCACCGCTGGGTGAATCCCTATCTTTATCGCCGCGAGGAGATGGAATCCTGCTGGCGCCTGATCGAGGCGCGCGTCCTGCTCGTGATCGGCACGGAGTCGGAACTCAACGCGCGGCTCGACGCGGAAGACGGGGTGGAAACGTTTCGGCGGCTCATCCGCGATCTCCGCATCGAATGGGTGGCCGGCGCAGGGCACATGTTGCATCATGAAGCACCGCGCGCCGTCGCGCGGCTCATCGAGACGTTTGTCGGAGACTCCTGATGCCGCCGCGGCCGTGGCCACGCACGCTTTTCTGGATCACGCTCGTGATCCTGCCGTGCGCGGTGCTGTCTGCGATCCGGCCGCACGACCCGCTGACCTGGCTGCTGGAAATATTTCCCGTCGCGGCGGCGCTTCTCGTGCTGTACCTGACGGCCAGGCGGTTTCAGCTGACGCCGCTCCTCTACTGGATGATCGGCGCGCACTGCCTGGTTCTCATTCTGGGTGCGCACTACACCTATGCGCGCGTGCCGCTCGGCTTCTGGGTGCAGGATGCGCTCGACCTCTCCCGCAACCATTACGATCGCCTCGGGCACTTCGCCCAGGGTTTCGTTCCCGCGATCGCGGTGCGTGAAATCCTGATCAGGACCTCGCCGCTCCGGGCGGGCGGCTGGCTCGCGTTCCTGACCGTGATGACCTGCCTTGCCATCAGCGCGATGTACGAATTCCTGGAATGGTGGGTCGCGGTCGCGGCCGGGGTCGCGGCCGAGCAGTTTCTCGCCACCCAGGGCGATATCTGGGACACGCAATGGGACATGTTCCTCGCCGGCTGCGGGGCGACCCTCGCGGTGCTGACGCTGTCGCGCGCGCATGGTCGCGCGCTCGCGCGGATGGGCGCCCGATGAGGTGGCGGATACGCTCTTTTCTCCGGCGCACGATCACGTACACGTGGGCGCGCCGCATCGCGGTCGCCGTGATCGGCGGCAGCATACTCGCGCTCGGCATCGCGATGGTGGTGTTGCCAGGTCCGGCGATCGTCGTGATCCCGATCGGCCTCGGCGTGCTGGGGCTCGAGTTCGCCTGGGCGCGCTACTGGCTCCGTAAGCTCCGCGCGACGGCGACCGACGTCGTCAACCGCGTTCGCGGGCGCCACAAGCAGCCCGAGGAGCCGCCGTCGAACTAATGGAACTAATGGGGACGTTCCCCTTTAGCGGCCTTGACCTCGCGAACTCACGAATAACGATCGCTAAAGGGGAACGTCCCCATTAGTTCCCCATTAGTTCGGTCAGGCCTTCAGACTCGCATCGACGGCGGCAAGCGTCCGCGCCAGCGGGCTTGCGGACTTCGCCTGGAGTTCGGCGATCTCGGCGAGGCTCGCGGTCTTGAACGTGCCTTCGCGCACTGACGGTAGGTTGATGCGGACGTTCATAATGGCAGCATCGAGCCCGGCCTTGGCGAGCAGCGCGCCGACGCCGGCATCCGAGCCCGAATTCCGGTTTCCGGTCACGGCGGCCTCCTCGGCCAGCTCGAGCGCTTGGAGACACAGTCGCGCCGTGCTAAGCGGAACCGCAGTTGCCTTCTCGTAGGCGGCTGCGAGTGCCGCCTCCCGTGTACATTGCTGGTCCTCGGTGAGCTTGGGCAGGCGCATGGCCGCCAGCACGTCGTCGAAGGCCTTGGTGTCGTCGTCGACTGCGCGCAGCAACGCGGCCTTTAGAACCTGTGCACGCTCCGCCAGCGACGACGAAGACACCCACGCCGATTCGTAGCCGGCTTTGCCGACCGTGAGATTGGCGACCATTGCCACAAGCGCCGCGCCGAGGCTGCCGGCCAGCGCTGCGACCGAGCCGCCGCCTGGAGCCGGCGAGCTGCTCGAAACCTCGTCGACGAAGCGCTCGATCGTCATTGAAACCAGCGGTGCCGGCACGCGGACAGCGTACTCGATGATCCGCTTGTCGGGGTCGAATGGCGTCAGCTGCGCCAGGCCGAGCGAACGGATGGCGAGCTCGACCAGCTCGCCCTCCGGCAGACCGGTCGACCGACCCTGCTTGCGCAGGTAAAAACGACCCGCCTCCACCAGGGGCTCGAGCGGCGTCATGCCGACGAGCTCGGAGCCGGTCACGACGAGGCCGAGCTTCGAGGCCTCCTCGCGCGTGGTTTCGAAGACCTCGTGGAGCGGCGTCGTCCGGTAACTCAAGAGATTGATCGACACCTGTGCCTGGCGGTATTGCTCGATATACCAGCCGATTGCTCGCACCGCCTTGAGACGGCCCGGCACGCGTACCTGCTGCCCCTGCTCGTCGGTGACGATCCGGTTCTTCGAATCGCGTTTCAGGCGCCCTGCTTCGCGGATGTTGAGCGCGACCTCGTTGGCCAGTTTCTGATCGCGCGTATTCACGTTGACGTTGTAGGCGATGAGAAACTCGCGTGCGCCGACGACCGTGGCGCCGAGCCGTTCGTTGAAGATCGCCGGGCCGGCGTCCGGCGCCCAGGCGGGATCGGCCAGCTTCTGGCGCAGGCCCTCGTATTCGCCGGCGCGGAGGTCGGCGAGGTTACGTCGCTCAGGTCGGGTCGCCGCATACTCGTAGAAATAGACCGGCAAGGCCAGCGCCTCGGCCAAGCGGCGACCCAGCGCCCGCGCCATCTCGACGCAATGGTCCATGGTCACGCCGGATACAGGCACGATCGGGCAGACGTCGAGCGCGCCCATGCGCGGGTGGGCGCCCTGGTGTTTCGACATGTCGATGAGCGCGGCGGCGGCGACCGCCCCTCGGAATGCCGCCTTGCTGACCGCGTCGGGTGTACCCACGAACGTATAGACCGTGCGATTCGTGTCGGCACCCGCATCGACGTCGAGCAGTTTGACGTCGCTGACGCCGGATATCGCGCTGGCGATCGCGTCGATCACCGACCTGTCGCGCCCCTCGGAAAAGTTCGGGACGCATTCGACGAGCGGCGACATTAAGGCGCGCCGCCCTCGAGGTAGTCGACGACCAGCGTGGCCATCAGGCGCATCGCGATTGGCACGGACTCGTCGTCCGCGTAGAACGTCGGCGTGTGGTGGCCGCCCGAGCTCTTGCCCTCGGGCACGACGCCGAGCTGGAAATAGAATCCCGGGACAAGGTTTGAGAAGTACGAGAAATCCTCGGCGCCGGTTATCGGCGGGACTTCGCGGATGTTATCCGGACCGACCAGCCGCTCGAGCGTGGGTACCAGCCGCGCGGTCAGCTCGGGATTGTTGACCGTCATCGGATGGGTGCGGTCAAAGGACAGCTCGAATGTCGCGTGCGCGGCGTGCGTTATGCCCTCGAAGATATCGCGCATGCGGGCCTCGATCGTGTCCAGCACCGGATCGTCGAATGTGCGGATGGTGCCGCCGAGCTCGACCGACTCGGGAATGATGTTGTGGCGCTCTCCGGCGCGAAAGATTCCAACCGTGATGACGTTGTCGGAGAGCGGCGGCAGCACGCGCGAGCGAATCGTCTGCAGGGCCATGACGATTTCGGAGGCCGTGACAATCGGGTCGACGCCGAGATGCGGCGTGGAACCGTGCGCCTGGCGTCCGCGCAGCGTCGCCTGCCAGCGCGTCGCGGCGGCGAAGGTCGGCCCGGACCTGTATGCGACCTTGCCAAGTCTTTCGTGGTCGCCTTCCTCGTCTGGCGGGCTGCCGTTCGCGTGAAAGGCGATCACCGCGTCCGGCTTGATTGCGGAAAACACGCCTTCCTCGACCATGAGGCGCGCGCCGCCGCGCTCGCCAGGCGGCACGCCTTCCTCGGCCGGCTGGAAAATGAACATCACCGTGCCCGGCAGCGTGTCGCGCATGGACGCGAGCATCGAGGCCGTGCCGAGAAGTGCGGCGGTGTGCACGTCATGCCCGCAGGCATGCGAGACATCCACCGGGCGGCCGAGATATTCGCCGCGCGCTGTCGAACGGAACGGCAGGTCGGACTGCTCAGCGACCGGCAGCGCATCCATGTCGGCGCGGACCGCAATCGTGCGCCCCGGCCGGCCGCCACGCAGGATTGCGACGACCCCGGTGTGCGCGATGCCCGACTTCACTTCGAGGCCCAGGCCCTTCAGGTGCGCGGCGACCACTTCCGCCGTACGCGTCTCGCGGTTCGACAGCTCCGGGTTCCGGTGAATGTCCTGGCGCTGCCGGATGCTCGCATCGGTGAAGCGCTCGACGAGCGCATTCACCTTGGCGTCATTGGCAGTTCCTTCGGCGGAAGCCACCGGCAGAGCGGCGATCGCCAGGACTGCGGCCGCGATGATCGCGAGAGCTCTGCGCATGAAATCCCCCTGATTGGTTACTTTGCGAACAACTGCCCCGCGATGTCGCGGAAGGCCTTGAACTCGAGCGCATTGCCGCTCGGATCCTCGAGAAACATCGTCGCCTGCTCGCCGGGCCCGCCTCGAAACCGGATATGGGGCTCCACGACGAAGTGCGTGCCGGCGTTTTTCAGCCGCGCGGCCAGTGACTCCCAGACCGGCATCTCCAGCACCATGCCGAAATGCGGCACTGGCACGTCGCGCCCGTCGACCGGGCGGCTGCCGGCGTTTCCGGCGCCGTCACCCAGATGACAGACGAGCTGGTGGCCGAAGAAGTCGAAATCCACCCACGCATCGGAGCTGCGCCCCTCGGGACAGCCGAGCAGGCCGCCATAGAAAGCGCGGGCCTCACTGAGATCGCGGACGTGGATCGCGAGATGAAACGGCGTCAGCATTAATGATGGCCGTGCAGAACGGCATGACCGCGGCCGCGAGCAATGAGCCAGCGCACGACGGGAAATGCCGCGATGCCGGCAATCGCAAGCGAGCTCGCGAGGCTTAGCCAGAACAAAGGCGCCTGCAGGCCTGCGTCCATCGCGCCGGGGATCAGAAGCATGACGGCATTGTCCACAGCTTCCATGATCGCGATCGACGCGGTGTCGGACGCAAACGCGAGTCCGAGTGCCGTGCCTGGCGCCATCCCGGAGCGCACAAGCGGAATCATAGTGAGCAGGTAACCCGACACGAATGCCAGCGCGACGGCGAGCGCAACTGTCGGCCAATTCCCTATGCCAAGCTTGGTGCCGATGACCATCCCTAGGACTTCACCAATGGTGCAACCGGTCAGGCAATGGACCGTCGCGCTGAACGCGAGCTGGTTCAGGGACGTCGTCTGCGCATGTCTGGGATGCGCATGCTGGTGCTGCTCGTCCACGGCTCAAGCGGCGAGCTTCGCGTCCATCGAGATCTCCGCCTTCAGCACTTTGCTGAGCGGGCAGCCCGCCTTGGCTTTCGCCGCGGAAGCCTCGAATTTCGCCCGATCCGCGCCGGGCGCGCGCACGGTGACGTCGAGATGCACGCGCGTGATCGTGAACCCGGTCTCCAGCTTTTCGAGCGTCACGGTCGCGCTCGTGTCGATCCCCGCCGGCACGATGCCCGCTTCGCCGAGCATCATCGACAAGGCCATCGAGAAGCAGCCGGCGTGCGCGGCAGCCAGGAGCTCCTCGGGATTCGTGCCGGGCGTTCCCTCGAATCGCGTGCTGAACGAGTAGGGCGTCGCCGAGAGAACGCCGCTCTCCGTCGAGAGGGTTCCTTTGCCGTCCTTGAGGCCGCCCTGCCAGGCGGCGGATGCCTTGCGTTGCATGGTTTCACTCCTTGTTTCGTTGCTTCCGGCGCGTGGTCAGATAGTAATGCCACAGGAGCCGCGCCGCGACCGAGCGCCACGGTGCCCAGCCGGCGCTGATCGCGAGTTGCCGGTGCGTATCCGGGCGCGCACGCAGTCCCTTGACTTCGTGCAGTGCGACCGCGAGCGCGAGGTCCCCGACCGGCCAGACATCGGGCCGCCTGAGCGCCATCAGGTAATAGATGTCGGCGCTCCAGGGCCCGATCCCGCGAAGCGCGAGGAGCGCCTCGCGCCCTTCCGTGTCGGCGCCACGCGCGATGTCGGACAGGCGAAGGCTGCCATCCAGCACGGCGCGCGCGAGTCCATGGCAGTACGCGGCCTTCTGTCGCGTGAGGCCGAGGCGATGCAGATCGGCGACCCCTCGTCCGGCAATCAGCTCCGGCGTCATGTCGCCGAGATGCTCGCGGATTCGGCGGAAGAGGCTCCGCGCCGCGAGGATCGATACCTGCTGCTCGAGCACGATGTGGACGAGCGTCGAAAACCCCGGCCGCCGCGCCCACATCGGCGGCATGCCGTTCCTTGCCAGCAGCGCCGCGAGATCGGGATCGCGTCGCGCGAGCGATCGCACGCCGCCCGCGAGCGTCGCATGCGTCAAGGTACGAGGCGGCAGGGTCTGGTGCACGGCGCCGGCGCGCAAGGCCTACGGCCGCGGCTTCAGCCGCTCGCTGAAGTGATAGCTGCTGAGCTCGAGCCCTTCGCGCAGGTAGAACTGGTGGGCGCGCTTTCTCTGCACGCCGGAATCGAGGTGAAGCGCGTCGCAGTCGTTCGCGACCGCGAGGGCGCGGAGCCAGGCGAGCAATTCCTTGCCGTAGCCCTTCGAGCGCTCGGCATCGGACGTCACCAGATCGTCGACGTACAGGTGGCGCCCGTAGAAGAGGTTCGTCGAGACCCTGTATCCCGCCACCGCGACGACGCGGTCGTCGACACGGATGCAGGCGAGCCGGAGGCCTTCCGCCTGCAGCGCCCGCACGAGCGGCACGAACTTTTCGCGGCTGACGTGGCGACGGAGCTCCGCCATCACGTCATAGCAGGACGCGATCGCGTCGTCCGTTTCGACGTGTTCCGGCATGCTCAGTCGGCCAGGTAGTATTCGATCGTCGAGACGACCCGCACTTTCTTGATGTACGGTGTCGTGCTGTCCCGGTTCTCGATCGAGAATTGTCCCTGCTGCGCGGAACGGATCTTGCCGAGCCGGCTCTCGGAGTCCGCGGCGAACTCTTCCGCAACCGAGCGCGCGTTCCTGGTGGCTTCCTCGATCATCGCGGGCTTCAGCGCGGAGAGACCCGAGAATTCGAACTGGGTCTGGTTCTGGTAACCCTCGCCGCCGAGCGCGATTCCCTGCTTGCCGAGGGTAATGACGTCCCTCATGGATTTCCGAACCGCTTCGACGTCGTTCGAATAGACCGTGACCGTGGAGCTCGCCGTGTAGCGGTACAGGATCTGGCTCTTGTCGCCGTAGGATTGGGCGTGGAGATCGTTCACCGCGGGCGCCGCGACCGAGATCGCTTCGCGCGCGATGCCGTGCTTCGCCAGGAACTCCACGATCAGCGCATTCTTGCGCTGGATCGTTTCGAAGAGGCCATTCAGGTCATTGCTTGCTTCCTGGAATGTCAGCGGCCAGATCGCGATGTCAGCCGGTATCTCGCGTTCCGACAGGCCTTTCACGACGACCGTGCGCTCGAGCGACTTGACCTTGACGGCGGTGTGGCCGATCAGCCAGCCGAGCGCGATGAGGCCGAGCAGTAGGCTCGCCCCGAGCACCACGATACTTCTCGATATCGGTTCGCTCATGTCACGTCCTTCCAATAAAGCGCGATCAAGCCGATCGCTGCGAAGACCGGCCACGCCAGATGCCGTCCGCGCGACGCGACAAGAATGATCGCGCCCGTCGCGAGCATCGTGGCGGCCAGGACCGCGAGGGTATTCCCGGGCGAAAGCGCATGGCGTGATGCCAGCAACAGCATAGCCGCGAATCCCCACCACGCGACCGTCGTCAGGTGCCAGGCAAAGCGCAGCGTCCGGGCCGTGAAAGCGGAATCGCCGAAGAGCTTGGGCAGATCCGGACGGCGGAACAGGCGCATGAGAATGTATTTTTCGCCGAGCACGGAATGGGCGAGGCCGACGGTAAATGCGGCGAGCGCCGCGACGAGCAGCATGGTCGAACCGGTCATGGCTTAGTCTCGCGCTGGGCCGCGAGTTTTGCCAGCAGCGTCTCGCGGCGCGCCAGGCTTTCCTTCGGCCAGTACTGATCGCGGTCGTAATATTCCGCAACCGCCGGCGTTCCGGCAGGCAGCACCACCCAGGGCTGCTTCGACGCCGTGAAGATATGAATGTCGGGCGGCAGGTGATCTGGCTGGTCGAGCGTGCCGACACGGACGAACCGGACGGCGGCGCCGGCGCCTGCATAGTTGCTCCAGACGGCGATGCGGCATTTCTGGCAACGGGAAATCTTCTGCCCACGACCGCTTTCCGATGGCGTGTCCACGATTTCCGGTTCGCCGGCGAGCAGCGTGACACGGTCTGCCTCGATCATCGCGTTGAGTGCGAACGATGCTCCGCTTTCGCGCTGGCACCAGCGGCAATGGCAGCAATGCACGAACAGCGGCCGTGTCTCGATCCGGTAACGCACTGCGCGGCAATCGCAGCCGCCGGTGAGCGGAAAAATCCCGTCGGCCATCAGTTCGCCACCCGCGTGTAGAGCACGCTGTCGATGATCTCTCCGTCCTTGAAAACGCTTTTCCTCATTACGGCCTCGCGGGAATAGCCGCATTTCTCGAGCACACGCATGGACGCCGGGTTCCACGCGAATACAGGCGCCTCGAGGCGCAGGAAACCGAGCCGCCTCTGCGCGTGGTCGGACACGGCGCGCACGGCGTCGGTTGCGATGCCACGGCCCCAGTACGGTTCGGCGAGCCAGTAGCCGATGTGCGCGGTCCTGGCGTAAACGTCCTCGCCGGGAATGAGGCCGATGCCGCCGACGGCGAGGCCGTCCACATCGATCGCCCAGCCGGTGCGCTCGGGATTCGTGCGATTGAGGGCGAGCCAGGCGTCCGCCGCCTCGGCCGTGTACGGATGCGGAAAGCGGTCCTTGAGATTGCGCCAGATACGCCGGTTGTTGGCAAAACGGAGCAGGGCCTCGCGGTCGCTGTCGCGCCAGCTTCGCACGAGGCAGGATCCGCATTCGAGGTGCATGTCAGCCGGCGAACGGCCCGGACATGGCATCGAATTCGCCGAGCGGGGCTTCCTGGGTCGTGAGCCCTTCGCACTCGCGATCGAGGGATTCGTACTGCTCCGCAAATTGCTGCCGGAACTTGCGCCAGTGATCGATGCTCGCCCAATGGTCGATGGTGACGTAGCGCAGCGGACTGGCGCGGTCGTTCAGTAACTCCGTGCCGACGTAGCCGGGTGCCAGCCGAAAGAGCTGGGCCCAGCCGCCGTCCGGCCCGTAAAGGCGTTCGAACTCCGCTTGCCGGGTGGCTTTGACCGCGAACTCCCAGAGCGACACGAACCCGGACGCCGCCATCAGCGGGACTTGCCGGTCAGCCACTTTTCCGCTTCGGCAACGGTCGCGAACACGCTCATCGGCAGGCCACGGTTGTTCCCCACGGTCTTGGCGAACCTCATCAGATCGCCCCCGGCATTCACATCGGCGTAGGCCACGGAGTGGAAGATGCCGCGCGCCTTGGCGCTCCCTTCGGCGGCGATCTGGTACGCGTCCCCGGTTTCGAGCCGTCGCCCGACGAGGTTTTCCTCGATCAGCACGTTGAAGCACTGCCGGGCCTCGGATTCGCGTTGCTGGTAGGTCGGCTTCTCGATCATGTTCAGCGGGTAGGACATCGGATCCAGGATTATCGGAGGCCGCGAATTATCGCAAAACCCGCGCCGATTGCGCGATCGAATCGAGCCAGGGCTAGCTGGAATGATCGTGCACGGCTTTCCAGCCGGATGGCCTGCGCACCCAGACGAGCGTGAACCATCCCGTCTGGACTTTCTCCCCGCCGCCGGACAGCAAGAACCGTGCGGTCGCCAGGGCGACGTCCGGCGTGAGCGGGCGGACCGCGAGCTGCTCGAAGCTCAATTGTTGCTGCGGCTTCCCATCGCGGAAATAGGCCTCGCGGAAGGCCTTCTCGATCGGCGCGATACCTGGGCGTGGCCCTTCCTTGGTCATGAAATTCACGTCTTCGTCATAGATCGCGAGGTGGCCCGGCAAATCGCCGCGATTGAATGCCTGCACCGAAGCGTAGAGCATCTGCCGGATTTCGGCTTCGTCGGATTTCCACTTGGCCGGCGCATTCGACACGTCGTATGAGAACGCCGCGCGCGTTGCGAGCGCCGCGGCCACGAGCCCGAACAAACAAGCGTATGCGCTGGCTTTCAAGTTTCTCTCCCGCGGATCACGATCACGTCATGCGGCCCCGGCTGGCAGTCCCGCTTGCGCCGGTTGATCCGGTTGATGCCGTCGATCAGGAAGTACCGATCCGCCCACTCGAGGATGAGGATCGGCAGGTCGTCGCGTTTTGGCCGGGACCGATCGTGCGCATCGGGATGCACCAGGGGCGTCAATCTGTCCAGCGGCCATTTTTCGCTCGAGACCGTGAGCATGTCGCTCGTCAGCACCGGCGGCGTCTCCGGCAGGCGCAACATACCGTCCATGGTCATCACGAAGCGGTTCTTCCGCCACAGTCGATTGAGCGTATCGATCCAGGTGTGCGTGGGGCGTCGGCGATGGAAGTCGAGCTGGCTCGTCACCTGCTCCCAGGTCTTCGCATCGCCGGCTGCGCCCGGAATCATCCGGCGCATTCAGCGGGAGTCGCCATCGGCGTCTTGCTCGCGAGCACCTCGAGCGCGTGAGTGGCTTCCGGTTTCGCCATTTCCGAGCGGCATTTTTTCACGGACCGCGCCCACTGTGCATCAATCCTGGCGCCTTGGGAACGCCGCGCGGCGTGCCGAGCCTGACGATACGAACGGTCAAGACAACTCTTTGTAGAAGAGGACGGCATCGTGCGGCGTGCCATCGGGATCAAGTGCATAGCGCGGAATCGTGCCGACCGTCGTCCATCCGAGCCGGCGATACAGGCTCTCCGCCGCGTCGCCGCGCTTCGAATCGAGCGTCAGAAGTCGAAAGCCCGCGCCTTTCGCCTCCACTTCGATGGATTGCATCAGTTGCGTGCCGATGCCGCTGCGCCGGCCTCGCCGATGCACTAGCAGCTTCATGATGTCCGCGCGGTACGGCTGGTTGGGCGCCCAGGCTGGATCAAGCTGCACGGTGCCGACGATGCCTTGCGCATCGCGGGCAATGAGGAAGATCGCACCCGATGCCGGCGCGGAGAACGTCTTTCGCCACCAGTCTGCCGCCTGCTCGGGCGTGAGAGGCGCGAGAAAACTGACGGCCGCGCCGGATTCGACCGCATCGACCAGCAGTTCTGCGAGCGAGCGCAGGTCGGCTTCGCTCACCGGCGGCTTCAGGCGCTCGATCACGTCACTCCAGTCGCTGACCGCTGGTGTCGGGAAACGCCAGCATCAACAGCGCGCCGGCCAGGAAGAACGCGGATGTCAAACCGAGCGCCGAACCGATGCCGACATTCGGCAACGTTGCCAGCACGCCGATCGTGTAGGGCGCGAGCGCTCCCAGGGCGCGGCCGCCATTGTAGGCAAGTCCCTGACCGGTGGCCCGCGCCTCGGTGGGGAACAGCTCGGCGAGAAACGCGCCGAACACGCTGAAGTAGCCGTGGCCCACGAAGCCGATCACAGGCCCGAGCAGCATCAGCGAGATCGGGCTGCGCGCGAGCTGCGCATAGATCGGCACGAGCAGCGCCGCCAGCGCGAGGAAAATCATGAACGTGCGCCGCCGGCCGATCCAGTCGGAGATGAACCCGAAGGAAAGATAGCCCAGGTAGGCGCCGACCTGCATCGGAATGAGCCAGGCCATGGAGCGGAGAATGGTCATGCCCGCGCCGCCCTGGTCGATCGGTCTCGCGAGGAAAGACGGCAGCCAGAAGAACAGGCCCCAGTATCCGAACTGCACACACGCGGTGAGCACGATCGCGAGCACGGTCCGGCGCCATAGTGGCGGGCCGAAGAGAACGGCAAATGGATTGGCGCGCGGACGCACCGTGCCCTGGCGCCTGACCCAGGCGGCCGGCTCCGGCACGCGTCTGCGAATCCACAGCGTGAAGAACGCGGGCAGGGCTCCCACGACGAACAGCCAGCGCCATGCTTCGTCGCCGAGCGGCAGAACGTCGAGCACGAGCGCGGCGAGAGTCGCGGCCAGGATGTAACCGAGCGCCCAGCCGGATTGCATGATCGCAACCGCTTTCGAGCGGTGCTCGGCGGGCCAGGTCTCGCTCACGAGCACGGCGCCGGACGCCCATTCACCCCCCATGCCGATGCCGAGCAGGAGCCGCCAGAACAGCAACTGCACCAGGGTCTGCGACGTCGCCGCGCCGAGCGAACACAAGGAGAAAATCAATATGGTCCAGGTCAGCGCGCGCGCCCGGCCGAAGCGATCCGCAATCACGCCGAAGAACAGGCCTCCGCCCGCGGACACGAGCAATGTGATCGTGCCGAGGAGCCCGGCCGTCGCATCGTCGAAGCCGAAATACGCCTTGAGATGGCCGAGCGCCATCACATAGAGCAGGAAATCCATCGCATCGAGAACCCAACCGAGTTTGGCCGCGATCAGCGCCCGCCATTGCTCGGCGGTGATGCTGCGGTACCAGGCCGTCGTCATCCGGCGAGTTTCATGCGCGGCGCGCGTAACTCTCGGTCAGCATCTCCCACTGGTGACCGTCCGGTTCGTTCCAGTAGACGATGCGGCCACCGTGATCCGTGTTCACCCGGGAGTCGACCGGCCCATGAACGTTACTGCGGTGCGGTATGCCGGCAGACTTGATCCGGCTGAGGATGGCATCGAAGCTCTGTTCGTCGACGCGAAAGCAATAGTGAATCAGGGGAAACGGTTCGGTCCATTCGTCGAAATCGATGGTCAAACCTTCATTCACGTAAACCGGTGCGAAGGGACCGATTCCAGTGGCCGACCAGGGCGCGCCCAGCAGCTCGCCCAGCAGCTTTGCCGACGCGATCTTGTTGCGCGACGGCACCATCAGGTGATCCAGTTGAATGGTCATGCGAGCTTTCTGATAAAACGGCTGCGCTTCTCGGCGAAGCCGAAGGACCGGAAAAGCGCGTGCGCCTCCTGCCGGTGCTCGCTGCTCGTGACTTCGAGAATCGTGCACTCCTGCGAGTCGAAGTACTGAACGCCGGCGTCCATCAGCCGTTTCCCGATGCCCTGGCGTCTGGCATCGCTCGCCACCACGATGGCGGTGATTCTGCCGAGCCTCCCGGAGGGCAGGATTTCCATCGCATGCAATCCCAGGCAGGCGACGACGTTTCCCTCCTTCTCCGCGACCAGCAATGCATCCATGACGCTTGCGTCGAATGACGCCAGTTTTTCACGGAGTCTTTCGGCGTCAGTCGGATAGCCGAGCTCTTGCATGAGCTTGACGAGGCTCGGGATGTCGGATGGCTCGGCATGTCTGATGGCGATCATGTTGCTCCAACGTCTTCTAGAGATGAACCGCTTCGCACAACGCGGTCTGTCGGTTATTCGCACCGAGGAGTTCAAGCGTGTTGCCTTTGATATGCTACCGCTTGGTCGTCGCGAGCGCCGTAATCAAGCTCTTCTCCCGGGCATCGAGCGGCGGCGGGCAGGCCATCAGCGTGGCGACGCCGGGACTGAAGCCGATGCTCTCACCGCCAAGCGTCAATCCGCCCGACATTTGATTGCAGCCGACCATCGCGGCATAGGATTGGTTTCCATCCACGCTCTTGAGCAGCAGGTGCGGCTCGAGCTTGTCATCCGTGGCGCCGACGGGCTCGCCCTACGGAATTCGGGGGCGGGGGCTCGGTGCTGACGCAGCTCATGACGAGTGCGGCCGCCAGTGCGGTCGAAATGCGTGCCAGGTTCATGACAGAACCTCCGGGACTACGTGACAACAGGAAGTCTACTGCGGCGCCGAAGTCCTCGCGCCTCAGATAAGGGGCCAGAAGACGATCGGCCCTTCCGCGCCCTCGAGTGGCAACGCAATTTTCGAGACCAGCGGAGCGTACTACGGCACGACCAGGGTCGCGATGGCGCTGGCGAGGCAAGCGCCGCCTGCGATCAGCAATAAGTAGCTGAACGCGCGCTTCCACGCAGCATCGACCTGGCGTGACGCTGCGTGCGTTGAGTCTTGGAATGGCGTCAGGAAAATCCTCGAGGTGAATGGTCCCGGCAAGCCCTGACAACAAGACCCATGCTTCAGTCGAATCACAGGCCGCTCTAACGCATAGTCAGATGGCCAAGCGCTGCACTAATCAGTCCAATCGCAACTGCCGCAAACATTGTCGCGACAGACAAATGATAACGCTTGCCCCAAGTTCTTATCGAATCGTGGGCCGATTCGCGATAACTTCTGTTACGAAGGTATTCGTGGAAGGCAGGTTTGCCGCCAAACAGGGCGAGAAACTCCCCTCCGATCTGCTGGTAAGCTGATGGGTCGAGCTTGCGGAGATGCATAAGAAGGCGACCAATCGAAACTACACCTGTGACGCTCGCAAAGAATGCGACAAGGAAGGCGACGACCATGATGCCGAAAAAAATGCTCTTTGCCATCTAACGTCCGCGTTGAGCGGGCCGCGGGAAAAGCGAAATATGCGCTGCAGGCGCGAAAATTTCCCGGGCGCCTGCGGCGCCCACCGCCAATCCTCTCAAGGAGCGCTCTAACTCACAGTCAGGTGTCTGGTCAGGCGGCTATGCGAGAAACCCGCAGATCCTTGCGACGCTTCTCGGCGTGCCACAGGTCGTACTGGGTCTGCCGGTTCATCCAGCTCTCCGAGCTGGTACCAAAGGCGATCGACAGCCGTACCGCCATCTCAGGGCTGATGCCGGCGCGGCCATTCAGCAAAGCGGAAAGCGTCTTGCGACTGACACCCAACGCACTGGCCGCGTCGGTTACCGACAGGTTCAGCGGCTCGAGACCAAGCTTGCGAATAATCTCGCCAGGGTGGGGAGGGTTATGCATCCTCATGGCTACCACAGTGGTAATCCTCGTAATCGACCTCTACCGCATCCTTGCCTTCGAATCTGAACGTGATGCGCCAGTTACCACTGACGCTCACTGACCAGGTTCCGCCACGGCTGCCTTTCAGCGGATGGAGCCTCAGAGCGGGCAGCCCCGAGTCGCCCGGAGCAGCTGCGGCATTCAAGGTCGCCAGAATGACGCGAAGCCGCTCTGTATGGGGCGCGCGGATTCCAGCCTTGGATCCGGTGGCAAAGAATCGGGCCAAACCTTTGTGGCCGAACGTTGCATCGCATTCTTAGGCGACCCAGCTATTGCTTCTTAATTCGTGGATCATCTGCCGGATTGACGTAATTGATCGCCCAGGGACCGATCCCATGTACTTGAACGATGGTTTCACCTTGCGCCCAGGCGGCGTGTTTCATTCCTGCAGGCCAGAAACCATACGACCCGGTGGGCAGGGCGCGGGCAGCGGAGCGTTCGAGTTGCTCTCCCATGGCGACATGGAATGTGCCAGACAGTATCGTGACTCGCTCTGTCTTTGGATGTGTGTGAGGCGGTATGTGAAAGCCGTCTGGAAGCCGAATGCGCATCAGAAACGGGCCATCTTTCGATGGATCCCCCTCCAATACGGCGATTTTGGCGCCAAGTGGCAGTGAAGCTGCGTCCTTCCACGGTAGTTCCGCAGAGGCGTAGAAACCGGACTCGGAGCTCTGTATTGCCGGCGGCGGGGGATCAGCGCCAAGGCCAATTTGCGGCAGGCTCAATAAAAGAACGCTGCCAAGGGCGGCAGAAAGCTTGGTCATTTAGTGATTCCTCCTAGTCGTAAAGTAGCCCTCGTGTTGTCAGACATTCGCGTTGAGCGGGCCGCTCCAACGCATGGTTAGGCCGCAGGATCTTGGTGACGAACTTTCATCGCCCAAAGACCGAACTTGTCAGTTCCGTGTCAAAGTATTCCGTCACCTCGCCAATTTTGCCGTTGCGCATTCTAATCACATGGCAGTAGGTGTTGTTGTACGGTCGCCCGTTCTTCGTCTCCGCCTTACCCCTCAGCTGGATCACCACAACATCGGCTTCAGCGATCATGCTGTCGATGGTAGAGGTAATGCCCGCCTTGAGTTGGCCGAATACAGGCTCGAGAAGCCTCGCGATGAGATCGTCCTTGCCCACGTATGTGCCCGAGAACTTTGTTGATCCGATGTTTGTCCACGTGACATCGCTGGCCAGCAGATCCAGGCAGCCCTCCATGTCTCCGCGGTTGGCTGCAGCATAGAAGGCTTGGGCGATTTGCTTGTTCTCGGCGAGACCCACCGCTCATTCTCCCGACGATGTGGAATAATTCCTGTGGCCTGAAGTCCGCAATCAGCGGCGAATGCTGCATCGAATAGTTAGACCGCGCGCCTCAATCAACGAATTAGCAGATCCAGCACGCGCACATCCAGGCCGGTCTGACGATAGTACTGCCGACATAACTCGAGGGCAGTGAATCCATCCTCGTAGGCAGCAACGCCTCCATTGACGGGCTTGTCCAGGTAGATGAGGCCACCCTCGACCACAAACATGATTAGCGCCGGCTCTGGTGAGTCCTTCGTGATGACCAACGTGTGAGCCTCGCCCGCGGGTTCATAGATGAAGGTTCCAGGCTTTGCGACCCAGTCGTGCTCCAGGTACCGCCAGTGACCGCGCATCGTGTAACCACGCACGGTGCCGACGTGATAGTGAGAGCCGAGCATGGCACCCGGGAGACCCTTCAGAACGACGCTGAATCCCCCGGAGGTGACGTTGAAGTGGCAAGGCTGGATCCAGACACCATCGGCATACGGAACCCAACGCGGACCTTCGTCGAGGTTGATGTTGGTAATGAAATGTTCGCGACTTCTTCGATGCGGATCGAGGCCATCGGTGAAACTGTTGAAGGCAGTGATAGGCAATGGTGTCCCCTAGTGTGAGTCAAAGTTCGAGAAGCCAGGATTGATTCGCAACAACAGTTCGTACTATTCCTCTCCAGGTGTAATGTCGCAACTTCGGAAAGCGGCCTAACGTCCGCGATCAGCAAGCGGCGTGACGACGCGCGCCGAACACTGCATCGCTTAGTTGGGCAGCGAATCCTATTCGGTTGGATTCTCAATCGGCATTGCATCAATCGGAGCCTCGAACGCAATGAAAAGAACACAAGGGGTTCCTTTCAAGCAGTAAGCGCTGTGGGGTAGCTTTGCGGGGCCGTAAGCGTAGGTGCCGGGCTGCAGTGTGGTGGGTTCCTGGCCATCGTACGTGACCCGCAGTTCACCAGAGACCAACACCATACGCTCGGCCGATGTGTGCCAGTGCTGAGGGATCGTGAAATCGGCTGGCACCTTGAAGAAAATGTCCGCATTAGCTTTTGTTGGATCCCCATGGAGAACCGCAATTTCACATCCCGGCGGAATGAAGGCTGGACAGGGGCCCCATTTGAGCTGCGTGTCGACAATAGTGAATGCAAGCGCCGACTCCGAGGCCAGTTCCTCGGAGAATGTGACAGGACTACTGAGAATAAGCGCCGACGACCAAATTACTTGATGCAGCTTCAACATTTGAATCTCCCGTAAAAGCATGAACTCGAACCTTTCGTTGCCCAACGTCCGCGATCAGCGGCGGTGCGCAGTCGGCGCGCCGACCGCTGCATCGCATAGTTAGGCAGCGAAACCTACTGGGCCGGATTCTCGATTGGCACAGCATCAACTGGAGCCTCGAACGCAATGAATAGCACACAAGCGGCTCCCTTCAAGCAGTAAGCGCTGTGGGGCAGCTTTGCGGGGCCGTAAGC
>JBOHZO010000083.1:0-3179 GCA_050738555.1 Steroidobacteraceae bacterium | reverse complement strand
GCCGCAGCCGAACACGACGAGCACGCGGCCGCGCGCGTGCCGGCGCAGCGCGCCGAGCGCCTTGGCGAGCGCGTCCGGCGTGTGCGCGTAGTCGACGACTGCGAGCGCGCCATTCGGAAGGCGATGTGCTTCCATGCGGCCCGGCGGCGCGGCGCAGGCGCCGAGCGCCGCGAGCGCATCGTCCAGGTCGAACTGCCAGGCGAGCAGCACGCCGAGCGTGATCGCGAGATTTTCGGCGTTGAACCCGCCGATCAGTCGCGAGCGCAGGCGCCGGCTGCCGAAGTGGCCGCTCAACTCGAGTTCGAGCCCGCTGTCGGCGGCGTGTACGCGCCCGACATGGATGAAGCGCGCAGCCATGGGCACCTGGCCACCCACGGCGACCGCGGTGAGCGCGACCTGCGGCGCGAGCGCCGCGGCAAATCGCGCGCCGGTCGCGTCGCCGACGTTGATCACCGCCTGCTCGAGACCCGGCAGCCGGAACAGCCGTTGCTTGGCCTCGGCGTAGCGCTCCATCGTGCCGTGGTAATCGAGATGGTCACGGCTCAGGTTGCAGAACGCCGCGACCTGCACACGCACCGCATCGACGCGTCGCTGGTCGAGGGCATGCGAAGACACCTCCATCGCGACGTGCGTGGCTCCGGCGTCGGCCAGCGCCCGGAGCTGCCGGTGCAGCGTGATGACATCGGGCGTCGTCAGCGCGCCTGCCTCGACGCGCGGCGGAAAGCCCGCGCCGAGCGTGCCGAGGTAGGCGCCGCGTCGCGCCAGCCGCTCGACTGCGGCGGCGAGGAGCCACGCGCAAGTCGTCTTGCCATTCGTGCCCGTCACGCCCGCGACCGTGAGCTGCGATGACGGCGCGCCATAGAATCGATCCGCGATGCTTCCCAGCCGGTCGCGAAGCTCGCGCACGGCGACGTAAGCGACTTCCCCGGTCGTCACTTCCGGCGACCTTCCCTCCGCAGGATCCCAGAGGATTGCGCGGGCGCCCCGCGCCACGGCCTCGCCGGCGTGATCGAGCCCGTGCCGGCTGCCGCCCTTGAGCGCGACGAATGCGTCACCGGCTCCCAGCGCGCGCGAATCCAGCGTCAGGCCCGCGACAGCCACGGGCGGCGCCGGGGCGATGCCTGCGAGCAGCTGGTCGAGACGCGCCGGCGCGCTCATGGCTCGATCTCCGCGAGCGTCAGGGGCGCGACGCGCGCGAGATCGTCCGGGGCGACGGACATCAGGCGAAGCGCGCCGGACGTCACCGCCGAGAACACGGGCGCCGCCACGTCGCCTCCGTAATAAAGCGTGCCGCGCGGCTCGTCGACCATCACGACGACGGCAAGCCGCGGCTGGGTCGCGGGCACGACGCCCGCGAACACCGAGAGATACCGGTCAGTCGAATAGCCTCCGGCGGTCGCCTTCCACGCCGTGCCGGTCTTGCCCGCGACGCGATAGCCGGGCACGGTCGCTTTCACGCCGGTGCCGGCCGGAGTCACCGCTTCCTCGAGAAGTCCGATCAGATCGCGCGCGACTTTCTGCGACAGGGCGCGCTTGCCTGCGACCCGCTCTTCGGTGCGGAGGAAAGTGATCGGGCGATGCAGACCAAACGCGCCGATCGTCGCGTACGCCTGCGCGAGCTGCAGCGGCGTCACCGACAGGCCGTAGCCGTAGGCCATCGTTGCGATGCCGATCGGCCGCCAGCTTCCGGCGCCGGAAAGGAGGCCCGCCGATTCGCCGGGAAAACCGCTCGCCGTGACTTCGCCGTACCCGAGCCCGCGGAGCGTACCGTGCATCTGCTCGGGCTCGAGCGACAGGGCAATCTTCGCCATGCCGACGTTGCTCGAGCGCGCGAGCACGTCGCCGAGATCGATGCGCCCGAGATCGTGCTTGTCGCGGATCGTCTTGATCCCGACCTTGAAAGGGGTCGCGTCGATCATCGAATCGGAGCGGTAGCGGCCCGAAGACAGCGCGGCCGCGACGACGAACGGCTTGATGCTCGAGCCCGGCTCGAAGATGTCGGTCGCGGCGCGATTGCGGTAGCGAGCGACTTCGTACTGCGTGCGGTCGTTCGGATTGAACGACGGCTGATTGACCATCGCGAGCACTTCGCCCGTCGGGATGTCGATCACGATCACGGTGCCCGCGCGCGCCTTGTGCGTGCGTATCGCGGCCTTCAGCTCGCGATATGCCAGGTACTGGATTCGCAGGTCGAGGCTGGTCTGGAGGTCCTCGCCGGGCACCGGGGTGCGGTTGATCTCGACGTTCTGGACGATGCGTCCGTGACCGTCCTGTATTACGCGCTTCTCGCCGTCGATGCCCGCGAGCGACTGGTCGTAGGCGAGTTCGAGTCCCTCCTGGCCCGCCTCATCGAGATTCGTGAAGCCGAGCACGTGCCCGGTGATCTCGCCGTTCGGGTAGTAGCGCCGGTATTCGCGGACCAGGTACACGCCCGGAATCGCGAGTTTCCTGATCCTGGCGGCGACCTCCGGATCCACGTGGCGCGCGACGTAAAGAAATTCGCGGTCGAGGTTGCTGGTGACGCGCTGCTCGAGCCACTGGCGGTTGCGCCCGAGACTACGCGCGAGCCGCGCGATGCCCTCGCCCGCCTGCGCGAACTCAGGCGGATTGACCCATATGGTGTCGACCGGCGAGCTCACCGCAAGCGGCTCGCCGAAGCGGTCGAGGATCGCGCCGCGGTGCGCGAGCATTTTCGCGTCGCGCGCGTGCCGCATGTCGGCTTGCCGCGCGAGGAACTGCCGGTCGAGCACCTGGAGCTGGATCGCGCGCCCCAAAAGCACGAGCGCCGCGAGCAGCAGCAGGCCGTTCAGCATCCGCGCGCGCAGGCGGAACTGGGGCGCGTCGAACTCGATTTCGCCGTCCTTGCGTCTCATTGCGCGACGATCCGCACTTCGTCCGGCTTCGGGATCTTCATGTCAAGCCGTTCAGCGGCGACGCGCTCGACGAAGCCGTGGTTCGACCACGCGCTTTGCTCGAGCTGCCGCTGCCACCACTCGATGTTGAGGCGGTCGCGCTCGGCGGAGAGCTGCTCGAGCTCGACGAAGAGCGTCCTCGACTCGTGCCTGGCGCGCACCACCGCGACCGCGGATGCGAGTACCGCGATCCACAGCAGCGGCAGCCCGATAACTGTCCAGCGGCGGCTCATGCCGCGAGTCTCTCGGCGGCGCGCATCACGGCGC
>JBOHZO010000082.1:0-16019 GCA_050738555.1 Steroidobacteraceae bacterium | reverse complement strand
CTCCTGACGAGCCGCGACAACCAGCGCCAGGCGGCGGTCGACATCGTGCAGCTTACGACCTCGCTCCCGGCGCTCGATCTCGACGGCGACACCGTGGCCGATATCGACGGCACGCGGATTCATTTCTCAGGCCTCTCGCTCGGCGGCATCGTCGGCACCGTCGCGAACGCGCAGCCGATCGCGACCGTATCCGCCTATCTCAGCGTGCCGGGCGGTGGCGTGGCGAACCTGTTGCGCGAATCGGCGGCACTCTCGCCCAGGATCAACGCGGGACTCCAGGCTGCAGGGCTCGTGCAAGGCAGCACGCTGTACGAGCAGTTCTTCCGCGATGCGCAGGCAGTCGTCGATTCCGGCGATCCAATCAACTACGTGGCTGCGGCGATCGATGCCAGGCCGGTGCTCCTCACCCAGGTGGTCAACGACACGGTCGTGCCGAATTCGGCGACGCAGCGTCTCGTGAATGCGGCGACCTGGGTCAAGGCGAGTGCGGCGGGGCCGACGCCGGTCGCCGCTGGCACCGGAACCTGGGTGCATTTCCTGTCGGGTTCCCACGGCTCACTGCTCGATCCCACGGCGAGCCTCGCGGTGACGACTGAAATGCAGACGCACGCCGCTTCGCTCGTCGCGAGCGGCGGCGCCGCGTTCGTCGTCGCGAATCCGGTCCTGCTGGAACCTTGACGCCGGCAGAAGGCGGCTTCTACGCGCGCCTGCGCGAGCGCGTCAATCGCGGCGCCTCCTGGGTCGCGGACCTGCTTCCGGGCCGGCGGATCGACGATGATCTCCTCGAGGAGCTCGAGACACGCCTGCTCGCCGCGGACGTGGGAGTCGAAGTCACGCAGACGCTGCTTTCCGATCTTCGCGGGAAAGTCGCGCGCGCCGAGCTCGGCGACGCGAGCGCACTCGTGGCTGCCCTTTCCGCTTCGATCTTCGAGATCCTGAAGCCGGTCGAGCAGCCGCTCGCGATCGACAAGGCACGGAAGCCCTTCGTCATCCTCGTCGTGGGCGTCAACGGCTCGGGCAAGACCACGACGATCGGCAAACTCGCGAAGCGGCTCCAGGACGAGGGGTTCTCGGTCATGCTCGCGGCCGGCGACACATTCCGCGCGGCCGCGGTCGAACAACTTTCCGTCTGGGCCGAACGGAACGGCGTCCCGCTCGTTTCGCAGGGCGCAGGCGCGGATCCCGCAGCGGTCGTCTTCGACGCGATGCAGTCGGCCAGGGCACGGGGTGTCGACGTGCTGATCGCGGACACGGCGGGCCGGCTGCATACGCAGTCGCACCTGATGGATGAGCTCACCAAAATTGCGCGCGTGATCAAGCGCATCGATCCGGAGGCTCCGCATGAAGTCCTGTTGGTGCTGGATGCAGGCCTCGGCCAGAACGCGCTGCGCCAGGCCGAACAGTTCAGGAACGCCATCGGCGTCAGCGGCATCGTCGTGACCAAGCTCGACGGCACCGCGAAAGGCGGCATCGTGATCGCCATCGCGCGCCGCTTCGGATTGCCGATCCGCTTCGTCGGCGTTGGCGAACAGGCGGAGGATTTCGGTATCTTCGACGCCAGGGCCTATGTCGAGGGACTGCTGCGGCCCGCCGCAGCTAAATCGCCGTGATCCGATTCGACCGCGTATTCAAGCGTTACCCGAATGGGCGCGAGGCGCTGTCGGAGCTTTCCTTCGAGCTCGACGCCGGCGAGATGGCCTTCCTGACCGGCCATTCCGGCGCTGGCAAGAGCACCGTGCTCCGGCTCATCGCCCTCCTCGAGCGGCCGACGCGCGGGCAGGTGGTCGTAAACGGGCGGCAGACCGCGACGCTGCGCCGCTCTGCGATCCCGGCATTCCGCCGGCAGGTCGGCGTCGTGTTCCAGGACCACCGGCTCCTGGACGATCGGCCGGTGTATGACAATGTGGCGCTCCCTCTCGCAATTGCGGGGGTTCCGCACCGCGAGATGGACAAACGCGTGCGCGCGGCCCTCGACCAGGTCGGTCTCCTCGGCCGGGAGCGCTCGTTTCCGCTCGAACTGTCCGCGGGCGAACAGCAGCGGGTCGGCATCGCGCGCGCGGTCATCACCAAGCCGCCGGTGCTGATCGCCGACGAGCCGACCGGCAATCTGGATCCCGATCTCGCGCTCGAGGTCATGCACCTGTTCCAGCGATTCAACGCGGTCGGCGTCACCGTGCTGGTCGCGACCCATGACGTCCACTTGCTGGGGCGCTTTCGCGTGCGGCGCGTGCACATCGAGCAGGGCCGCCTGGCGGGTATTCCCCGTGGCGCTTCCTGACGCCGTGCTGATTCTCTTCGAACGCCATGCGCAGGCACTCCTGGGTTCGCTCGGGCGGCTCGCCCGCCAGCCATTCGCGACCTTTCTCACGATCGCCGTGATCGGCATCGCGCTCGCACTGCCTGCTGCGCTCTATCTCCTCGTTTCGAACATGCGCGTGGCGACGGCTGGCCTCGCCGATACGGTTCAGCTCTCCGTTTTCCTCCGCATGTCGACGACCGAGCCCGAGGCGAAAAATTCTGCAAGCGCCATCGCCGCGCGAAGCGGAGTCGAGGAAGCCGTGCTCGTGAGCCCCGACGAGGGTCTCGCCGAGTTCCGCGCGCTGTCCGGCATCGGCGACGCTTTGCAGGCGCTGCCGGAGAATCCATTGCCGTGGCTCATCAAGGTGCGTCCGTCACGCACCGGCGACACCGCCGCGGCAGTCGAGGAACTCGCCGCCGAGTTGCGCAAGACCGAGCACGTCGACATGGTTGAGGCGGATACTGCCTGGGTGCAGCGCCTGCACGCGCTCCAGGACACGCTGCAGCAGCTCGTCCTGCTCGTGGCCATCGTGCTTGCGATCGGCGTGCTCGCGGTCGTCGGGAACACGATCCGCCTCGAGATCAACGGCCGGCGCGCGGAGATCGAAGTGACGAAGCTCGTCGGCGGCAGCAACGCCTTTGTACGCCGTCCTTTCCTCTATTCGGGACTCTGGCAGGGACTTGGCGGCGGTCTGCTGGCGGCCGGCCTCGTCGCGGTCGGCCTCATGGCGCTCGAACCCTACGTCGCGCAGCTGGCGACCGCGTACGGCGCGGCCTTCCGCCTCCGGGGACTCACGATTCGCGAATGGCCGGTCATCGTCGCAGGCGGCGCGGCCCTCGGCATTCTGGGCGCCTGGCTCGCCGCCGGTTATCATTTGCGGCGCATCGAGCCACGCGCTTAAGTCTATGTTTTGACAACGTTTATGGACCCTTTTGGGCTGAACTTTCCCGGGCCTTAGCACTCTATTAGCACGAGTGCTAATATTTGCCCACGGAGGTATCTGAAGAAATGACTGGCAAGGCGCTTGCGCTCCCGAACTCGTCACTCATTCTGTCCGGCCCGATCGGAAGCCTCGAGGCTTACATCGAGCGCGTGTCGGCGATTCCGATGCTGAGCCGCGAGGAAGAGCTCGCGCTTGCGCGCCGTTTTCGTGAACACCAGGACCTCGACGCGGCGCGCGAACTCATCGTGTCGCACCTGCGCTTCGTCGTGCACATCGCGCGCGGCTACATGGGCTATGGCCTGCCGGTGGGCGACCTGATCCAGGAAGGCAATGTGGGCCTGATGAAGGCCGTCAAGCGTTTCGACCCCGGCGTGGGCGTGCGGCTCGTCAGCTTCGCCGTGCACTGGATCCGCGCCGAAATCCACGAATTCGTGATCCGCAACTGGCGCCTGGTCCGCGTGGCCACGACCAAGGCCCAGAGAAAGCTCTTCTTCAACCTGCGCAGGATGAAGAAGAACCTGGCATGGCTGTCCGATGACGAGACCCGGGCGGTCGCCGGCGAGCTCGGTGTCGAGCCCCAGGAAGTGCGGGAAATGGAGCGCCGGCTCTCGGCGCGCGACCTGTCCTTCGATCCCGCGCCGGACGCCGGTGACGACGAGGCGCTGGCTTCGCCCTCGCTCTACCTGCCCTCGCCGGAAGCGGACCCGGCCGCGATCATAGAGCAGGATCAGTGGGAGGGGGACGTGGCGAGTTCGCTTGCCTCGGCGCTCGAGAGTCTCGATGAGCGGAGCCGCACCGTGATCAAGACCCGCTGGCTCGCTGAGGAAAAGAAGACCTTGCAGGACCTCGCGGACGAATACGGCGTTTCTGCCGAGCGCATCCGGCAGATCGAATCCGCGGCTATACAAAAACTCCGGAGCGCAATGAGCGCCTGAATAAAAGGGGACGTTCACCTTATTCCTCCGGAGGAAAAGGTGAACGTCCCCTTTTATTGCGCCGCGGCTTCAACCGCGGCGGCGACCGCCCTGTGCACCTCGAGATTCAGCGCGTCGGGAACCAGGTCATCTCCCTGCGCCAGTTCCGCGATCCTCTGCGCCGCGGCCTGAAGCATCGGATCCGTGAAACGGGTGGCGCGCGCCGTGAGCGCGCCTTTGAAGAGCCCCGGAAACCCGAGCACGTTATTGATGCCCTTGCCGTCCGCGGCGATCGCGGCACCGTGCTGAAGCGCGACCGCCGGCTCGATCTCCGGGTCGGGATTCGACAGGGCCATCACGATCTGGCCCTTCTGCACGGTCTCGGGCTTGATCAGGCCGCGGACGCCCGTCGTTGCGATGACGATGTCGGATTTCCGCATGATCTCCTCGAGCGTCGCGAGCTCGCCGCCCATGGCCACGAGCCGGCGGCGGGCGCCATCGTCGAGATCCGTCCCGATCACGCGCGCGACGCCCGCCCGCATGAGGAGCCGCACGATGCCGATGCCCGCGGCGCCGAGCCCGATCTGGCCGATGACGCAGGAGCCGAGCTCCTTTCCTGCCCGCCGCGTGGCGTTGATCGCCGCCGCCAGCACCACGACCGCGGTTCCGTGCTGGTCGTCGTGCAGGACCGGCCGGTTCAGGCGGGAGCGCAATCTTTCCTCGATTTCGAAGCAGGCCGGCGCCGCGAAATCCTCGAGTTGGATCGCGCCGAATCCCGATGCGATCGCCGCGATGTGCTCGATGCAGCGTTGCGGGTCCGTCTCGTCGAGCAGGATGGGCACGGCATTGATGCCGACGAGCGTCGCAAAGAGCGCCGCTTTGCCTTCCATGACGGGAAGTCCCGCGAGCGCGCCCACATTGCCGAGGCCGAGCACGGCGGTGCCGTTCGTCACGATCGCAACCGAGTTGCCGAGCCCCGTGTATTCCCAGGCCTGCGCGGGATCCTTGCGGATCGCGAGGCAGACCCGCGCGACGCCCGGGGTATAGATGTCGCGGAGCACCTGCTGGGTCGTGATCGCAATCGCCGATTGCGTGCGGATCTTGCCGCCACGATGCCGGTCGAATACGCGATCCGACTTCCCGACGAAGCGCGCGATCGGCAACGCGTCGATGCGACCGTACAGGCTGCGGTCCGCCTCTTCGTCCATCTCCAGCGTGATCTCCCACAGTGTCCGGCCTTGTTCGCGCCGGAGCGCCTGGAGGTGATCGATCGTCAGTCCGGCATCCGCGATGACCTGCAGCACCTTCGCAAGACTGCCCGGTTGATGCACTGTCTCGATCATCAGGATCTCGGGTATCTTCACGCGCGGCATGGTACCCGATCGGTGGTACGCTTAGCGGTCTGCATTCGTGGGGGTATTGCAATGATCAAGGGATCAAAGGGTTTTGCGCTGGCGGCGCTCGCCGCCGCGATCGTCGGCCTCGCCGGCTGCGGCAGCCAGAAGGAACCGGCCGAGCAGGCGCTCGCCGCGATCGAAAAGACATTCGCGGAATCGGGCGCGGAAATACAAAAGTACCTGCCGGAACGGCATGCAGAAGTCAGCGCCGGCATTGCGGCGCTCCGCGACTCAATGGCGAAGGAGAATTTCCGTGACGTCGTCGCGCAAGCGGGCGCCGTCCGGGATGGCCTGCGTCGCGCGGTTGCCGAGAGCCGGATCCGCCGCGCCCAGGTGCGTGTCGAGATGGAGTCCGAATGGGAAGAACTCGCAAAGAGCATGCCGGCCATGATCGACGCCGTGGACAGGAAGATATCGGCCCAGGGCAGCCGGCCGCCAAAAGGCATGGCGAAGGACGCCTGGAAATCGACGATCGAGTCCTACGATGCCGCGCGCGATTCCTGGACCAAGGCCGCGGCGGAAATGACGTCCGCGAACTTCGAGGCCTCCGTCCTCGCCGCGCGCGAGGCGAAGACAAAGATCGCGGGCATCATGGAGACTCTTGGCCTGAAACCCTCCTGAGGTGATCCCGTGAAAAGCTGGAAACTCGTCGCCGCGCTCGCGGGCCTCCTGGCCCTGGCGGCGTGCTCGCAGAAGGACCCGGCGCAGGAAGCAATCACGGCCGCGGAAAACGCGCTCAACGCCGTCTACGAGGACGCGCAGAAGTACGTGCCCGAGCGCTATGCCGAAGTGAAAGCGGAACTCGAAAGCGCACGCACGGCGTTCAACGAGGAGCGCTCCGCGGACGCCATCGCCGCGGTCAGGGACCTGCCCGCGCATGCCGAGCAGCTCGCCAAGGAGGCCGCCGCGGCGAAGGAGCAGCGCGTCTCCGAAATGAATGCGGACTGGGCGCGGCTGTCGGGAAGCCTGCCCGAACGGCTGGCCGGCATCGGCAGCCGGCTCGACGAGCTCGCCAAGATGCGCCGTCTGCCTAAAGGCATGGACAGGCCGCTGCTCGCAGAGGCGAAGGCCGCGTTTGCAAGCGCAGCGACGGCCTGGGACGAGGCCGGCGCCGCGTTCACGGCCGGCGATCTCGAAACCGCGGTCGGCAAGGCGCGCGATGTCGAGGGCATGGCGCAGGATCTCGTCGCACGTCTCGGAATGCAGGCCGGTTGAACCGCGAAGCGACCCGCGAAGCGCTTGACGCCCTCGATCTCTACGAGATCGGCGCGTCCCTCTCCGACGAGGAGCGCATGGTGCGCGACTCGGTCGCGCGCCTCGTCGACGAGGCGGTGCTGCCCGTCATCCAGAAGCATTTTGAGGAGCACAGTTTTCCACGCGAACTCGTGCCGGAGATCGCGTCGCTCGGCCTGCTCGGCAGCTCCCTCTCCGGTTATGGCTGTGCCGGAATGAACGCCGTCTCCTACGGGCTCA
Source organism: Steroidobacteraceae bacterium (assembly GCA_050738555.1). GTDB lineage: Bacteria > Pseudomonadota > Gammaproteobacteria > Steroidobacterales > Steroidobacteraceae > SCUD01. The sequence goes on along the minus strand of JBOHZO010000082.1, from coordinate 8,993 downwards.
TCTGCCAGGAGCTCGAGCGCGGCGATTCCGGGATACGCAGCTTCGTGTCCGTGCAATCGAGCCTGTGCATGTACCCGATCCATGCCTATGGCAGCGAAGCGCAAAAGGCGAAGTACCTGCCGCGCATGGCGAAAGGCGAGTTGATCGGCTGCTTCGGCCTCACCGAGCCGCACGGCGGCTCGGATCCGTCGAACATGAAGACGCACGCGAAGCGCCGTGGCCGCGACTGGGTGTTGAACGGCGCGAAGATGTGGATCACGAACGCGCCGATCGCCGATCTCGCCGTCGTCTGGGCGAAGACCGAGGACGGCGTCCGCGGATTCCTCGTCGAGAAGGGCATGCGCGGATTCGCCGCGCCGGAAATCGAGCGGAAGTTTTCGCTCCGCGCCTCGTCCACGGGCGCCCTCTACTTCGAGGACGTCGTCGTCCCCGACGATAACCTGCTCCCGGGAAGCACGATCGGCCTGAAAGCTCCGCTTTCCTGTCTGACACAGGCCCGTTTCGGAATCGCCTGGGGCGTGATCGGCGCGGCCCAGGCCTGCCTGGCGCAGGTACTCGATTACACGCAGTCGCGCGTGCTGTTCGGCCGGCCGCTCGCGGCGAACCAGGCGATCCAGATCCGTCTCGCGTCGATGGCGCGCGGAATCACCTGCGCGCAGCTTCTCTCATTGCAGCTTGGCCGCCTCAAGGACGCCGGGCGCATGCATCCTTCCCAGGTGTCGCTCGCGAAATGGAACAACTGCCGGATGGCGATCGACGTCGCGCGCGATGCCCGCGACATGCTGGGAGGCTCCGGGATCAGCGCCGAGTACGTGCCGATCCGCCACGCGCTCAACCTGGAGAGCGTGATCACCTACGAAGGGACCGAGACGATCCACCAGCTTACGATCGGACGCGAGCTCACGGGCATCAACGCGTTTTGAGGGTTGCTTCACGCAGGAGGGACGCCGTGAAACTGCATCGAAATCTCATCGCCGCCGCGACGATACTCGCTATCACCGCCGTGGCCTTCCCGTTGACCGCGATCGCCGACCCGCCGCCGCATGCGCCTGCACATGGCTGGCGCAAGAAACACGATCCCTATTATGTCGGCTATACAGGCCGTCATTGGCGGGATGATTACGGCATCCGCGGTGGGCGCTGCGATCGCGACCGCATCGGCACCGCGCTCGGCGCCGTTGTCGGTGGCGCAATCGGCGGAGCGATCAGCGACGGCAACGATCGCCTGATCGCAATATTGGCGGGCGCGACCATCGGCGCGATCATCGGCCGCGAGATCGGTGACGAGATGGATGAAAACGATCGCGCCTGCTTCGGCCATTCGCTGGAACTCCTGGACGACGGTCGCTATGTGCGTTGGGACGGCACTCGCCGGGGAATGCGCTACCGGCTGACGCCCGACGGGCGGTTCGAGCGTGACGGTCGCGTATGCCGGCATTTCACGCTGCTACGCGAGTACGACGGACGCCAGATCCAGAAGCGCGGCAGCGCTTGCCGCTTCGGCGACGGTGACTGGCGCATGATCAGGAGTTGATCCGCCGAATAGGCTACGCTGCCCTCCACGGGGAGGCAGCATGCACAGGACAGCAGCGTGGCTGGCGCGCCACGCACTCGAACAGCTCGGAATCCGCTACACGTTCGGCATCCCCGGCGTGCACAACACCGAGCTGTACGACCAGATCGGCGCCTCCGATTCGATCACGCCCGTGCTGGTCGCCCACGAGGGCGGTGGCGCATTCATGGCGGACGCGGTCAGTCGCACCGGCGCGGGCGTCGGAGCGCTCCTGATCGTGCCGGCAGCGGGCGTCACGCATGCGGCGAGCGGCATCGGCGAAGCCTTTCTCGATGGCATCCCAATGATCGTGATCGCAGGCGGCATTCGTCGCGATCTTGGCCGCGCCTACCAGCTTCACGACATGGACCAGCACGCGCTCCTCACGCCGATCACCAAGGGTCGATGGCGAGTCGACCGGCATGCGGACGTTGTGCCGATCATCCAGGAGGCCTATCGGCTCGCGACCACCGGCGAGCCCGGTCCCGTATTCGTCGAAATCCCGGTCGACCTGCAACTGATGCCGGGCGACGCAGGCGAGATTCCCGGGTACGCGCCGCCGCCCGCCGCCGCCCATCGCGCGGGCTCGGCGGACCTTGCGCGCGCGGCGGAACTGCTGCGCAGCGCGGAGCACCCGGGGATTTTCTGCGGCTGGGGTGCGGTGGACGCCGGTCAGGAGCTCCGGCAGCTCGCCGAATTGCTCGCAGCGCCGGTCGCAACCACCTTGCAAGGCCTTTCGGCCTTCCCGGCGAATCACCCACTGCACGCCGGGTTCGCGCTGGGGCCGGCCGCGGTGCCCGCCTCGGAAAACGCTTTTCGCAGCTGCGACTGCCTGCTTGCCATCGGCACACGATTCGCGGAGATCCCGACCGGCAGCTACGGCTTCGAGCCACCTGCGAATCTCATACACGTGGACATCAATCCGCGCGTGTTCGGCGCGAACTACCCGGCCGCTGTCGCGCTCGAGGGCGATGCGCGTGCCGTCCTCGCGGCGCTCATCCCTCTGCTCGGATCCACCCCTGCCACCGATCGCGCGTCCAGGGTGGGCACGCAAATCGCTGCCGACAAGCGCCGTTACCGCGAGGAGTGGCTCGCGCACGATTCGAAAGGCCGCGTGAATCCGCAGCGCTTCTTCGACGCGCTGCGCCGCCGCCTCCCGGACGACGGGATCGTCGTCGCCGACGATGGCAATCACACGTTCCTGGTCGCGGAGCTGATGCCGATCCTCGCGCCACGGGCCTTCTTCTCTCCCTCCGATTTCAATTCGATGGGGTACTGCATTCCCGCGACCATCGGCGCCAAGCTCGCGCGGCCCGACCGCGCGGTCGTCGGAATCGTGGGCGACGGCGCCGCGCGGATGACCGGGCTCGAGATGGCGACCGCGGTCGCGCAGAAGGCCGGCGTCGCCTGGTTCGTCTTCAATGACGGCGAGCTCGCGCAGATCGCCCAGGCCCAGGAAACGCCTTTCAACCGGAAGACCTGCACTGTGCTTCCGGAGCTCGATCTCGAGGGCCTGGCGCGGGCGAACCGCGTCGGCTTCCGGCTCATGCGCGAGGACGCCGACATTGACCGCGTCATCGGCGATGCGCTGGCCGCCGCCGATGCCGGCGAGCCGGTGCTCGTCGACGTGCGCATCGACTATTCGAAGCGCACGCGCTTCACCGAAGGCGTGATCCGCACGAACCTGAAGCGCTTCGGGCTCGCCGACCAGGCGCGCCTGGTCGGCCGCGCGTTATGGCGGCGCCTGACCGGCTGAAGGTTCAGCGACCGGCACGCAGTCGACGCCGCGCTCCCTCAACCTTTCGCATAGATCGCGCGCTGCGTCCTCCGCAAGTGGATTCGTGCGAATCCGCCACACACCGGTTTCGCCGTCGTGCGGCGCCAGGATCAGCAACTGCAGGCCGGTCAGCGCCCCGGCGTGCTCGCTGGCCAGGCGCGCCTGATTTGCACGTGCCGCAGGCTCGCTCGAGTACGCGCCGAACTGAACCGCGAATCCGCCCTCGCTTGCGGGCGAAACCGACGCGAGTGGCGCGACCGGCGCAGATCTTGGAATGAACTCGACGAGCTGCCGGCGCGCGAGCGGCGCGTGGCGGCCCTTCGGCCAGTCTCCCAGGTAGCGCTGCCAGGCTTCGGGCGTCCGCAAGCGATTGGCGCGCGCCCAGTCCTCTTTTTCCCGCAGCTCGAGGAGCTTCGCCTGCGCATCCGCAGCATGCAATCCGGCAGGAAACTCCTCGAGATAATGCTGATAGGCGGCGATCGAATTCTCGCGCACCGCATCCTCCCAGCCGGCCTCCTGGCGGCTGCAGGCGGCCGCGGCACAGGCGGCGCAGATCCACAAGACTATAATTCCCCGCATGACGCTTACGATCGTCGCACACCGTGGCGACGCGGAACACTTCCCCGAAAACAGCCTGCCGGCAATCGAGGCCGCCTGGCGGCGGGGCCTCCGTTACGTGGAGTTCGACCTTCAGGTCTCGGCGGACGGCGTACCGTACGTGATCCACGACGCGAGCCTCAAGCGGACCACGCGCGCGGCCGGCGACGTGCGGCTCCTGATGTCCGGCCAGCTCGACGGCGTCGATGCCGGCGAGCCTGCGCGCTTCGGCCGCTCGCATGCCGGCACCCCGCTCCCGCGTCTCCAAGCCGTCGTGGAACTGATGGCCGAATTCCCGAAGGCGAGGGCATTCGTCGAGATCAAGCGCGCGAGCCTCGTGCATCACGGGCGCGCGCAATGCATCGAGAAGATCCTCGCGACGCTCGCGCCGGTCACGGAACGCTGCAATCTGATCTCCTTCGATGCCGAAGCCTGCCGGCTCGCGCGCGCGGCCGCGGGCCTGCCGATCGGCTGGGTGCTGGGCGACGATCCACGGGAGTTGCAGGCGGAACTCGAGTCTCTCCAGCCGGAATTCGTCTTCTGCGATCACCGAATGCTTCCCGCCGGAGTAAGCCCACCGGCAGGCGAGTGGGCCTGGGTCGTCTATGAAGTCGGCGACGCCGGTCTCGCGACCGAGCTCCATGAACGCGGTGTCGCGATGGTCGAATCGATGGCGCCATTCCGGCTCGCGGACGAGCTCGCCGCGCACGCCCGTCTCCGCGCATGACCGGGGCGGTTTACGTCGCCATCGATCAGGGCGGACATGCGACGCGCGCGAGCGCCTACGACCGAACCGGTGCGCTCGAGGGTGCTGCCCTCGTCACAATCGCGACACAGCGCAATGCGCTCGGTCACGTCGAGCACGACGCGGATGAGATCGTCGCGAGCGTCGGGACCGCGCTTGCCGAGCTCGCGCGCATCGTACCTGCATCGCGCTGGGAAGCGGCCGGATTCGCGGTCCAGCGTTCGAGCCTCGTATGCTGGGATGCAAACGACGGGCGCGCGCTGTCGCCGGTCATTTCCTGGCAGGACACGCGCAACGCCAAGTGGCTCAAGGGCCTGGCGCGCCGGGCCGAGGATGTGAAGCGCTTGACCGGCCTGCCGCTGTCGCCGCATTACGGCGCGAGCAAGCTGCGCTGGTGCCTCGATCATCTGCCGGAAGTTCGTGGCGCGGCGGCGCAGAGCCGGCTGCACGCGGGACCGCTCGCGTGCTACCTGTTGCGCCGGCTGCTTCAGGAGCGGCCATTCCTGGCAGACGCATCGACTGCGGCGCGGACGCTCCTGTGGTCGCCATTCGAAAGGGACTGGTCCGGAGAACTCCTCGAATTGTTCGGCATTCCGCGCGCTCTATTGCCGCGCGCGACCGGCACCTCGGAAAATTTCGGCACGCTGCTTTGCGACGGCAAGGCAGTGCCGGTCGGCGTCTGCAACGGCGACCAGTCCGTCGTGCCCTTTGCCGCGGGGCCCCTCGACTTCGACGCCGCCTACGTCAATCTCGGGACCGGCGCATTCGTGCTGCGACCCACGGCCGACGCCCTCCATGCCCCGCCCCTGCTGACGAGCGTCATCCGCGCCAATTCGCATCATTACGATTTCGTGCTCGAGGGATCGGTCAATGGCGCCGGAGCCGCCCTCGACTGGCTCGAGCGGCACCTGGGCGCGGCCGCCGGCCGGTTGCTTTGGCTTCTCGACGAACAGCCCCTCGCGGACGGCGCGGCGCCGTTCTTTCTGAATGGCGTCGCGGGTCTCGCTTCTCCGTTCTGGCGGCCGGACTTCGAGTCCACATTCGTCGGCGAGGGTACTGAAATTCAGCAGTGCCGCGCCGTGCTCGAAAGCGTGGCGTTCCTGATCAAGGCGAACCTCGACGAAATGGACCGGCACCGGCCGCCTCCTGCGCGGCTCGTCGCGAGCGGCGGCCTCGCCGAAAACCGGCTTCTCTGCCGGATGCTCGCCTGTCTCTCCGAGGCGCCCGTGGATCGCGGCAGCGATCGCGAGGCGACATCACGGGGCCTCGCTTTCCAGGTCGCCGGTGAGCCGGCCGACTTCACGGGGCCCGCCGTCCTGCGCTTCGAGTCCGAGCCGGACCAGTGCCTGCTCGCGCGCTACCTGAAATGGCTCGAGTTGATGCGCGCTGCCGCCGGCGAGTGATCCTCAATAGCGTTCCAGCTCGGCGACGATCCGGCGGTCGATCCAGCTCGGTCCGGTGAAGCTGTCCACAAAACCGCAATGGCCTCCGTGCGGCGTGACCGTCAGGCGGAGCGAGCTCGAGCGCGCGAGCTGCTCGAGGTCGCGCGCAAGAATCATCGGATCGTCACTCGAGGCGACGATGTGCGTGGGCGCCTCGAGACTTTCGAGCACGTCGCCCGTGATCGCATATCCGCGGAGGTAGGTCGCGAGGTCGGGAAAGTCCGTGTACTTCAGGACCATCTTCTCCGTCATGCCCGTGAGCGACGGATCGCCGATCAGCTCGCCGAAGTCATATTCGTCCGGCCAGGCCGCCTGCTTGGATCGCAATGACCGTCGCCACTTGTGCATGAAGTATTGACGGTAGATCGCGGGTCCTCGCTCCAGGGCCGCGAGTGTCGTCGCAGGTTCGAGCACCGGACAGACCGCGACGATGCGCGCAATCCGGATTCCGGCCTGGCCGGCGCGCGCGCCCACGCGCAGGCAGAAATTGCCGCCGAGGGAGAATCCGGCGAGCAAGAGATCGTGATCCGGGTAGAGCGCCTGCAGCCGCGCGACCGCGCCGACGACTTCCGCAAGTCGGCAGGAATGAAAGAGCTCCTTGTTGAGGGCATGAGTTCCGCCATGATCCCGGAGGTTGAGCCGCAGCACGGTGAATCCGCGCTGGTGAAGGAGTTGCGCGCACGAGAGCACGTAAAGGGATTCGGAGCTGCCCTCCCAGCCGTGCAGCAGCACCGCGAGCCGCTGCTCGGCGTTTGCGGTCCCGGGCGGCGGATCGGCGACCCAGCCCATCAGCCGCGCGCCGTCGCCGCAGTCGAGCACCAGTTGCCGGCTCGCAGCGGTTACTGCCGCCGCGCGCCGCTCGATCGAGCGGCGCCGCAGTGGCAGGCTCGGCCACACCGATTGCAGGTGGCGGTTGGAGAGCCAGGCCGGCGGCCGGAATCCGGAATTCACGTCATTCAAGTTGTATCTGCGATGCCCCGGGCAGCCTCGTGACGAAGTCGCTTCCCATCAGCCGCGCCGGCGTCGTGAATCCGACCGGGATATCCACGCCGAGCAGCCGGCGCGCAATCGCGACCGCGGCGTCCGTCGTCACCGTGTAGCCGTTCGGGACCCGGAGCCGCGCAGTGACGGCCTGGCCGGTTTCGGCAACTGCCTCTCCCCAGACATGGACTGGCGTCTTCCCGCGCTCCGCCGCGTCCGGACCCGGCGCGCGCCTTGCGATGCGCGATTTCAGGAATGCCTGCACGGGACGGCGGCGCAACAGCCAGCCGAGGCGGTCGAGCCGCCGCAGGTTCGCGAGCGCGGAGGGAGAGACCGGCACGTAGACTTCGATGTTGCCGATGCCGGTCGTTCGATAGGCCGTGCTGACGTCACCCCAGGGAATCGCGGTCGCGAGTTTCGGGCCCGCGCCGAAGTCGATCCGTCGGGCGCGCGATCCGAGCGGGATGCGCCGAATCTCGCCGTTCTCGCGCACTCGGCTGCCGTTGCCGAGGCCTTGGATGCTCGTCGCGGCCGTTCCGCGGCTCAAGCCGCTTCTGCTGTCGAATCCGAGCGCGAGACGCTTGGCGTTCGGGAGCGCCTTCGCGAGGGTCAGCGCGACGCAGTCCGTCGGCACGACGTCGAATCCGACGCCCGGACAGACGAGGATGCCGGCTTCACGGGACGCGGCGTCCTGCCGGAACGCGAGTTCGAAGACGTCGATCTCGCCGGTGATGTCCGTGTAATGCACGCGCGCGGCAAGGCAGGCGGCCATCATCGGCGCCGCGGTCGCGGAAAACGGCCCCGCGCAATGAATCACGAGGCGACAACCCGCGAGACCCTCCGCCACTCTGGCCGGCTCGGCCAGGTCAAACACCCGATAGTCGCAATCGAGTTTCTTCGCGAGCGCGGCGACTGCCGGCTCGCTCCTCCCTGCAAGGACGGGTGAAAGCCCTTCCTGGCTGGCGGCGCGCGCGATCAGCTCGCCGGTGTAGCCGTTCGCGCCATAAATCAGCGGACGCGGCGTCATCGCTCGACGATGCTGATCTCGATCCGGTTGTTGGATTGAGCCGCGGCGTTCCACTGCCCGGCGCTCGCCTGCGCGATGGGCGGATAGGAAACCGCGAGGCGCTCGCGCGGTCCGGACGTGAGCTCGAGCTCGATCGCACCACCGGTGCGCTGGCGCACCGACGCAGCGAGATTTGCGTAGGCGAGCGGCTGGCGCGATGCGCTGCCGTGCGATTCATCGAACGGGTTCCCGACCTGCTCGCACTGCGCGGCCGGCGAGGCGGGCGCGGCGAGCATATAGCCGTCGTCGCCCGCGCTCGCAAGGCAGAAGCTGCCGGCGAAGGTTTCGATCCTGACGACGCCGCTGATCGCCGCGCGCTCGAGCTGCGCCACGAGGGTGCGCACGGACTCGAGCCTCGCGGGGCTGAGCGGCTGCTCCCCGAACGGGATGGCGAGCACCAGCGGCTTGAATCCCTCCTGGCCCGCGGCTTCAGCAGAGGCGTCACCCGCGATTCGCCATTTCTCGATGGCCTGCGTCAGCGTCTCGTTCGACGCCGTGACCGCCTCGAAGGCGCGCTCCGCCTGTTCCGTCGCGACTTTGGCCTGCCAGTAGAGGACTGCGAGAAGGATCAGCGCGGCGACAGCCGAGGCCGTCGCGGCAATCCACGGCCAGGGACGCGCCGGCGGCGGTTTCGCGGCAACGTCGGCGTCCTCGGTCGCCTCCAGGGATTCTTTGGGCCGGAGCTCGGCGACAATCCGGTGAGTCCAGGTGTCGAGCGTCGAAACGATGAAGCGGCGAAGCTCGAGACTCTGCTCCTTGAGCATCGATTCAACCAGGCTGCGGACGTCCCGATCGGCGACGGGCGATGTGTCCACCGGCTGCGCGCCCTCGCC
>JBOHZO010000081.1:0-20798 GCA_050738555.1 Steroidobacteraceae bacterium | reverse complement strand
GCGACGGCAAGGGTGTGTACTTTCCGTCCGATCTCGGGAGCGAGTTCCGGACGCTCCGTTACGCGGACCTCGCGACCGGCAAGGTCACATCCCTGACCGACCACGTGAACTGGGACATCGACGATCTCGCGCTCTCGCGCGACGGGCGCTATCTCGCCTACGTCGTCAACGAGGATGGCGCGAGCCGGCTTCTCATCATGGATCTCGCGATGAAGATCGACCTGATCCCGCCGAAACTGCCGTTCGGCGTCATCGGCTCGATCGGATTCGACGTCGAGGGAGAGCGCCTGGCGTTCAGCCTCCAGACGCCGAGCGAGCCTTACGACGTCTGGGTGTTCGGCCTCGAGAACGGCGAGCTCACGCGCTGGACCCAGAGCGAGATCGGGCCGATCGACAGCAAGCGGCTCGTCGCGCCGTCGCTGGTGCGCTATCCCACCTTCGACGAGGTAGAGCGCGAGCCGCGGCAGGTCCCCGCGTGGGTGTACAGGCCGGCCGGCGCCGGGCCGCATCCGGTGCTCATCAATATCCACGGCGGGCCGGAGGCCCAGTCGAGGCCAATCTTCAGCATCGCGACCCAGCAGTGGGCCGGCGAGCTGGGATACGCCGTGATCCACCCGAACGTGCGCGGATCGACCGGCTATGGCAAGACCTACGTCGCGCTCGACAACGGCATGAAGCGCGAGGATTCGGTGAAGGACATCGGCGCGCTGCTCGACTGGATCGCGACGCAGCCGGACCTCGACGCGAAGCGCGTGGTCGTGATCGGCGGCTCCTATGGCGGCTACATGACGCTCGCCTCGATGACGCATTACAACGACCGCTTGCGCGGCGCCATCGACATCGTCGGCATCAGCAATTTCGTCACCTTCCTCGAGAGCACGGCGGAGTACCGCCGCGACCTGCGCCGGCCGGAATACGGCGATGAGCGCGACCCGAAAATGCGCGCATTCCTAGAGAAGATCTCGCCGCTCAACAACGCGGCCAAGATCAACAGGCCGATGCTCGTCGTGCAGGGTCAGAACGATCCGCGCGTGCCCGTCACGGAATCGGAACAGCTCGTCGCGAAGATCCGCGCGAACGGCGGCGAGGTCTGGTATCTCGTCGGGCTCAACGAAGGCCACGGCTTCGCCAAGCGCGACAACATCGACTACTACCAGTGGACGGTCGCGATGTTCCTGGAGAAGCTCAAGCAGTAGCTCCGCTAAAGGGGGCGCTAAAGGGGACGTTCACCTTTACAAAGGTGAACGTCCCCTTTAGCCGCCTTTAGGCGCGCAGGTCGGACCATTCGGGATGGCGATCGAACTGCGCCTTCACGAACGGGCACAGCGGCACGATCCTGAATCCTTCGCGGCGTGCGTCGGCGACCAACCGCTCGACGAGCGCCGTTGCGACGCCCTGGCCCCGCATTTTATCTGGCGTGAACGTGTGATCGGCGACCACTCGCGCGGGCTCGGCGTGCGAATAGATCAGCTCCGCTTCGCCGGCGACTCCCTCGACCGTGCCGATGTAACGGTCGCGATCCGTCCCCAGCTCTCGCGTGATGGTGATCTTCGCCATCGGGGCAGGCGGTTCAACGAAGCTCGGGCGTGACGAGTCCCGGCTGCTTCGAGAAGTAGGCGGCGAGCGCCTCTATGTCCGCGCGCGCCAGTTGCTGCGCGAAGGGGGCCATGACCGCGTTCTTGCGCTTGCCGAGGCGGTAATCGTTGAGCGCCCGCGCGAGATAATCGGCGTGCTGGCCGCCGATGTCCGGATATTCGTCCATCGTTCCCGCGCCGTTCTGGCCGTGGCAGGCCGTGCAGGCCTCCGCTTTCGCCGGCGGGGTGCCCACCAGCTTCGCGCCCGGCTTAGCCTCCGCGACCGACGCGAACCAGGCGGCGAGATCGGCGCGATCCTCGTCGGAAAGCGTGTTCGCAAGACCTTGCATTGTCGGATGCCAGCGGTTTCCTGCCCGGTACTCTCCGAGTGCGGCGACGATGTAGGCCGGATTCTGGCCGCCGAGCTTCGGAACTGAATACTTCGGGTAGGCGTTCTTGTAATTCTCGATGCCGTGGCAGCCCATACAGGTGTAGGCGAGACTTCGGCCGCGCTCAGCGTCGCCCGCGGTCGCGGTCATTGCCGAAAGCGCAAAGACGCAGCCGGCGACCATCATTCTGGCCAAGCGGTCCAATCGCATCGATTAAATCTCCGAGCCACCGAAATGTTAAGTGTCGCGGGCCGGAATTTCCAGCGATTCAAAGCGCTGCGGCGATGTCCTGCATCAAGCCATTGTCGCGCGGCTTGACCGTCGGCGCGTAACGCTGCAGGAGTCTTCCGTCGCGGCCGATCAGGAATTTCTCGAAGTTCCACTGGATGTCGCCGGCATGCCCGTTCGCAGGGTCGGTCAGCCACGCGTATAGCGGGTGACGACGGTCGCCGTTGACCTCGAGCTTCGCGCTCATCGGAAACGTCACGCCATAGTTCGCCGAGCAGAAGGTCTGGATTTCCTCTTCCGTTCCCGGCTCCTGCGCACCGAACTGGTTGCAGGGGAAGCCGACAACGGAAAAATTCTCGCCGGCCAGCTCCTCGTGCAGCTCCTCGAGACCGGTGTACTGCGGCGTGAGGCCGCAGCGGCTCGCAACATTGACCGCGAGCACGACCTTGCCCTTGAGGCCGCTCAGTAAATCGGCGGTGCCCTCAATTCCCCGCAGCTTGAAATCGTAGAAGTTCTGCATCAGCGCATTATCTAAAGGGGACGTTCACTTTTAAAGGTGAACGTCCCCTTTAGGGCGCCTGCGGCAGCCAGACCGTGACCACGGCGCCGCCCCCCTCGCGGTTCGCGATGCTGAGCCGCCCGCCGTGGGCGTCGACGATCTCGCGGCAAAGCGTCAGGCCGAGACCGGTTCCTTTCGGCTTGGTCGAATAGAACGGCAGCAGCGCGTCGCGAAGCACTTCCTCGGTCAGTCCGCTGCCCCGATCGTTGACCTCGAGCGCAACGCCGCCGTTGCGCTCATGGACCGCGAGCGTCACGTCGTCCTCCGGCGATCCCGATTCGATCGCGTTCTTGATCAGATTGATCAGCACCTGCTCGATCTGCGGCGCGTCGAGCCAGGCTTCGCTTCCCGGCAAGGGCTCGAGGACACGAAACGCCAGGCTGTCCTTCAGGCCGACGAGGAGCGTTGGCCACGGCACCGCGACCGGCCTCGGCCGGGGCAGCTTAGCGAAACGCGCATAGCCGTCGATGAAGGTCGCGAGATGGGAGGCGCGTTCCTCGATCGTGGAGAAAATGCGCGCCAGGCGCTTGGAATCCGGGTCCTCCGCGAGCGCCTGGCCGGAATGCGCGAGCGAGGTGATCGGCGCCAGCGAGTTGTTGAGCTCGTGCGCAATCACGCGGATCACTTTCTTCCAGATCGCGACTTCCTGGGCCGCCATTTCCCGCGTCAGTTGCTTGAAGAGGAGCAGCCGGTGCGGCTGGCTGTTCAGCGTGAAGGCCCTGTTGCTGAGATGGAAGATCTCCGCGTCGGCGCCCTCGTACACCGTGAAGAGCGTGTCGGCTCCGCTTTCGACCGCTTCGCGGAGCGGCTGCGGCGCCCCCGCCAGGAGGCCCGCGAATTTCAGTCCCTCGAGCTTGCGGCCAGATCGGAACAGCTGCCGCGCCGCGATGTTGCCGAACACGATCGCGTCGGAGGCATTCGTCAGCACGAGCGCAAGCGGCGTCGTCTGCACCACTGTGTCGAGCAGGAGCTCGCGCTGATACAGGTCGAGGCGTTCGCGCCGCAGGCTGTCGCCGAGCGAGTTGTATTCGGCCGTGAGGTCGCCGATCTCGTCCGGGCCGGTGGGCGTCACGCTGACGCTGAAATCGCGGTCGCGAAGACTGCCGATGCCGTCGGTCACCGCGCGAATGCTGTAGCTCCAACGGTCGAAGAGCCGGTTGGTGAGCCAGATGGCGGGCGGCAGGGTGACGAGAAGGGCCGCGACACCCGCGAGCCAGGGTGAGTCGAGATACTGGCGGAACAAGAGCGCGACGGCCGCCGTCACCACTGCCACGGAACAAAGCACCACGGCGACGCGCCCGGCGAGCGACCGGCTGGCGCGCAGCTTGCTGGCCATCAGCCGCTAGTGGCGGATGTCCGGCCTGGGTCGACGGGAGTCTTGAGGCCGAGCTTTTCCATGCGGCGATAGAGTGCCTGACGCGACAGGCCGAGGTCACGCGCGGCGTGCGCGACGACCCCGTCGGCGAGCAGGAGCGCCTGTTCGATCATGCCCCGGTCGATGTGCGAGCCATCCGCCGGTTCCGGCGCGATCGGGAGCGCGAGCGCCTTGCCGGTGACGACCGAGTCGACCGACAGCAGGCAGGCGCGGTGGATGGCGTTGCGCAGCTCACGGACATTGCCCGGCCAGTGGTAGCGCGCGAGCGCGCGGAGCGCGTCCTGCGAGAGCGTGAATCCGGGTTCCAGGAAGTGCTGGGCGAGCGGCAGGATGTCTTCCTGCCGCGCGGCGAGCGGCGGCACCTCGAGCTCGATCACGTTCAGGCGGTAGAACAGGTCCTCGCGGAACCGCCCTTCGCGAATGAGCTGCGGGAGATTGGCATTGGTCGCGGCGATCACGCGGGCGCGCGTGCGGCGCGTGGTGTTCGATCCGAGTCGCTCGTATTCGCCGGTCTGCAGGACGCGCAGGAGCTTGGCCTGGCCCTGCGCCGACAGGTTGCCGAGCTCGTCGAGAAAGATCGTGCCGCCGTCGGCGGCCTCGAAACGCCCGGTACGCGCCTTCGCGCCGGTGAAAGCGCCGGCCTCGGTGCCGAAGAGCTCCGCTTCCATCAGCGTATCGGGCAGCGCGCCGAGATTGACCTTCACGTACGGGCCGCTCTTCACGGCCGAATTGGCCTGCACGATGTCGGAGATGACTTCCTTGCCGGCGCCGTTCGGTCCGCTGATCAGCACGGGCACGTCGGCGTGCGCGATGCGCGCCGCGGTCGAGGCGAGCGCTTGCATCGCCTCGCTCTCGTACACGAGTCCGTGCAGCTCGAAGCGGGCTACGAGGTCGGCGCGCGCCGCGGCGCGGCGGCGGCGGATCGCGCGGTTCTCCGCGCGCGCCGCTTGCAGGTCGAGGAGATTCCGGACGGTCGTCAGGAGACGCGCGTTGTCCCAGGGCTTCGCGACATAGTCGGAGGCGCCCGCCTTGACCAGCTCGACGGCGGTTTCCAGGTGAGTCCAGGCGGTCAGCAGGATCACCGGCAGGTCCGGATGCTGCGAGCGGATCTGGCGGAAGAGCGCGATGCCCTCCTCGCCGGAAGTCGCCTCGCGGCGGAAGTTCATGTCCTGCACGACGAGATCCACGGGCTCGCGGGCGAGCAGGTCGATTCCGGCGGCGGCCGTGTCCGCCCCGAGCACCCGTGCGCCATGCATCGACAGGAGCACGTCGAGCGCCGTGCGCACGGCCTCGCTGTCGTCGATCACGAGTACGGTGCGCTCGCCCAAACTGTCCTGGAGTCCCTGGTCTTGCCTGTCCTTCATCAGTTTGGATGCGCAGGATGACGGAACGGTTGCAATGGCCACAGTCTAGATGGTCCGGCTGGCCACCGCGGGCGAGATCGCCGAAGCCCGGCGCGCCGGCTGCCAGGCCGCGAAGAGGCCAATCAGCCAGATCCCCAGCACGCCGCCGACCAGGTAATAGAGGTCGAGCCGCGGCAGCTCGTACTTGACCGAGATCCAGTAGCCGATCGCGAGCGCGAAGCCGCAGCCAGCGACGATCCCGGCGGTCGTGACCATCCAGTTCTCGACAAGGAAATGCCGCACGATGTCCAGGCGTCGCGCGCCGACCGCCCGGCGCGTGCCGATCTGGCGGATGCGCGTGCTGACGTTGAAGGTCGCGAGACCGAAGATGCCGAGTGCCGAGATGGCAAGCAGCGCGCTCGTCACGGTCACGAGGAAGATCGCCATGTTGCGGTCGTCCAGGTAGGCCTGGCGCTCGAAGTATGTCAATGGACGCACCCAGCGCAGCAGGCGGTCCGGGTTCGACGTTGCCAGGTGCCCCTCGGCGGTGCGCATGAGCGCATCGCGCCGCCCGGGCTCGGCCCGCACGAGATAGTAAGCGGCGGGGCCGCTCCGGATGCGCGGCACCAGCATGACGTGGTCCAGTTTGTCCCAGCCGACCCAGGAGCCGTGCATGTTCTCGATGATGCCGATGGCCGTCGCGGGCCGATTGAGTGCATCGTAGACGGTCATGCCGAGCGCATTGCCGTCCGGCGGAAAGAGCGCCTTCGCGAGCGGTTTCGTGATGATCACCTGCGGCGCGAATTCCCAGCCGTCCGTCGGCGGCAGGATTTCGTGCGCCTCGAAACCACGGCCTGCTGAGAGCGTGATGCCGAGCGCTTCGATCGCCTGCTCGTCCACCTCGAAATAATTGGCAGGCTCGCCTTGTTCGTCCTTGACCCTCGGCGTGCTCGTGTAGCCGCTCGAGCCGCCGCTGCCGGAGAGCGGTATCGTGCTCGAGAGCGTCGCCGCCTTGACGCCCGGAAGGCCGCGGAGATAGGCGAGATCTTCCTTCCAGGAAGCCTCGTAGTCGAAGTTCTGGGTGAAGCCGGTGCTCACGACGACGAAGATGTTCTCGGCGTCGAGGCCGTGTGGGCGATTGATCTTGTCCACGCGCTGCTTGACGACGTACACGGCGTTGACGAGCACGGCGAGCGCGATCGCGATTTGGAACGCGACCAGGAGCGCTCCGGTGCGATTGCGCCAGAGGGCGGAGGCGATGGGGCGTATGTTCCAGGCTGTCATGTCATTGGCTCTTCAGGTAGATAGCCGGCGGGATCCTGCCGATGCGCCAGGCCGGGTAAAGGCCGGCGGCGATCGTTGCGAACAAGGCGAGTGCGAGCGCGGTCACGACGCTGCCGATATCCACGTGCGCGAGCGCCTGCGTGCCGCCGAGGTCGGTCGGGTCGGTCGTGTACAGCATGCGCAACCCCGCAAGGAACAACGCACCGAGAGCCAGACCCGCGAGCGCGCCGATGCTTGAAATCACGCCGACTTCCACCAGATGCTGCATGAATACCTGGCGGCGGCTCGCGCCGAGCGCGCGCCGCACGCCGGTGATCGCCGCGTTGTTCAGGAACTTGGCGAGCAGCAGGCCGACGGTGTTCAGCAGGCACACGGCGAGGAAAGCGAACGCGAGGCCGACCAGCACGCGGTCGTCGTTCCCGACGACGTCGTTGTCGACCATCCACTGGTCCACGGGGGTCAGCCGGTTGTTCAACGGCCGCTCGAATCGGCCCGCTTTCTTCTGCTCGAGCGCATAGCCGTCGATATACGCCTGCATGCGTTGGCGCGATGCTGCGTCAGGCAGCTCGACCCACATCTGGATCCAGATGTTCTCGGAGTTGATGAAATCCAGGTAGGTGTTGACCTCCTGTGGTTTCCAGCCGTTGGTGTTGCCGGCGCTGCTCAGCTCCAGCGTGGCATTCCAGCCGAAGGGGATGTACGCGTCCTCCGATTCCTGGAGGCTGCCGTTGTTCAGATCGTAGAACGTGGGCATCGGTTGCCAGGTGTCGCGCACGCCGATCACGCGGAATTCGCGGTCCTCCCAGCGGATCCTGCGTCCGATGCTGTTCTCGCCGGCGAAGTACCTGTCGTTCATCGCCCGCGACAGCACGATCACCGGCTCTGGGCCACGATCGGCTTCCGCCGTCCAGCCGCCGCCGTACTGGAAAGGCACGTCGAATATCGCAAAGAAATCCGAGCTCGTCACTCGCGTAACCACGCGTTCCGGGAGCGCCGTCGAGTCGTCGACCGACAGCACGCCGACCGCCTTGTGCATGATCACGGTGCGGTCAGGAATTTCGGATTCCATCAGCGCCATGGCGTCGCGATAGGTGAGCTGCCAGGGCGGCAGTTCCGGCTTGTCCTCGTTGGCCGGCTCGTTCGGATCCCAGGCATCGAGCGTCACCGCAAAGAGCACGTCGTTCTTCCACCAGATCGGGTTGCCGGACATCGCGCGATACATCGTCAGCGTCATCACGCAGACCGCGATACCGAGCGCGACCGCGCCGATCATGAGCGCGGTCAGGCCTGGATTCCGGCGCAGGTTCCTGAAGGCGAGCTGGAAGTAATAACCGAGCATGGTTTGGCTCCGTGGCTCAGGCCGGCGACATCGTTGCGGCGACCGGCGCGACGCCGAGCTGCGGCATTTCGTCACGCGGCTCATAAGCGCGGAAATCGGAAATCTGGCCGTCCACGATGTGGACGTTCCGGTGCGCGCGGCGCGCGAGCTCCGGATCGTGCGTCACCATGATGACGGTCGTGCCCATCTCGTTGATCTGCTCGAGCAGGTCCATGACCTGGCGCGCCATCAGCGAGTCCACGTTGCCGGTCGGCTCGTCCGCGAGCAGGAAGCGCGGGTCGCCGGCGAGCGCGCGGGCGATCGCGGCGCGCTGCTGCTGCCCGCCCGAGAGCTGCGAGGGCATGTGGTGCATGCGCGAGGACAGTCCGACGACGTCGAGGGCGCTGCGGATGCGCTGCTCGCGATCCTTCTTCGTGAGGCGCCGGTAGCGGAGCGGCACGTCCACGTTGTCGAAGATGTCGAGATCGGGGATCAGGTTGAAGCTCTGGAAGATGAAGCCGATCTTCTCGTTGCGGAGTCTCGACCGCGCGTCGTCCGACAGGCGGCTGACGTCCTCGTCGTCCAGCTTGTAGGCGCCGGTGTCGAAGGTTTCGAGCAGACCGGCGACGTTCATGAACGTGGTCTTGCCGGAACCCGACGGGCCGGTCACCGCGACGAACTCGCCGTCGCCGACCTTCAGCGAGAAATCACGCAGCGCGTGCGTCTCGATGAGGTCCGTGCGGTAGATCTTGCTGATGCCGTGCATTTCAAGCATTGGGATGTCGCTCCAGGATCGTTAGGCGTTTCCGGCGGTCAGCCGCCGATATGGAACTCGGGAACGTCGTTCATGTCGCCGGCGCCGGAAACGATCACTTCGTCACCCGGTTCGAGGCCGTTCACGACTTCGATCTCCGCGACCGACGCGGCGCCGAGCTCGACCGGCGTCAACACGGCGCGGTCATCGTCCACGACGTAAACCGCGCGCGTCGCCGGCGTGATGTCGGGACTCCGCTCGAACTTCCGCGCCTTGGCGCGCTGCTCGATCACGATGCGGATCGAGCCGCGCTGGCTCTGGCGGAGACCCGGCGGTTGCTGGCCCGCGAATTTCACGCGGCCGGTCACCTGGCCCGAGCGCACCTCAGGCGAGATCGCGGTGACGAGCCCAGCGTGCTGCTGGCCGTCGAGCGCGATCGAGGCTTCCATGCCCGCCTTGATGTCGCGCGCATAGACGTCGGCGACCTGGAACTCGACCTCGAAGGCCGTCAGGTCGACCACTGTCAGGAGCGGCGCGTTTTCGGCGACATTCGCCTTTTCGACCGCCGCAAGGTTCGCGACCATGCCGTTGACCGGCGCGCGCACAGCGAGCTCGTCCACGCGGCGCTTGAGATTTGCAACCACGTACCCCTGCCGCTCGCGCTCGAGGCGGCGCGCGCGCAGGTCGAGATCGAGGCTCTCGCGCTCGAGGCTCGCGGTGTCGCGCGCATGCTCGTAAGCGAGGCGCGCGGATTCGCGCTCGTCCTGCGCGCGGCGGAGATCCCGCTCGGCAATGGCGCCCTGGTCCCAGGCCCACTGCGCGCGCTGCAGCTCGCGCTCGGCCGCGCGGATCTGCACGTTCGCGAGATCGGCGGCTTCCTGGGTACTGAGCTTCTGGCGGCGGATCTCGATGCCCTGGCGCTGGAGCGCCGTGTCGAGGCTTTCGAGCGTCGCGCGCTCGCGCTGGTACTCATTATCGAGAGCCGGGCTCGCGAGCGTCGCGAGCACCTGGCCCGCCTTGACCGTGTCGCCGGCGCGGACCTGGTAGCTGATGTTGCCCGGCGCGACGGCAAAGAGCGTCGGGCTCACGGCCGCGACGACGGTGCCCTGCGCCGAGACGTCGCGCACGAACGCGCCTTCGGTGACCGTGACGATGCGAAGCCGCTCACGGGAGATCGTGTGCTCGGTTGCGCTCCAGCCGCGAAACAGAAGACCGAACACGAGTATGAAGACGAGGCCGGCCGCCGCGGCGCCGATCAGCTTGATGCGGGTGCGATCGGGTCTGGCCTCGATCGTGGTGTCCGTGGCCTCGGTGCCGCGAAATTTCGTGTCGCCGGCGGGCGCCGTATCTCGCCCGCCGGACGACACGAGGGGTCTCAGGTTGGTTATCTTCATGGCAAACGTAAGCTCACGACCTGGACGTTGCAACCGCCGTGCCAAGAATCGCGGATTTTGTAAGCGGCTGATTAGAAAGGTATTAGCGACTGGATTGGGCTAGGGCGCCGGAACGTGGAGGTGTCCGCGGACAGGCAGCGGACATCTGCCGGACGATGGAAAGGGAAGCGTCCCCTTTTTACGGCTGCGAGGCCCTGAACGCCTGACGCGAAGGCAGTGCGAGGCGTTCGATGACTGGACAGGTTGAATCCACGGAATTTGCGTCGCAGCCGGCAATCAGCCCGGCGAGTTCATTGCGCAGATGGCATAGCTCGCGGATCCGCCCATCGACAATCCGCAGCTTCGTCGCGGCCAGCTCTCGCGTGGCATGGCAGGAGCGGCGCGTGCGCAGTTTCAAAAGGTTCTCGATCTCGATCAGCGTAAAGCCCATCGCCTGCGCCCGTTTGATGAAGCGCAGCCGCTCGGCGTCGGCTTCGGCGTACCGACGAATTCCACCAAGTGGGGGTATCGGCTTGGGTATGAGCTTGCGGCGCTGGTAGTAACGAATCGTTTCAACGTGCACGCCCGCGGCAGCCGCAAGCCGGGCGATCGTGTAGGGCTGAGGCATGGCTTGACTCCGTACCATGGTACGGACCGTATGGTATCCGTGACAGGGCGGCAATTCGAAGCTTTGGTGAGCCTGAGGCGGAGACAGATGTTGAGCGAGAAGTCGCGCGTTTTCGGAGCGGCGGGTGGCGCCCTTGGCCTCGGCAGTCTCGCAGCGGCATTGGGACTGTGCTGCACCGTGCCCTGGGCGGTCGCCTTGCTCGGCGTCTCCGGAGCCGTGGCGTTCGCTCGCCTGGCGTTCCTGCTCCCGTACGCACTCATCGGCTCGTTCGCACTGCTCGCCGCGGGGTTCTGGTGGGCGTATCGACGCCCCGCGGCCTGCGCTGAGGACGCCTGCATTCCCGCTGATCGACGGCCATTGCGATGGGTCGTGTGGATTGCCGCGGTGCTCGTCGGCGCGCTATCGGTTGTCGCTCTCACATCGCCGTCGCCGCTGTAGGAGGTTCGATGCGATCGATCCACGCGACCGCCACCGTCATCGCGACGATGCTCGCGGCAACCGGGTGCGCAGATGCCACTGATGCCGCTTCCACGGCCGGATATGCTTTACTGGATGAAGCGGCGAGCCAGCTTCGCGCGGACTTCAACGCTGCCAAAGGCTCGGTGCGAGTACTGTTCGTCGTCGATCCAATCTGCCCCGGCTGTTTACGCGGCCTCGATGACGTCAACCGGGATCTGCTCGCGGAGACAGACGATCCACGTCTGCAAACTTTTGTCGTCCATGTTCCGGTCCTCGGTGCCGAAGCCAAGGACATCCCACCCGCGGCGCGACTACTCGAGAACTCCCGCATTCATCATTACTGGAATCCGAGCGGCACGTTTGGCCGACAACTGGCGGAAGCGGTGGAACTCAAGCACGGCGATGAACCCGTGTATGCCTGGGACGTGTGGCTCATCTACGGTCCGGAAGCAACCTGGGATGAGGCGCTTCCGCCGAAACCGCGGCGACTGATGCATCAGCTCCGGGCACTGGCAGGCAGCATCGTGTTTCCTCGCCTCGACAGCGAAGCGTTTGCCGGCGAAGTGCGTCAACTCCTGGCACAACTTCCCGCTTCACCTCCAGAGCCATGAGCGTCAGCACGCCTCATTCCACGATTATTGCGGAGTGTCGATTGACCTGTCCCCAGTGCGGACACATTTCCGTGGAGTCCATGCCGACGGATGCATGCGTTTACTTCCACGAGTGCGCGGGCTGCCATGCGCTGCTTCGCCCGAAGCCGGGGGACTGCTGCGTGTTCTGCTCGTATGGCTCGGTGCCCTGCCCGCCGATGCAACGGCCGCTCAATCCGTCCGCGACAGATCCTTGCTGTAGGTGACGTTCATGACGTTGTCGTACCAGCCGGAAACGTGCGGAGAGACCAGGTGCTTGGAGACGTAGAAATAGAGCGGGATCAAGGGAACGTCGTCGAGCAGTTGCCGCTCCGCCGCGGCAAGATGCGCGGCGCGCGCCTCGCCGCCCGTGGACGAGGCGGCGGAGAGCGCCGAGTCATAGGCCTTGCTCTCGTACCGCGGCAGGTTGATGCCGAAGCCGCCCTTCAGCACCTGGAGAAACGAATAGGCGTCGTTGTAATCGCCGATCCAGCTCCCGCGAAAGAGCGGCGCCTCCCGCGTGTCGATCGCCGCCTTCAGCACGCGGAAATCCTCGGAACGCAGGCTGACCTCCGCGCCGAGGTTGTCCTTCCACATTGCCGTGACCGCGAGCGCGATGCGGTCGTGCAGCGGGCTCTTGCTCGTGCGGAGTTCGACTTTCAAAGGTCGTTTCACCGAATAACCCGCTTGCGCATAGAGACGCCGCGCTTCGGCGATCCGCGCCGCCGAGTCGAGCGCCGCCCATTCGAAACGCTGCGGCTCGTAACCGGCGACGCCCGGCGGCACCCAGCCGTAAGCCGGCCGTTCACCGTCGCCCAGCACCTGCTGCGCAAGCCTTTCGCGATCGACGGCCATCGCGAGCGCCTGCCGAAGCATGGGCGAGCCCTGAAACGGCGGCTGGTCGAGCGCGAGTCCGTAGTAGTAGACCCCGACATGCGACGCGACGCGGACCTGTCCGCGTAACTCTTTCTCGAGCCGCGCGACCTCTCCCGGTGGCACGGTATAGGTGACATCGAGATCGCCGGCGCGAAAGCGGGTGAGCTCGGTGACCGGATCCGCGACGTGAACGTAGCGCACGGCGTCGAGGCGGTTCGCGGCGTCATTCCAGTAATGGCGGTTCCGCGCCGCGACCATGTGCGAGCCGATCTCCCAGGCCGAGGGCGTGAAGGCGCCGTTCGTCACGGCGACACCCGGGCGGGCGAATTCCTGCGGCCGGGCGGCGAGCGTCGCGCGGTGCACCGGAAAGGTGCTCGGATGCGAAAGCATGGCGATGAAGTAGGGGCTCGGCTCAGCCAGCAAGACGACGAGGGTCGCTTCATCCGGGGCCGAAACGGCGAGCGAGGCCGGCGGTTTCCGGCCGGCGACGATGTCGCTCGCATTCACGACCGGTTCGAGCATCAGGGCGTACTGCGAGGCAGTCGCCGGATTCACGAGCCGGCGGAACGCGTGGGCGAAGTCTTCGGCGACCAGCCGGTCGCCGTTCGACCAGCGCGCGGCCGGCCGCAATCTAAATGTATAGCGGCGCCCGTCCTCCGACACCGACCAGGTCTCGGCCGCTCCCGGCACCGGGCTCCCGTCGGGCGCCATCGAGACGAGGCCCTCGTAGCAGTCGCGGAGGATCGTCATCGCGGCTTCCATGCGCGCAAGCTGCGGATCGATGGAATCCGGCTCGCTGCCGTTGCCGCGGCGAAGTTCCCGGGCGGCGCCGTCATCCGTCTTCGGCCCGCATCCGGCGAGCCATGCGCCCGCCGCGAAGAGCGCAGCGAGCGCGAGGACGGGGCCTCGCCTCATGCGGCCCGCGCGCGCTTCTTGAGGTGCACGAGCAGGATGGAAATCGTCGCCGCGGTGATCCCGGGGAGCCGCGACGCCTGGCCCAGCGTGCCGGGCCGCGACTCCTTCAGGCGCTGGCGCGCCTCGTGCGACAGGCCCGGCACCACGGCATAGTCGATTTCAGCGGGCAGGCGCGTGTCCTCATGCTTGCGCTGGCGCTCGATCTCGGCCTGCTGGCGCTCGATGTAACCCGAATACTTCGCGCGCACCTCGACCTGCAGCGAGATCTGCGGCTCGAGCCGGGAATCGTCCTGCGGCCGCGGCGCGCCGACTGCATCGAGCCCGGTCAGTGCGTCGTAACCGACTTCCGGCCGGCAGAGGAGATCAAATGCCCGCTGCTCGCGCGTGAGCGCGATGCCGAGCCGGGCCGCAACTTCGTCTCCGTCCGGCGTGCCCGCGCGAAACTGAATACCGTTCAGCCGGCTCGTTTCGGTCTCGACCGCGTCGCGCTTCGCACAAAAGAATTCCCAGCGCGCGTCGTCCACGACACCGAGCTCGCGCGCGACCGGCGTCAGGCGGTAATCCGCATTATCCTCGCGCAGCAGCAACCGGTGCTCGGCGCGGCTCGTGAACATGCGATAGGGCTCGAGCGCGCCGCGCGTGATGAGATCGTCCACCAGCACGCCGAGATAGGCCTCGTCGCGGCGCGGCGACCAGAGCTCCCGCCCCGCGACCGCGAGCGCCGCGTTGATGCCGGCGAGCAGGCCCTGCGCGGCCGCTTCTTCGTAGCCGGTCGTGCCGTTGATCTGGCCGGCGAAGAAAAGCCCGGCGAGAGGCTTCGTTTCCAGGCTGTCCCTGAGCCCGCGCGGATCGAAATAGTCGTACTCGATCGCATAGCCGGGCCGCGTCATTTCCGCGCGCTCGAATCCGCGGATGCTCCGCACGAACTCGAGCTGCACCTCGGCCGGGAGGCTGGTCGAGATGCCATTCGGATAGACGATGTGCGTATCGAGCCCTTCCGGCTCGACGAAGATCTGGTGCGAGGCCTTCGCGGCGAAGCGGACGACCTTGTCCTCGACCGACGGGCAGTAGCGCGGCCCGATCCCTGCGATGAGACCGGTGAACATCGGCGAGCGGTCGGTCGCGCCGCGGATGATCTCATGCGTGCGCTCGTTCGTCGCCGTGATATGGCAGATGACCTGCGGCGGATGTTCCTCGCGGCGGCCGAGGAAAGAGAAGACCGGCCGCGGCTCGTCACCCGGCTGCGGCTGCATGACGGTGTAGTCGAGCGTGCGGCCATCGAGGCGCGGCGGCGTGCCGGTCTTCAGCCGCCCGACCGCGAAGGGCAGCTCGCGCAGGCGCGCGGCGAGCCGGTTCGACGGAGGATCGCCGGCGCGGCCGCCCTCGCGGCTTTCGAGACCGACGTGGATGCGCCCGCCGAGGAAGGTGCCGACCGTCAGCACGACGGCGCCCGCGCCGACCGTGTCGCCATTCATCGTCACGACGCCGCCGACGCGGCCGCCGGTGACGACGAGATCGGCGACTTCCGCCTCGCGGAGCGTCAGCCCCGGCTCGGCGTCGAGCAGAGTCCGGATCGCGTGCTTGTAGAGCGTGCGGTCGGCCTGGGCGCGGGTCGCGCGCACCGCCGGTCCCTTGCTCGCGTTCAGGGTGCGGAACTGGATACCGGCGCGGTCCGCGGCGCGCGCCATCGCGCCGCCCATCGCGTCGATCTCCCGCACGAGATGGCCCTTGCCGATGCCGCCGATCGCCGGGTTGCAGCTCATCTGGCCGATCGTCGCCAGGCTCTGGGTCACGAGCAGCGTGCGCGCGCCCATGCGGGCGGCACTGAGTGCCGCCTCGGTGCCGGCGTGCCCGCCGCCAATGACGATGACGTCGTAGTGATCCATGCCCGGGTCCGATTAAGGGGCCGACATGATACCCGCAGGAGCATCAAAGGGGACGTTCACCTTTGACTGCCCGGTAAAGGTGAACGTCCCCTTTGAGGTGAACGTCCCCTTTGATGCTCCTGTAATGAATCGGCAGTCCGGGAGACTATTGGGAGCATGAGGGAGATAAACCGCGGGCGGGAGCTCGAGCGAGTGCTCGCGACCCACGCCGCGGCCCTCGCCCGGCTGGCCGCCAGCTACGAGTCGCGGCCGGCGCTGCGGGAGGAGCTGTTGCAGGACATCGCTTTCGCCTTGTGGCGGGCCCTGCCGTCGTTTCGCCACGAGGCCTCGGAGAAAACCTTCGTGATGAGGATCGCAACCAACCGCGCCCTGTCCCATCTCGCCGCGCGCACGCCCGCGGCCGATGCGCTGGACGCGGCGTCGGAAATCACCGATGCGATACCGAGGCCCGACGAGCTCACTGCGCGGCTGCAAACCGTGGAGCGCCTCCAGCGCGCCGTGCACGACCTCCCGCTGCCACTCCGCCAGGTGCTGGTGCTCGCGTTCGAAGGACTCGATCATGAGGACATCGGGCGCGTGCTCGGACTAACCGCGAACAACGTCGCCGTGCGCCTGCACCGCGGCAAGGCGCTCCTGAAGAAGACGCTCGGAGAAACATCGTGACTGATCAGGACATCGATCGCTGGACTGCTGCCTGGCAATCGGGTGCGCCCCCAACCGCCGATCTCGCGCGCATGGCGCAGCGCGAGCGCAGGATTCTCACCGCGTGGATCGCACTCGACTGGACGGTCGGCGCAGGTCTCATCGCCTTCGCGGCGTGGCTGTGGTTCGCCGTCGGCACGCCGGTCACGCGTTTTGCAGCAGCCGGGATCGCGGTGCTGACCGTGGTCGTGCTCGCTTTCACGGTCGTCAACTGGCGCGGCAGCTTCGCGGGCGATCGCGCCTCCGCAGCCGATTTCCTGGGGCTCGCGCTCGCGCGGAGCCGCGCGCGCCTGCGTTACATCCGGTTCGGCTGGTGGGTCCTCGCCGCGGATCTCGTCGTCATCGCGGGCGCCGTGGGACTCGAGATCCGGGACGAGGGTGCCGCGCGCCTGCCGGGCATACTGGCGATGGTGGCGCTTGCGACCGCGGTCGCCGCCGGCATTCTGCTGTGGTGGGGCCAGCGCGAGTGCCGGCGCGCGCAGAAGCTCGGCGCCATGCAGCGGGCGATGCAGCCGGACCAGGGGAGTGGCCATGACTGACAGAAGGCATTCGCGCGCCGAGCTGATCGCGGCGTTCGTGCTGGGAGCGCTGCTCGCCCCTGAAGCGCTCGAAGCCGCCGCGGCATCGTTCTCTCTCACGCCCTGCCGGATCGGCGACATCGACGGCCTCGTCACCGTCGAGGCGCGCTGCGGAAAATTCGCGGTCGCCGAAAACCCCGATGATCCGCGCGGGCCCCGCATCGATCTCGCCGTTGCCGTCGTGCCGGCCGTCGCGATGCAGGCGGAACCGGATCCGCTCTTCCTGCTGGCGGGCGGCCCCGGCCAGGGCGCGATCGAGGGCTACGCGCCGCATCTCCATGCCTTTGCCGGCATCCACCGCGATCGTGACCTCGTGCTCGTGGACCAGCGCGGCACCGGCGGCTCGAACCGCCTCGACTGCGCCATGCCGGAGGAAGCGCTTTCGACCGACGAGATTCCGCCCGCCGAGCTCAAGAATCTCGCGCGGGATTGCCTCGCGAAACTCCCGGCCCGCGCGCAGTTCTACACGACCAGCGTCGCGGTGCGCGACCTCGACGCCGTCCGCGCGGCGCTCGGCTACGAGCGCATCAACCTGTTCGGCGGCTCGTACGGCACGCGCGTCGCGCAGCATTACGCGCGGCGCCATCCGGAGCGGGTGCGAAGCATCGTGCTCGACGGGCCCGTGCCGCCGGCGCTCCCGCTCGTGCCGCAGATCGCGATCGAGTCGCAGCGGGGGCTCGAACTGGTGTTCACCCGCTGCCAGGCGGATGCGGAATGCGATCGCCGCTTTCCGGCGATCGCGGACCAGTTCGCGCGCGTCGATGCCCGCCTTCGCCGATCGCCGGTCGTGGTCACGCTCGCCAATCCAGTCGGTGGATCGATCCGCCGGCTCGACGTCACGCGCGGACATCTCGTGACGATGTCGCGGATGCTCACGTACAGTGCGCGGAGCGCCTCGATTCTGCCGCTCCTGGTCCATGAGGCCGCGACGAACGGAAACTACGCGCCGCTCGCCGCGCAGGCCGAGATGCTGGGGGACGAGCTCGAGCGCATGATCGCCATGGGCATGCACCATTCGGTCGTCTGTGCCGAGGACGCGCCGCGCTTCGCCGGCGCCGTCGATCGTGCGGCGCTCGAGCGCACGACCATCGGCACGATCATGCTGGACGGCATGACCGCCATCTGCGAGATCTGGCCGCGGGGCCCGGTCGACGGGGATTTCCACGAGCCGCTCGACTCGGGGGTGCCCGCCCTGCTTCTTTCCGGAGAGTTCGATCCCGCGACTCCCGCCGAGTACGGAGCGCAGGCCGCGAAAGGGTTCAGGGCCGGGCTGCACCTCGTCGTGCCGGGCCAGGGCCATGGTCAGACGTCGCAGCCCTGCGTGCAGAAACTGCTGCGGCGCTTCATCGAGCAGGGGAGCGCCGCCGGACTCGATACCGCCTGCGTCGGCATGATCCAGCCCGCACCATTCTTCCTTTCATTCAGCGGGCCGGCGCCATGATCCGGGTCGAGGGTCTCTGCCGCAGTTTCGGCGCGATCCGCGCCGTGGACGGCGTGGGATTCGAGGCCGCTGACGGCCGGATCACGGGACTGCTCGGCCCGAACGGCGCCGGAAAGTCGACGACGCTGCGCATTCTCTACACGGTGCTGCGGCCGGATGCAGGCACGGCGAGCATCGACGGCATCGACGTCCTACGGGACCCGATCGCCGCGCGCCGCGCCATCGGCGTGCTGCCGCATTCCGCCGGCATCTACCCGCATCTCACGGCCCGCGAGAACATCGCCTACTTCGGCCGGCTGCACGGGCTTGCCGGCGACGCGCTCGCGCGCCGCATCGACGCGGTGACCGCGGGGCTCGAAATCGGGGGCTACGCCGGCCGCCGCGCGAAGGGATTTTCGCAGGGCGAGCGCATCAAGGTCGCGCTGGCGCGCGCGCTCGTGCACGGGCCGAAGAACCTCCTGCTCGACGAGCCGACGAACGGCCTCGACGTGATGGCGACGCGCGCGCTCCGCGCCCTCGTCCTCGAGCTCCGCGCGGCCGGGCACTGCATCCTGTTTTCGAGTCACGTGATGCAGGAGGTCGCGGCGCTCTGCGACGACATCGTCATCATCGACCACGGCCGTGTCGTCGCGGCCGGCACGCCGGAGTCGCTTCGAGCCCGGTTCGGAGCCGCAACGCTCGAGGATGCCTTCGTCGCCGCGATCGGCGACGCGCGGGGACTCGAATGATCTCCTCCATCCGCGTCGTGATGCTGAAGGAACTGCGCGAGAGCCTGCGCGATCGGCGCACGCTGCTGACGAGCCTGCTGCTCGGCCCGATCTTCGCGCCCCTCTTCTTCATCCTGATACTGAAGCTCGCACTGTCGCGCTCCATCGCCTCGCAGGACGAACTGGCGCCGGTCACCGTCGCGAATGCAGCGGTCGCGCCGAATCTCGTGCAGCAGCTCCGCGAAAGCGGCCTGAAGGTCACGCTCCGGGACGGATCCGACGCCGAGATCCGCCGCTGGATCTCGGAAACCGACGGGCTCGTCGTGCTCCGCGTCCCCGCGAACTTCGCCGCGCGCTTCACCGAAGGCAAGCCCGCGGCGGTCATGGTCTATACCGATGGATCCGATTCGAAAGCGGAGCGGCACGCCGCGCGCGTCCACGCTGCGATCGGTACCTACTCGGCATTGATCGGCGGCCTGCGGCTCCAGGCGCGCGGCGTCGCGCCCACCGTCATTCATGCAGTCGTCGTCGACCAGGTGGATGTCTCGACGCCTTCCGCCCGCGCGACGCTTCTGCTCGGCATGCTGAGCTACGTGATCCTGCTGGTCACGCTGCTCGGCGGGCTCTATCTCGCGATCGATGCGACGGCCGGAGAGCGCGAGCGCGGGTCGCTCGAGGCGCTGCTCACGGTGCCCGTGGTCCGCGAGCATCTCATCTACGGCAAGATCGCAGGGGCCGCGGTCATGATGATCGTCGCGCTCGCCCTCGTGACCGCGTCAATCGCCGTCGCGCTCGATGCCGTGCCGCTCGAAACATTCGGTATGTCGGCGAACTTCGGCCCGGGCGTCGCCTGGCGCGTGTTCCTGAACGTGGCGCCGTTCGCGCTCGTTGGCGCGGCGCTCCTGACCGTGGTCGCCGCGTTCACGAAAAGCTACAAGGAAGCGCAGTCCTGGCTCGGCGTCGTGATGCTCGTGCCGACCGTGCCGATCGCGATCGCAGCTGTGCTGTCGGTGCAGCCGCAGGCCTCGCTGATGCTCGTGCCATCGCTGTCCCAGCACCTCGTGATCCAGGGCCTGATGCGCGGCGAGCCGCTGCCGGCGGCCTGGATGCTGCTCGCCGCGGCCAGCGCGCTCGTGCTCGGATTGCTGCTCACCTGGCTCGCCGGCCGGCTTTATCGACGCGAGGCGATCCTCGGCTGATGATACGGAACCATGCCAGGACCGGCCCCATCCAAGCTGACATGAATCGCCGTCGAGCCCGTTGGGCCGCGCTCCTGTTGCTCGCCGCGGCGCAGGCCTCGCTCGCGCAGATCACCACGGTGCCGATGAAAGGCGTCGGCAACGAGTGGGTGAAGGAGCTCGACCTGCGCGGCCGCATGGACTGGGAGTGGATCGAGACCTATCCGGCGCAGGTCTATTTCGCGACGCGCGAAGATTCACGGCGCAAGGGCGACATCGTCACGATGTGGACCCGCGTCGAGTACAGGCATCCGCAAAATCCGCTCGCGCACCGGAGCGCGCTCAGCCGCGACGACTGGGATTGCAAGACGCGGCGGCGCTCGACTTCAGGCGTGTTTTTCTACAAGTGGAACAATCTCCAGGACGATTCGGATTCGCCCGAACACTCGACCAATCTGCTGCGCTCCTGGGAGAAGATCGAGCCCGGCACGGTCGGTGAGACTCTGCTCAACTTTGCCTGCAGCATCAGGAACGTCACGCCAATCATCAAGCCCGATTAAAGGGGACGATTAAAGGGGACGTTCACCTTTGGTCTCCAAAGG
>JBOHZO010000080.1:0-5443 GCA_050738555.1 Steroidobacteraceae bacterium | reverse complement strand
GTCGATCAGGAGGAGGCGCGGCTGCGCGGTTCCCCCCGCGGAAATCATGACGACGGTCCCGAAAGCGGCAGCTTCAGGTAGCTCCGGCCATTCGATTCCGCCGGCGGCGGGCGGCCGCCGCGAATGTTGAACTGAACCGCCGGATACAGGAGCGTCGGCACGTCGAGTCCCGCATCGCGACCCCTGCGCATGGTGGTGAACTCTTCTTCGCTGACTCCATCGCGCAAGTGGATGTTGGATGCGCGCTCGTCCGCGATCGTGGTCTCGCAACGCTCCTCGCGTCCGTCCGGCTTGTAATCGTGGCCGACGAACACGCGTGTCGAGCCAGGCAGCTCGTAGAGCCGGCGGACTGACGCATAGAGAACCTTCGCGTCGCCGCCCGGAAAATCGCAGCGTGCAGTGCCGCTGTCCGGCATGAAAATCGAATCACCCACGAAAACCGCATCGCCGATCAGGTAGCTCAGGCTGTCGCTCGTGTGGCCGGGTGTCGCGATCACGCGCGCGATGAGCGAACCGATGGCGAACTCGTTGCCGTCCACAAGCAGCCGGTCGAACTGACGGCCGTCCACCGGGAATTCCGGCTCCAGGTTCAGGATGTCGCGGAAGGCGCGCTGCACCTCGGCGATGCCCTTGCCGATCGCGATCTGCCCACCCACGGCCGCTTGCAGATACGGCGCCGCGCTCAGGTGATCCGCGTGCGCGTGCGTCTCGAGTATCCACTGGTTGGTCAGCGACCCGTCGCGCACGAACGCGACGATCGCATCGGCGGAGTCGGTCGAGCTCTCACCGGACTTCGCGTCGAAATCGAGTACCGGGTCGATGATCGCCGCCATCCGCGACCGCGGATCGGCGACGACGTAACTCCAGGTCGAGGTCGCTTCGTGCCGAAACGGGTTGACGTCGGGGCGCACGAACCGCTCTCAGGCCCGCCTGCCGTCGATCCAGCGCTGCACCTCGGATTCGAGTACGGTCAGCGGCACGCCGCCGGTCCGCAGCACCAGATCGTGGAACTCGCGCCGGTCGAAACGCGGTCCCAACGTTTCGGCGGCACGCTCGCGGAGCTCGACGATCTTCAACATGCCGATCATGTACGCGGTTGCCTGGCCTGGATTGAGGATGTAGCGCTCGGTCGCGCGAATCGCGGCATCTTCAGCGGTCGGGCTGTTCTCGACGTGATAGCGGATGGTTTGCTCGCGCGTCCAGCGCTTTGCGTGCAGGCCCGTGTCGACGACGAGTCGCACCGCGCGATGCAGTTCCAATGCGAGCCGGCCGAGTTCCGAGTACGGATCAGCATAGAAGCCCATTTCCTTGCCGAGGCGCTCGCTGTAAAGGCCCCAACCCTCTGAGTACGCTGTGTAGCCGCCGAGGCGCCGGAAACGCGGCAAGGACTTGTCTTCAAGTGCGATCGCACTCTGCATGTGATGACCCGGAATCGCCTCGTGGTACACAAGCGCCTCGAGTTCGTACTTCGGCATTTCCTTCATCCGGTAGAGGTTGCCGTAGAACACGCCGGGCCGGCTGCCGTCGAGCGAGGGGCGCTGGTAGAACGCCTTGCCCGCCGATTTCTCGCGGAAAGGCTCCACCGCCTTCACGACGACCTGCGCCTTCGGCAGCGTGACGAAAAGATCCGGCAGCTTGGCCCGCATGGCGTCAATACGCTTGTTCGCCTCGGCGAGCCATGCCGCGCGCCCCTCATCCGTGTCCGCGTAATAGAACTGGCCGTCGCTGCGCATGAACTCGAAGAAAGCCGGGAGGTCACCTGCGAACGCGACCTGTTTCATGATGCCCCGCATCTCGCCGTGCAGGCGCGCGACTTCCCGAAGCCCGATCTCGTGGATCTCCGCTGCCGAGAGACTCGTGGTCGTGAAATTCTGCAGCAGGAAGTCGTAATAAGCGGCCCCGTCCGGCAGCTTCCACACGCCGTCCTCATCGGTCGCCGTCTTCTCCGTCTCCCGCGCCCAGGCAATCACCGACTCGAATGCCGGCTTAACCGAGGTGAGGAGCGCGATTTCCGCGCGCGCGAGGAGCGACTCCCGGCGAGCGTCGCCGATCGCGAGCTTTACGACCTTGCCCCGGAAATCGGCGAGCAGCGGGCTGTCCACGTCCGCATCACCGAAAGGCCGGCCCGAAATGATGTTCCGCGCATCCTCGATGACATACGGATAGACGAAGCGCGGCGGCGCGATGCCCTGCTTCGCCGCCTGCGTCGCTCGCGCCAACTGCTGGTCGATGAGGACTCGTATCCCTTCGAGCCGACGCAGGTAAGCGAGGGCGTCCGCCTCGGTGTCGATCAAGTGCGTATTGATCAGGAACGCCGGCAATGACACGTGCGCGCCGTTCTTGTCGAAAAGATAGTTGTGATTGCGCCAACGATAGCGCGCGATTCGCCGTTCCTGGGAAACCTCGAAGACCTTCCACGAAAGCCGCGTCGCGTCATCGAGCGTGGCCGGCTCGATGGTCTTCAATTCCGCCAGGTGCCGCTCCGCCAGGGCGTGCCGCTCGCTGTCGCCGCGCTCCGATGCGTCCTCCCAACGGTCGT
This sequence comes from Steroidobacteraceae bacterium, assembly GCA_050738555.1. GTDB lineage: Bacteria > Pseudomonadota > Gammaproteobacteria > Steroidobacterales > Steroidobacteraceae > SCUD01. Next base: position 2,904 of record JBOHZO010000080.1, on the reverse strand, counting down.
AACCGGTCCGGAGTCCGAGGGAAGTCGCCTGCATCGGCTCAAGCAGGAGTCGCTCGTCGAGCGCGCGCTCGAAGAACGCGATCGCGGCCGCATTGGGATCGGGCTTTGCAGCCTCCTCGGCCGCCGCGCGGCCCGCGACGACGATGGCGGCAGCCGCGATCAGCCCGCAGTACCACTGTCTCGTCCCGTTCATCTGCTCGTCTTCCTGTCGCACCCGCGGCGGGGCGGCCAAAGTAGCACGGATCTCCCCTGCGTATAATCGCGGCCATGGCGGACTTCGAGAAACTGGGAGCTTTCTATATCGGCCGCGGCTACGACGCGGCGAAAGACGCGCTCGCCGCCGAGCCGTTGATGTACGACTCGCGCGACCTCAAGACGCACGCCGTCTGCGTCGGCATGACGGGCAGCGGCAAGACCGGTCTCTGCATTTCGCTCCTCGAGGAAGCAGCGCTCGATCCGGCAAGCATCGTGCTCGAACGCCTGCGCATCGCGCCGCGCAAGGCCGATACCGCGATCGGCGGCGTCGCCGTCGCGTGGGAATCCTGGCGCGCCGGCGCGGACGGCTTTCCGCGCCCCGCATCCACTTTGTAGGCCCGTCATGTTCAGAATCTTCGCGCAATCAGCCGCGCTCGCCCTGCTCTTCGGCGCCCTGCCCGCCTGCGGCGGCGACACCGACCGGCCACCGCTCGGCAACTATCGCGGCGTGCTCTCGGTTGCCGGTGGCGACCTGCCGTTCGGTCTCGAGCTTGCGCGCGAGGACGACGCAATCGTCGCCTACCTCGTCAACGGGCCCGAGCGCGTGCGCGCGCCGAACGTCGCGCTCGAGGACGACCGGCTCGCGATCCAGATGCCGGGTTACCAGCATCGTCTCGAGGCGCGCTTTGTGGATGCACGATTCGAAGGCACGGTGCAGCTGCTGCGCCCGCGCGGGGTGATCAAGAGCGTGCGCTTCGTCGGCATGCCGGGACAGCAATGGCGCTTCTTTCCGGAGCCCGACGCCGCGCCGCTGGATTTTTCCGGCCGCTGGGCGCTCACGTTCCGCGGCGAGGACGGCGGCGAGTCCGTCGCGATCGCAGAGCTGACGCAAGAAGGCCACGAGGTCATGGGCACCGTGCTGCGGCCGACGGGCGATGATCGCTACATCGCGGGAGAAGCGCGCGGCGACACGCTCTTTCTCTCGCGTTTCGACGGCGGCAGCGCGTATCTCTATCTGGCGCGCCTGGGCACGGATGGCGTGCTCTCCGGCGATTTCCACACGGGCGGCGGCGCCCACGAGACTTTTTCCGGGCGCCGCGACCCAAAAGCCAAGCTCGAGGATGCAACAAGCCTGGCGGGCCTGAAGCCGGGAATCGAGCGGCTCGAGTTCAGCTTCCCTGACCTCGGAGGCAAGCCCCAGGCGTATCCGGACAAGCGTCATGCCGGCAAGGTCGTGCTGATCACGATCGGCGGCAGCTGGTGCCCGAATTGCCATGACGAAGCCGTTTTCCTGAAAGAACTGCGCGCGAGCCGGCAGCGCCGCGGCCTCGAGGTCATCCAGCTCATGTTCGAGTACACGCCGGATTTCGCCAGCGCCTCCGAGGCGGCACGTGACTTTGCGGAGAAGTATTCGATCGACTATCCCGTGCTGATCGCGGGCACGGTGGCCGACAACGACGTGCTGAAGAAACTGCCGCAAATCGCCTCGTTCAAGGCCTATCCGACGCTTTTCGTGATCGACCGTCAGGGTCGCGTGCGCGCGACCCACACGGGCTTCAGCGGGCCCGCGACGGGAAGCCACTACGAAGAGCAGAACCGTGAACTGACCGCCCTCGTGGACAAGCTGCTCGACGAACCCGGCTGAGTGCCCAGTGCGCGCCGTCTTCCTGGATTTTGGCACCGTCAGCAACGGCGACCTCGACACTGGCCCGCTCGAGCGCGCCGCGCCGGGCATCGTATTCCACGACCAGACGCCGCAGGCAGAGGTCCCCGGGCGCGTCGCGGGCTTTGCGGCCGTGTTCGCCAACAAGTCCGTGATCGACGGCGCCACAATTGCTGAAAGCCCGCAGCTGCAGCTGATCGCGCTGACCGCCACCGGCGTCGACAACGTGGATCTCGCCGCCGCGCGCAAAGCGGGCATCGCGGTCTGCAATCTCCGCGACTACTGCACGCAGTCGGTCGTGCAGCACGTGTTCGCGATGCTACTCGCGCTGACGCACCGCTTGTCCGAATATCACGCACTCGTCGCGAGCGGACGCTGGCAGCGGGCCGGGCAGTTCTCCGTGTTTCCTTACCCGATCCGCGAACTGCAGGGGCGGACCTTCGGCATCGTCGGCTTCGGCACGCTCGGACGCGCGGTCGCGGAAACCGCCCGGGCATTCGGCATGCAGGTCGAGGTCGCGAATCGCCCGGGCGGCGCGGCGACACCCGGGCGCAAGGATCTCGGCGAATTGCTGCCGCTGGTCGACGTGCTGTCGCTGCACTGTCCATTGACCGACGCGACACGCGGCCTGATCGGTGTGCAGCAGCTCCGGCACATGAAGCCCGATGCCGTGCTGATCAACACTGCCCGTGGCGGGCTCGTCGATACGCGGGCGCTTGCGCACGCTTTGAGGAACCACCGCCTGGGTGGCGCGGGCATCGACGTGCTCGAGCGCGAGCCACCGCCCGCCGATCATCCGCTGCTCGACCCGGCGGTTCCCAATCTCATCGTCACGCCGCACATCGCCTGGGCCGCACGAGAAGCACGCCAGCGCTGCATCGACGAGCTCGCGCTGAACGTAGAATCATTCCGCTCGGGTGGCCGCCGGAATCGCGTTTGCTGAGTCCGCGGCGATACTGCGCCTAACGCCGGCGCATGCGCGCCGCAGCGTCCCGGTCGCGGGCCGCCAGGTCCCACTCGCACAGATCACCGATCCGGAATTCCGC
>JBOHZO010000079.1:0-33100 GCA_050738555.1 Steroidobacteraceae bacterium | reverse complement strand
GGCCTGATGATGTTCCGCAAGGTCGGCGTGCCGGTGCTCGGCATCGTGGAGAACATGGGCCTGCATCGCTGCCCGGCCTGCGGGCACGAGTCGCACGTCTTCGACGCGGGCGGCGGCGAGGCGCTCGCGGCGCGCTACCAGACGACGCTGCTGGGCCAGCTGCCGCTCGATGCGCGCATCCGCGAACAGGCCGATTCCGGCGCGCCGACCGTCGTCGCCGATCCGGACTCGCCGGTCGCCGCGATTTTCCACCGCATCGCCCGCGGTGCGGCGGGCGCGCTCGCCGCGGCGGCCCTGAAGGGCGCCGTGCAGCTGCCGGCGATCAGCATCGAGGGAGAGTGATGACGATCAAGTCGGACCGCTGGATCCGGCGCATGGCGGCCGAGGGGATGATCGAGCCGTTCGCGGAGGGGCAGGTTCGCGACGTGAACGGACGGAAAATCGTTTCCTACGGGACATCGAGCTACGGCTACGACGTCCGCTGTGCCTCTGAGTTCAAGATCTTCACGAACATCAATTCGACCATCGTCGATCCGAAGAACTTCGACCCGAAGAATTTCGTCGACTTCGAGGGCGAGGTCTGCATCATCCCGCCGAACTCGTTCGCGCTGGCGCGCACCGTCGAGTACTTCCGCGTTCCCCGCAACGTCATGGTCATCTGCCTCGGAAAGAGCTCGTATGCGCGTTGCGGATTGATCGTCAACGTAACTCCGCTGGAGCCCGAGTGGGAGGGCCACGTGACGCTCGAATTTTCGAATTCGACGCCCTTGCCCGCGCGGATCTACGCGAATGAAGGCGTCGCGCAGATGCTCTTCTTCGAGTCGGACGAGGTCTGCGAAACGTCGTATCGCGACCGCGGCGGGAAGTACCAGGGACAGAAGGGCGTCACGCTCCCGCGGACCTAGCCGGCCGGCTGGAATCGGCGGATGAGGGTCTGGAACCCGCGCTTCCTGCCGTCGATGCGCTGCTCCGCCTGGACGACGGCGTATCCGAGCGCCGGCGCAAACCAGGAGATCGTTTCGCGATCCGACCCGTCGCGGGCGCTGCGATACACGACGGTCTCGAACTCGCCGATCGCGGTCTTCAGCCGCTCGTGTCGCAGCAAGGCGTAGCGGTACTGCTTGATCCGGTCCTTTTCGATCATCGAAATCGCGCCGGGCTCGGCGCCGCTGCGGAGCCGGGCGAGCACGAGCGCCTGCATCGACGCGGCGTCCTGAAGCCCGGCGCTCGCCTCGATCTCGACCGGCTCGTCCTCGGCGGTCCCGCGGACCTTGTTCGCCCGCCAGTCGAATTCCAGTCTCACGTCGCGGCCCGTGCGTTTCGTGCCATCGTCGAACGAGTAGCTCAAGGGACGCAGACCAGCGGGCACGAGCTCGAACGCCGAGCGCTGCACCAGCGTGCCGCTCGCGATGATCCTGGCGAGACCGCTCGCGGTCGAGCTCGACTGGATGATCCAGCGGCCGGGTGGGCTCGAGCGCGAAAGCTCGGTCCGGCTCGTGCCGACCGCCATGCTGCCGTAGCGCACGTCGTATTCCGCGACGAACGGCACGAGCACCGCCTCGGTCGTGTCGGCCGCCGCCGGGCGCAGGATCGCCAGCAACACGAACAGTCCGATCACCATGGCCTTCATTCGCTCTCCTCGAGGATCGGCTGGCCGAGCGGGCGGCCGTCGAACAGCGGCGCGCCATCCTTCCAACCCAGCCGGCCTGCGGCAAACCAGCCGACGGCGCGCGGATAAATAATGTGTTCGAGCCGCTGAACGCGCGCTGAAAGCGTGCTCTCGTCGTCGCCCGGCCTCACGGGCAGTCTGCCCTGGATGACGCCGGGTCCCGCGTCGAGTTCCTCGACGACGAAATGCACGGTACAGCCGTGCAGGCGATCGCCGAGCTCGAGCGTGCGGCGATGCGTATGCAGCCCGCGGTGCGCCGGCAGAAGGGAAGGGTGGATGTTCAGCAGGCGTCCCTGCCAGCGCCGCACGAACCCGCCGTCGAGCACGCGCATGAAACCCGCGAGTGCGACCAATTGGGCGCCGCTTCGCTCGAGAATGCGGGACAACTCCTGTCCATACGCGGCGCGATCTGCTCCGGGGCCAGGCTCGAGTACCTTCGTCGCGAGGCCGAGTCTTCGGGCTTCGGCTAGACCCCCGGCATCCGCGCGATCGCTGATCACGGCGGTGACCTTGCCGTCGATGCGCCCGTCTCTCGTGGCGCGTTCGAGTGCCAGCATGTTGCTGCCGCGCCCGGAGATCAGCACGGCGAATGGCAGCGCGCCAGACATCAGCCGATCTGCACGCCCGCGCCTGCCAGGACCCCGCCGATGACGCTCGCCCGTTCGCCGGCGGCGCGCAGCAATTCCACGGCCGCATCGGCTTCGGACTGCGCCACGATGACGATCATTCCGATGCCGCAATTGAAGGTGCGGTGCATCTCGGCGTCGCTGATGCGGCCGCCCTGCCGGATCCAGTCCCAGACCGGATCCCTTTGCCAGGCACCGGGATCGAGCCGTACCCCGAGGCCGCGCGGCAGCACGCGCGGAATATTGTCCGAGAGGCCGCCGCCGGTGATGTGCGCCACGCCGTGCACGTCGACCGCGGCCGCGAGGCCGAGCACCGGCTTCACGTAAATCCTCGTGGGCGCCATCAGGAGATCGAACAGGCGCGCTCCGCCTACGCGCGTCTCGGCGTCGGCGCCGCTGTCTGCGATGAGCCGCCGGATCAGCGAAAAGCCGTTCGAGTGCGGTCCGGAGGAAGCAAGCCCGACGACGGCATCACCGGTGCGCGCGCGGCTGCCGTCGATGATGCGGTCGCGTTCGACGACGCCGACGCAGAATCCCGCGAGGTCATAATCGCCTTCCTGGTACATCCCGGGCATCTCGGCCGTCTCGCCGCCGACGAGCGCGCAGCCCGCTTTCACGCAGCCTTCGGCGATGCCCGCGATGACGCGCTCGGCGACCTCGACCGAGAGTCGCCCCGTCGCATAGTAGTCGAGGAAGAAGAGCGGCTCCGCGCCTTGCACGACGACGTCGTTCGCGCACATCGCAACGAGATCCTGGCCGACGCCGTCATGCCGCCCGGTATCGATCGCGAGCCGGAGCTTGGTGCCGACCCCGTCCGTGCCGGCCACGAGCACCGGCCGCCGCCAGCGGCCTTCGGGCAACTCGATCATCGCGCCGAACCCGCCGATCCCCGCCAGGACCTCGGGCCGGTGCGCGCGCGCCACCCGCGGCTTGATGCGCCGGACGAGCTCTTCGCCGGCATCGATGTCGACGCCGGCGTCCCGGTAAGTCAGCGAGGGGCGTTCAGTCATCGCAGTGTACTATTGTAACGTGAGCGCACGAGCCGACTTCGCCTCCGCAAACCGGTCCCGATTCTGGTTCGCGGCAATCGCCAGCCTGGCGATTTCGGTGCCGGCGCTTCCCCAATCTTTCGGCGACCTGTATTCGGCGACGGTGCCCTATACCGGCGAAAACGAGGCCGCGTTTCGCGTGGCAATGCGCGACATCCTGGTGCGCGTCACCGGGCGGCGCGACGCGCCCGAGCTTGAAAATCTCGCCCCCCTCGTGGCCCAGGCCTCGCGCTACGTCGTGAGCTTCCGGCGCGCGCCCGGCAACCAGCTTGCGGTGACCTTCGATGGAACCGCCATCGAGAACGCGATCGACGCCTCCGGTCTCGCCTCCTGGGGCGAAGAGCGACCAGTCACCTTGGTGTGGCTGGCGATCGATCGCGGCGGCGGGCGCCGCGCTCTCGTTTCCGCGAGCGACGCGAGCCCGGAGAAGTCGCGCGTCGACGCGAGCGCGTCGCGCCGCGGATTGCCGCTCGTCTGGCCCGATGCCGGCGACGACCTGACGCGCGCGATGCAGCAGGCCTGGTCGGGGAATCACGATCCGCTCGTCGACGCCGCGCGTCGCTACGGCGCTGACGGCGTGCTGGTCGGGCGAGCCCGGCAGGCGGAAGCGGGGACACACGCGGTCACGTGGAGCTTTGCAATGGCAGGCCTCGCGGCGACGGCGGAGGGCGAGCTCGAGGCAGGCCCGGAGCTCGCGGCCGACCGTTATGCGGGCGTCTACGCTTCGCGCGGCGCCGCCCAGCGCAGCGAGCAGGTCGTGACCGTCACCGGCATCGGCACGCTCGAAGCCTATGCGGCGGCGATGCGAACGCTCACGCGGATGGCCCCGGTACGCGGCGTCTCCGTCGATGAGGTGACGCCGGACGCCGTTTCCTTCCTGGTCAACGTGCGAGGGGATCCTGAGGCGCTCCATGAGGCGATCCAGCGCGATGGCCGGCTGCAGGCGATCGACTCCGGACGCCTGATTTACGCCCTGCCGCCATGAAGCTGGCGACCGTTCCGAACCTCATTTGCGTGCTGCGGATCGCGCTGACCGTACCCATCGTGATGTGGCTGGTGGAAGGACGGTACGCGCACACGCTCGTGCTGTTCGCGATCGCGGCGGCTTCCGACATGCTGGACGGCTACCTGGCGAAGACTTTCGGCTGGACCAGCGACCTCGGCAAGGTGCTCGATCCGCTCGCGGACAAGCTTCTGCTCGTCAGTGTCTTCATCACGCTCGCCTGGATTGGACTCGTGCCGGTCTGGCTCGCAACGGTTGCGGTCGCGCGGGATGTCGTGATCGGCGTCGGTGCCGCCGTCTACAAGCAGCTGTTCGGTCCTCTCGAAGGCCGCCCGACCGTGACCTCGAAGCTCAATACGCTGGTCCAGCTACTGTTCGTCATCGCGGTGGTCTGGCGCGCGGCGTTTCCGGGCTTTCCGGGATGGGTAATCGTCGCGCTCGGCGCGCTGGTGCTCGTGACGACGGTCGTGAGCGGCGTCGATTACGTCATCACCTACATTCGCAAGGCAGTCGCGGTCAGCCGCGCCCGGCGCGGCACGGCCTGACGAAAGGAACCTCGTGCGCCAATTGCCGCTCGGCGTCCAGCTCGGGGTCTCGCTGCGCTTCGAAACATTCCATGCCGGTGGAAATGCCGAGGCGGTTGCGGCGCTCAAACGACTGGCTAGCGGTGTGTTACGCGTGCCGCTGTGGCTCTTCGGGCCGGCCGGTTCCGGCAAGACCCACCTGCTGCAGGCGGCCTGCGCACTGGCGGGCAACGAGGGCCGGACTGCCGCCTACCTGCCGCTCGCGGCTTCGCGAATTGACGGTCCCGCGATTCTCGATGGCTTCGAGCGGCTCGAACTGGTCGTGCTCGACGACCTCGATGAAATCGCGGGAGACGCGCACTGGGAGCGTGCGCTCTTTACGCTCTATAACGGGCTGGCCGAACACGGTGGTCGTCTCGCATCGGCGGCGCCGCGCGCGCCTGCGGCGCTCGGGATCCGCTTGCCCGATCTCGCATCGCGCCTCGCCGCCTCGGAAGCGCACCGGCTGCAACCGCTCGCGGAAGCGGATCAGGCCGAGGCGCTCCGCCGTCGCGCGCAGCACCGCGGTCTCGAGCTGCCGGAAGAAACGCTCGGTTTCCTGACGCGCCGCGCGCCGCGCGATTTTGCGACGCTTTGCGCGATGCTCGACGATCTCGATACCGAGTCGCTCGCGGCGCAGCGCCGCCTGACGGTGCCCTTCGTGCGTGACTGGCTCGCGCGCGGCGGCGCCTGACCTCTGGAACGCTACCCGCGCGGCGCGGTGCGCAACGCGGCGACGAGGCTCGCAAACGCCACGAGGATCAGCGCGAGCGACGTTCCCGTCCGCAGTCGCGCCGGCTCATTGACCAGAAATTCGGTCACCGCGAGCCACGCGCGATTCCCGCAAGCGGCAGCAGCAGCGGCAGGAGCGCGAGCACCGTGATCGGCCAGCCGATCCCGGAGGCGCCGATCGGCCAGCATGCGACGGAGGCGGCAATCGCAAGCCAGGCCACGACCGCGGCCCGGTGCGCGATGCGTGCTCGCTCCCTCATCCCTGGCTGTCAGTCAGGCGCGACGCGACGCTCGCGACGCGGCGGCCGAGAGCCTGGGCCAGCTGACGCTCGGCGTCGCTCACGGCCCGGCGTTCGCCGTCCGGCACGACGCGACTCGCGCCATAGGGCGTCCCGCCGCCAGTGGTGTCCGAGAGCGCCGGCTCCGTGAACGGCAAGCCGACGATCAGCATGCCGTGGTGCAGGAGCGGGAGCAGCATGCCGAGCGGCGTCGTTTCCTGTCCGCCGTGCATCGTGCTTCCCGACACGAACGCGCCGGCGGGCTTTCCGGCCAGCACGCCCGTGAGCCACAGGCTCGAGGTGCCGTCGAAGAAAGCCATCAGCGGCGAGGCCATGTTCCCGAAACGCACGGGGCTTCCGAGCACGAGACCCGCGCACTCGCGAAGATCCTCGTGCGTCGCAAACGCGGCGCCATCCTGCGGCGCTGGCGTGCCTCCCGACTGATTCGCGATGGGGGGCACGGTGCGCAGGCGTGCCCGACAGCCGCCGACGCCGTCCACGCCGCGAGCGACCTGACGCGCGAGCTCCGCTGTCGCCCCGTGGCGGCTGTAGTAGAGGACCAGGATGTCCCGCATCGGTGCTTGCCCTCGGCCAGGTGCTCGCGGACCATTCGCAACGTGAATTCTAGATCAGCCCCCGAGGCGGCGCGGCGCGTCCGTGTGAGCGGCCGCGTACAGGGCGTATTCTTTCGCGCAAGCACCGCGGAACGGGCAATCGCGCTTTCGCTGCGGGGCTACGCCGAAAATCGCGCGGACGGCACGGTACTCGTGCTTGCTGCCGGCAGCACCCGCTCGCTCGAGTCGCTCGTCGACTGGCTCCGCAAGGGCCCACCGATGGCGCGCGTGCAGGCAGTCGAGGCGGAACCGATCGATCCGGCTTCGATCGAATGGCCGCCGGGATTCCTGCAGAAGTAGGCGATCAGCGCCGCCAGCGCGCGTTGAGGCGACCCAGCACCAGGTCCGGATACGTGCGGCGCCCGAGACTGCCGTTGTACCGGCCAAGCGCCCGGTAATAGTCTCCGCGCTCGCGCTCGAGGTAGTAGGCGAGAATGCTCGTGCCCATGCGGATGTTCAATTCGACGTCGATCAGGTCGCGCGTCGTCAGTCCAAGCTCGTTCGGCCAGAACGGCATCACCTGCATCAGGCCGATAGCGCCTGCGGATGACACCGCGAACGGGTCGAACGCGCTCTCGACGTCGATTACGGCGAGCACGAGCTGCGGCCGGTCGCGCAACATGGTGTGCTTGGTCGATTCGCAATGAACCGCGCGCAGGATGCGCTCCGCGGCCTTCGTCATGTCGTCCCCGAGCCGTAGATCCACCGGTTGCTGGCGGAGCCGGCTCTCGACGCGCGGCTGCATCAGCGCATACCAGACGACGTCGTCGTACTTTCCCTCGAAGCAGTCTTTCGCGCTGATCGCCGCCGCGATGACTGCGCGGAGCCCTGGATCCCGCTGGCGATCCGCGCGGGCCGCGGTCGCGACGACGATCGACAGCAGGACGCCGGCCGCGATCCGCGGCACCCGGGCCGTGCCGCCGCGGATCCTCATTTGCCGGCCGCGATCCGCGAGCGGACGAAGGATGCTGCCTGGGCGAGCAAGAACTCTTCGTTCGCTTCGGCGCGCCGGTGGCGGTACTCGAGCCGCCCGGCGGCGAGGCCGCGTTCCGAGACGACGATCCGGTGCGGAATTCCTCCGAGTTCCGCGTCGGCGAACTTGACGCCGGGCCGCGCGTCGCGGTCGTCGAGCAGGACCTCGATGTGCGCCTCCGCGAGCTCGCGATAGAGCGCGAGCGCGACCGTCCGCACGCCCTCGGATTTCTCCCAGTTGAGCGCGACGAGCACGACGTCGAACGGTGCGAGCGGCGCCGGCCAGATGATGCCGCGCTCGTCGTGATTCTGTTCGATCGCCGCTGCGACGATCCGCGTGACGCCGATTCCGTAACAGCCCATGTGCATCGGAATGTCCCTGCCCTGTTCGTCCTGCACGGTAGCGCCCATCGCCTCGCTGTACTTCTGGCCGAGCCGGAAAATGTGACCGACTTCGATACCGCGCGCGATGGCCAGCGTGCCGTGTCCCCGCGGACTCGGATCGCCGTCGACGACATTGCGCAGATCCGCGGTCGCGGGCTCCGGCAGGTCGCGCCCCCAATTGACGCCGGTCAGGTGCGCATCGGCGCGGTTCGCGCCGCAGGCGAAATCCGCGAGGGCGGCCGCGGCATGATCGGCGATCACGGCGAGCTTGAGCCCGACCGGGCCGAGGAAGCCGGGCTCGGACCCGGCGACGTCTGCGATCCTGGCGGCATCCGCCATGCGAAGCGGCTTCGCGACCGCCGCCTGCTTCTGCGCCTTCAGCGCATTGAGCTCGTGGTCGCCGCGGAGCACCAGCGCCACCAGCCCGCCGTCCGCGCCCTCGACGACGAGCGTCTTCAGGAGCCGCGATGCGTCCATCTTCAGGAGCGCCGACAAATCGGCGATCGTGCGCGCGCCTGGCGTCGCCACTTCGCGCTTCACATCCTTCGCTACGGGGCGTGCCGCGCGCGGCGGAAGCGCTTCGGCCAGCTCGAGATTCGCGGCGTAATCGTCGCCGTCGGAGAACACGATGACGTCCTCGCCGGACTCCGCCAGAACATGGAATTCCTGCGAGGCGCTGCCGCCAATGGCGCCGGGGTCCGCGTGCACGGCGCGGAAGCGGAGGCCGAGCCGCGTGAAGATCGCGGTGTAGGCGTCGTACATGCGCCGATAGCCCTCGGCGAGCGAGGCTTCGTCGGCGTGAAAGCTGTAGGCGTCCTTCATCACGAACTCGCGCGCCCGCATGACGCCGAAGCGCGGTCGGATCTCGTCGCGAAACTTCGTCTGGATCTGGTAGAAGTTGACCGGTAGCTGGCGATAGCTGCGAAGCTCCCGGCGCGCGAGGTCGGTCACGACTTCTTCGTGCGTGGGGCCGAGCACCATGTCGCGGTCGTGGCGGTCCTTGAAGCGCAGGAGCTCCGGGCCGAACTGGTCCCAGCGGCCCGACTCGACCCAAAGCTCACCCGGCTGCGCCACCGGCATCGAGATCTCGAGCGCACCGGCCCGATCCATCTCCTGGCGGATCACGCGCTCGACCCGGCGCAGGACGCGAAGGCCCATCGGCAGCCAGGTGTAAAGCCCGGCCGCAACGCGCCGGATCAGCCCGGCGCGCAGCATCAGGCGATGGCTCACGACCTCGGCCTCGGCCGGGACTTCCTTCAGGTTCTGGATCGGAAACGCGGACAGGCGCATTGCTCACCACCAGGGACGAAGCGTGTCGCCGGTCCCAAAGCGCGGTATCTTAGGCGCTGCCTTCCGGCCTTGCCACGCCAGCCGCATGAAAGTCGACTTCAACGAAATACGCATGCGCCGCGGGATCTTCCTGCTGCCGAACCTGCTGACGACCTGCTGCCTGTTCGCCGGGTTCTACGCGATCATCGCCGCGATCGACGGAAACTTCGAGCGGGCCACGATCGGGATCTTCGCGGCCATGATCTTCGACGGCCTCGACGGACGCGTCGCGCGGCTCATGGGGACCGAGACGGCATTCGGCAAGGAGTTCGACAGCCTGGCCGACATGGTCGCATTCGGGCTCGCGCCCGCCGTCGTCTGCTATCAATGGGGCGTCGCGCGGATCGCGGAGTACGGCTCGGCCTGGGGCCGCTTCGGCTGGATCGCGGCTTTCTTTTTCGCGGCTGCCACGGCGATGCGACTCGCGCGATTCAACGCGCGGTCGGCCACGCAGGACAAGCGTTATTTCGAAGGCCTTCCGAGTCCCTCGGGCGCCGCGATCGTCGCCGCGTTCGTGGCGCTCGCGCACGCGTACGACGTGACCGGACTGCCGGGCCTCATCCTCGCCTTCGTCATCACGGCGCTCGCGGCCATCCTGATGGTCAGCAGGTTTCCGTATCGAAGCTTCAAGGACCGTGCCGCCGGCGAGCGCGTGCGCTACTCGAAGCTGCTCCTCGTGCCGCTCGTGATCGCGCTGATCGCGATCAATCCGCCCGTAGTGCTCTTCACGATGTTCGGCATCTACGCGCTGTCCGGGCCGCTGGGGTGGAGCTGGCTCAAGCTCCGCCGGCGATCGCGCGGCGCCGCCGAGGACGGCTGAACACATGGAAGCGCGACAGCTCGCGATCCTCGAGGCGATGGGTGTGGATGCCTACCTGCCGCGGGCGCCGGCGCCGGTCGGGCGCGCCGACGGGCCGGACTGGACGACGCTCGCAGCCAGGGTGCGCGAATGCCGGCTCTGCGGCCTTTGCGAGACGCGGACCCAGACCGTTTTCGGCACGGGCAACCAGCGCGCGCGGCTCATGGTGATCGGCGAGGCGCCCGGCGCGGAAGAGGACCGGCAGGGCGAGCCCTTCGTCGGCCGCGCCGGCCTGCTGCTCAACTCGATGCTGCGCGCAGCCGGCTTCGAACGCGGCGAAGTGTACATCGCGAATGTCCTCAAATGCCGTCCGCCGCAGAACCGCGACCCCAGCCATGAAGAGACGGAGCGCTGCCTGCCGTACCTGCTGCGGCAAATCGAACTCATCGGGCCCGCCGCGATTCTCTGCGTCGGCCGCATCGCCGCGCAGCGTCTGCTTGGCACGGAGCAGCCGCTCGCGCGGCTGCGCGGCCGCGTCCTTCGGCTCGGCGACGTGCCGGTGATCGTGACCTACCATCCGGCCTACCTGCTGCGCTCGCCCGGAGAGAAGCGCAAATCCTGGGAAGATCTCAAGCTCGCGCTCGGAGTACTGGAGGCCTCCTGAATGGCAACGGCGCGTGAAGAATTCACGGCGGCACGCTTCCGGCTTCGCCCGATGACGCCGGCGGATCTGCCGCGCGTGGCGGCGCTCGAGCGAGAGGCCTACGTGTTTGCCTGGAACGACCAGATCTTCGCCGACTGCCTTCGCGTCGGCTATCACTGCGTCGTCGTTGAGACGACGGAGGGCGTCTCCGGCTACGGAGTGCTGTCGATGGGCGCGGGCGAGGCGCACGTCCTCAATGTCTGCATCAGCGAGGGCCTGCGCCGGCGCGGAATCGGCCGGCGGCTTCTCCTCGCGCTCCTCGGCCACGCGCGCGATCGCGGCATCCGCGACGCATTCCTGGAAGTTCGCCGCTCGAACCGCGCGGCGATTGCCCTCTATCACGACCTCGGCTTCGAATGCGTCGGCCAGCGCCGCGGCTACTACCAGGCGCAGGACGGCCGCGAGGACGCTCTGGTCTACCGCCTGGAGCTCGGCGCGCTCCGCGACGCCTGAGGATAAAGGGGACGCTCACCTTTACCAACAGGCAAATGCTGGCGGCGGCAACTTCGTCCGTGGTAAAGGTGAGCGTCCCCTTTATCCTAGCGCGCCCTGCGCGACACCATGCACCGACTAAACGACGAAATTGTACGCCGCCGCAGTTTTGCGATCATTTCGCACCCGGACGCCGGCAAGACCACGCTGACCGAGAAGCTCCTGCTGTTCGGCGGCGCCATCCAGATGGCCGGAGCCGTCAAGGGCCGCAAAGCGGCGCGTCATGCGACCTCCGACTGGATGCGCCTCGAACAGCAGCGCGGCATCTCGGTCACGTCGTCGGTCATGCAGTTCCCTTACCGGGACCGCATCATCAACCTGCTCGACACGCCGGGTCACGAGGATTTCTCCGAAGACACGTACCGCACGCTGACCGCGGTCGACTCGGCGCTGATGGTGATCGACTGCGCCAAGGGCGTCGAGGAGCGCACGATCAAGCTGATGGAGGTGTGCAGGCTCCGCGACACGCCGATCATGACCTTCATCAACAAGCTCGACCGCGACGGGCGCCCGCCGGTCGAGCTGCTCGACGAGATCGAGCGCGTACTCGGGATCAGTTGCGCTCCCATTACCTGGCCGATCGGCATGGGACGCGAGCTTTCGGGCATATATCACCTGGGCGAGGATCGCATTTACGTCTACGACGGCGACCGCAAGGGGCGCGTCGGCACGAACCGCGTGATCGAAAGCCTCGCCAGCGCGGAAGCGGAGGCGTTGCTCGGCGATTCGGCGCGGTCGTTCCGCGACGAGGTCGCATTGATCCGCGGCGCGATGCCAGCCTTCGACGCGGGCGCGTACCTGGCAGGGCGGCAGACACCGGTGCATTTCGGCTCCGCAATCTCGAACTTCGGTGTCGAGGAGCTGCTCCTCTCTTTCGTCGCGCACGCGCCGCCGCCGCGGCCGCGCCGGGCGATCACGCGCGAAGTCGCGCCGAAGGAGAGCGCGCTGACCGGCTTCGTGTTCAAGATCCAGGCCAATATGGACCCCGGTCATCGCGATCGCATTGCGTTTCTGCGCATCTGTTCAGGGAAGTACCGGCGCGGCATGCGGCTGCACCACGTCCGGCTCGGCAAGGAGATCCGCATCGCCGACGCGCTGACCTTCATGGCGGCGGACCGGCAGCAGGCCGACGAAGCCTGGGCCGGCGACATCATCGGGCTCCACAATCACGGCACGATCAACATCGGCGACACGTTCACCGAGGGCGAGGCGCTCACATTCACCGGCATCCCGAGCTTCGCGCCGGAAATGTTCCGCCGGGCGGTGCTCAAGGATCCGCTTCGCATGAAAGCGCTGCAGAAAGGCCTCGATCAACTGTGCGAGGAAGGCGCGACCCAGCTGTTCCGCCCGCTCCGGAACAACGACCTGATTCTCGGCGCGGTCGGGCCGCTGCAATTCGATGTCGTCGCCTTCCGGCTAGCCGACGAATACGGCGTGACCTGCGCTTTCGAGCCCGTGAATGTGGTCACTGCACGCTGGATCGACGGCACGGATGATACGAGGCTCGAGCAATTCCGGGAAAAGGCGCACGAGCACCTCGCCCTCGATCACGCGCGCGAGCTCGTCTATCTCGCGCCGAGCCGCGTCAATCTCGGATTGACGATCGAACGCTGGCCGGAGCTCTCATTTCGCGAGACGCGCGAGCACCTGGCGGCCGCCGCGTGAAGCGGGTGTTGCTGCGCCGGCCGGTGGTCGCCTGGGCGCTCTACGACTGGGCCAATTCCGCGTTCGCGACGACGGTCATGGCGGGTTTTTTCCCGGTCTTCTTCAAGCAGTACTGGAGCATCGGCACGGAAGCGGCGGTGAGCACGTTCCGGCTCGGGCTCGCAAATGGCATGGGGAGCCTCTTGATCGCACTCTCGGCGCCCCTGCTCGGCGCAATGGCGGACCGAGGCGGCGCCCGATTGCGAATGCTCGCGTTCTTCACGCTAGTTGGCGCCGCGATGACCGCGTCGCTCTATAGCGTCGGCGAGGGAGATTGGATCGCTGCCGTGCTGGTGTACGCACTCGCCGGCATCGGCTTCTCGGGCGGCGTCATCTTCAATGATTCGCTGCTCGTGGACGTGGCCGAACCGCGCGAGTACGACCTGGTCTCCGCCTACGGCTATTCGCTCGGCTATGCGGGGGGAGGGCTTCTGCTGCTGCTGAACGCGGCGATGGTGGCGAGCCCGGCGACATTCGGTCTCGACGGCCCGTCCGACGCCGTGCGGCACGCGTTCCCGATGGTGGCGGCATGGTGGATCCTGTTCTCGGTGCCTTGCCTTCTTTGGGTGCGTGAACAGAAACCTGCGCGCCCGCTGCCCGGGATCGCCGCAGCCCGCGCAGGCTGGCGCGAGCTCAAGACGACGATCGGCGAAGTGCGGCGCTATCGGCCGCTGCTCTGGTTCCTGCTCGCATACTGGCTCTACATCGACGGCGTCAATACGATCATCAAGATGGCCGTGGATTACGGCCTGTCGCTCGGCTTTCCGCAGCAGAGCCTGATCGCAGCGCTCCTGATCACGCAATTTGTGGCATTTCCGGCGGCGCTCGCCTTCGGCTGGCTCGGCAGCCGCATCGGCGCGCGGAACGGAATCTTCGTTGCGATCGCGATTTATGCCGTTGCGACCGTCGCCGCCTACTGGATGCGGGAGATCTCGCATTTCTACCTGCTGGCCGGGACCGTCGGACTGGTGCAGGGCGGCATCCAGTCGCTGTCGCGCTCCTACTACGCGGCGCTCGTGCCGCAGGGCAAGCAGGGCGAGTTCTTCGGCTTCTACAACATGATGGGCAAATTTGCGGCGGTGCTGGGGCCCTTCATGGTGGGCGTCACCGCGCTCGCGACCGGCGATACGCGCTACGGCATGCTGTCCATCATCGTGCTGTTCGCGGGCGGCGCGCTGCTGCTGGCCCGTTCGCGCCCGGCCCGCTGACCGCTGGCGTCTTACCAGGCCGCGGGATCCAGGCGGTAGTAGCCGCGCAGCTCCCCGTACAGCGCCGGCAGGCGGCGCGCGAACTCGCGCGGCTGTTCGAAGAAAGCCTCGCTCGCGACCGCGAAGAACTCGGCTTCGTCCTGCGCGGCGTAGTCGTCGAGGAAGCTCTCCTCGCCATGTTCGACCGAGTCCTGCAGGCGCTTGAATTCCGATGCCAGCACCGCGCACCAGCGCCGCCGGTCGGCGGCGGAATCGAGCTGCGGCGTGCCGTCCGCGCCGCCGGCTTCGAGATCCAGGTAATGCGCGAACTCGTGAATCACGACGTTGTACGCCCCGCCGTCGTCATCGCCCGCGCTCTCGACGTCTTCCCAGGACAGCAGGATGCGGCTGACGTCCCAGGCCTCGCCCGACAGCACGCGTTCCTCCTCGGTGACGACGCCGACCTCGTCGTGCCATTGTTCGGCGACCACGAACTGCGACGGATAGATCAATATCGAACGCAGCAATTCGTAAGGCGGCCGGTCGCGCCCGAGCACCAGCAGGCAGGCCTCCGCCGCGACCACGAGACGGATCGCCGGCGTGATCGCAAGCCCGCGGCAGCCCACGAACTCCTTCTCGCCGAGAAACACGGCCGTCAGCGCGTCGAGTCGTGGCACCAGCGCCTGCGGCACGCGCGCGTAGCCGGGCCAGTGACGCGCAAGCAGCGCGCGTTCGGCGGCGGAGAGCGCGCCGCCGTGCAGCGCGGTACGCCGGCGCGCGGCGATGATCGGCCGCCCGACGATCCAGGCCAGCACCGCGAGACAGCCGGCGAGCGCGATCGCGAACGCCGTGCTCACGGGTCGAAGCGCGCGACCAGGCCGCGCAAGAGCCGCAGGTCGCCCTCGGCGGGCGCGGGCAGGTAACGCAATCGCAGGTAGATCTCGGTGATCGCCTGCGACGCGGTGCCGAGGTCGGGGCGCAGCCGCCGGACGCGGAGCGCAAAATCGCGCGGCGCCTCTCCCACCGGCCGTTCGATGCCACGGCTCGCGAGGCGCTTCACAAAGCGGCCGTAGGTCGCGGCGGCCGGGTCCGCGCGGCGCGGGCGGAATTCCCAGGCGAGCCAGGAGAACAGCAGGCCGACCGCGAGCGCGAGGCCGACTCCGATCACGAGGCCGAAAGCGCGCCAGTCCGGATCGTCGAATCCCAGGTCGAGCAGCATTTTCTCCTGGCTGGCGCGGTTGAACTGGACGACCCAGTCGTTCCAGCGCGCGTTCACGTTGTCCCAGATCATGCCGGCCTGCCACCAGAACCGGGAATCGCCCATCAGGCCGCCGGTCAGCAGTTCGGAGCCCGCGAACGAAGCCTCGATGCCGCGCTCGATCCGCTCGGGTGCGATCGCTGCGGTCGGATCGACGCGCTTCCAGCCGGATTCCGCCGTCCAGATCTCGGACCAGGCATGCGCATGCGACTGCCGCACGATCAGGTAACCGCCGATCGGGTTCCAGTCGCCGCCCTGGTAGCCGGCGACGACGCGGGCCGGAATCCCGGCGGCCCGCATCATCGTCGTGAAGGCGGAAGCGTAGTGCCCGCAGAAGCCCTGGCGCGTGTTGAACAGGAAGTCGTCCACCGAGTCGCGCGCGAGTCCTGGCGGCGTCAGCGTGTAGTAGAAATCCTGCGCGCGGAACATGTCGAGCACCGCCTGCGCGTAAGCGGAATCGCTGCCTGCCGCGGAGCGCATTTGCCGGGCGAGGGCAAACGTCCGCGGATTGCGGTTGGGCGGCAGCTGCAGGCTCCGGTTCCGCAATGCGGGCGAGAGGGTCTTGCCCGCTTCGTAGCGCGGATAGGACCGCGCGTCGTACTGGAGCACCGCATGAACGGGTCTGCGCGTGCGGAGCCCGAAATCCCAGGACTGGATCGCGAGGGCGCGCGTCCAGCTCTCGACCATGTCGAGCGCGAAAAGCATCTGCTGGCCTGTCGGCTCGAGGGTCACCGTGTATTCGACCGGCGCGCCGGTGTGCAGCACGGGCGGCCGGAAAAAGAACTGCGGAGCGCCGCGCGACCAGGAATAGCCGTCGAATTCCGAGAGCACCGGACCACGCCAGTAGCGCAGTGCCGGCGGCGGCGGATTGCCGTCAAAGCGCACGCGAAACGCGACGACGTCGTTCAGCGTCAGGTCCGAAATGTCGCCGGGCGACATTTCCTCGGTCAGGCCCGAAAGTGCGCGCTCGGCCGATGGCGCGCCCCAGAAACTGCCTGCGAGGCGCGGAAAAAAGAAGAACAGCACC
The DNA here is from genome assembly GCA_050738555.1 of Steroidobacteraceae bacterium. GTDB lineage: Bacteria > Pseudomonadota > Gammaproteobacteria > Steroidobacterales > Steroidobacteraceae > SCUD01. The sequence continues at coordinate 16,711 of JBOHZO010000079.1, read as the reverse complement.
AGTGCGATCGGAGCGGCTTTCAGGAGCATCGCGCCGGTCGTGCGAAACGGACGGAGCTCAGGGCGGTCCTGGCCGCGGCGCGACACATGGAGCAGCGCCGCCGCGAGCAGCCACACGGTCGGCAGCACCCAGGCCGCCGTCGCGATGTGCTGCGCGTAGAGAAATGCCGCAAGGCAAAGGAACCAGCCGATGAATATGAGTGCCGCATGGTCGCGGGGACTCCGCGTTTCCAGCAACTTGAGTGCGGACATCAGGGCGAGCAGGGCGGTGCCGCCGTCGAGTCCGGTGATCGTCGTGTAGCTGAGCAGGACGCCCGCCGTCACGCCGAGCGCCATGACACCGCGCGCGAGCGTGCCCGGCATGCGCCAGCCACGCCGCTCGGCCAGGAGCCGCCAGGCGCAAATCGCCAGCACGAAGCCGCTCACCCAGGGTTGCAGGCGCAGGAGATGCGGGCCGAGGGCGGCGACCAGGCCGCCCATGGTCCAGGCGAGCCGCCGGAAACTTTCCTGGCGATCAGGCGACATCGGGTTCCGGCGCCTCGAAGCGCGCGATCGCGGCGAGGCAGCGGCGGCGCTGCGCATCGCCCGGTTCCGGCGGAATGTCCTCTCCCGGCAGCCGCAAACCGAAGGTCGCTCCACGCGCGTGAGCGTCGACGATCCAGCGCGCAAGAACCGAAAGTCGCGCCTCCAGTTCCGACCCCGGCGCGTCCGCGAGGTCAAATACCGGCAACGCCTCGGCGTCGCCGCTGAACTCCTTGATCAGGAGCTCATCCGCCCGCGCGTACGCCTTCCAGGCGATGTGCCGCGGCGGATCGCCGGGGTGATAGTCCTTGAGTCCCGCGAAATCCGCGTCGCCGCGTCGTGCCGTGCCGCCGCCGGCAGCGCCGGGCGCGGGCGGCGGCGGGGGCGCATCCGCGGCGGGACGCGGATAGACGAGGCAATGGAGCCCCGGGTGCAGCACGGCCCAGGCGCGGAACAAGCCGTAAGGGAACCGGGTCGCGATCTCGACGCGATCGAGGACGACGCAGCCGCGGCGCCGCGTCGGCACGCGGAGATGGAACGTGGATTCAGCGCCCGCCGCGATCGACGCAGGTGGTGCGGACTGCGTTCCGGTTACCGCCTCGAGATCGGAGCGCGGAGCGCCGCCCGGATTCGCGAGCACGATGCGGAATACCGCATCGTTGCCCGCGAACGGCGGCTCGGTTCCGGCCGCGCGCGCGACCAGCGTCTCGAGATTGCGGTGACAGGCATGCATTGCGACGACGCCGAGCGCGGTCAGCAGGAAGGTCAGCCCAAGGCCCATGTTGTTTGCGTAGTTCAGCGACCCGAGCAGCATGACGAAAAGCATCACGCCGAAGGCGAGCCCGAGCCCGGTCGGAAGGATGTAGATGCGGCCGCGGCGCAAGGTCACTGCGCCGCGATCCGGGCCCTGCCGCCGGCGGATCCAATCGCGCGCAAGGCTTTTCAACCGGCCGGAGATGCGCATTGGGATGGCGGACGCCAGTGGGTCAGGGAATCGGCACCGATTTCAGGAGCGCCGCCGCAATTTCGTTGGGACTCCGCGCGTCGGCGGCGTCGCGCGGACGCAGGCGATGCCCGACCACGGCGGGCAATACCGCCTGCAGGTCCTCCGGCAGGACGCCCGCGTGGCCATGGAGAAATGCCCAGGCCCGGGCCGAGCGCAGAAGCGAAATCACTGCGCGCGGCGAGAGCCCGGCCTGGTGCTGGCTGCCGTCGCGCGACGCGCGCGCGATCGCCTGCACGTAGTCGAGAAGCGCGTCGCTCGCGTGGATCTCGCCGAGCCTGAGCTGCAAGGCGGGAATTGCCGTCGGGTCGAGCACCGCCGGAAGGTCTGCGAGCAGGTCGCGGCGGTCGCGGCCGCGTAGCAACTGCCGCTCGTGGCCGGGCGCGGGGTAGCCGAGCTCGATCCGCATCAGGAAGCGATCGATCTGCGATTCCGGGAGGGGGAAGGTCCCGATCTGGAAGGAGGGATTCTGCGTCGCGACGATGAAGAACGGTTCCGGCAACCGATGCGTCTCGCCGTCGACCGTGACCTGGCGTTCCTCCATCGCTTCGAGCAGGGCGCTCTGGGCTTTCGGCGTCGCGCGATTGACTTCGTCCGCCATCACGAGCTGGGCGAACACCGGCCCGCGATGGAACATGAAGCGCCCGCTCGCGCGGTCGTAGATCGAGATGCCGATCACGTCGGCGGGTAGCAGGTCGCTCGTGAACTGGATGCGTTGGTAAGTGAGGCCGAGCACGCGGGCGAGGGCGTGCGCGAGCACCGTCTTGCCGACGCCCGGGATGTCCTCGATCAAGAGGTGCCCGCGCGCGAGCAGGCAACAGAGCGCGAGGCGGACTTCGCGGTCCTTGCCCAGCAGGACCTGGTTGAGGCTCGCGAGCGCCGCCAGGAGCTGGCCGCGCGCGGGGTCGGAGGCCTGCGACAGGGCATTCATCGGAGCGAGGCTACCCGCTCGTGCTGCTCGGCAAGTTGCGCCAGTTCACGCTTGAACCCCGCGACGCGCTCGCGTTCCTGGGCGACGACTTCGGCCGGCGCATTCCGGACGAAGTTCTCATTGCCGAGCTTGCCGCTCGCACGCGCGAGTTCCTGCTCGACCTTGCTCCGACGCCTGCCGAGGCGCGCGAGTTCCGCATCCACGTCGATGAGGCCGGCCATGGGTACATGAATCGTCATGTTGCCAATCGAAGCCGTGGCGGATCGAGGGGCCTTCTGGCCTGCAGGTAGCCACATGACCTTGCTGACTCCCGCGAGCCTGGAAATTGCTGAAGCAGTCCTCTCGAAGCGCCGACGATCGGAGTCAGAAGCATTTTCGATATAAACCGGCGTCTGGAACGACGGCGCAATGTCGAACTCACCGCGGATGCCGCGCATCGCAAGAATGACGGACATCGTCCATCGGGCATCGGATTCGACGGCAGGGTCTGCCGCCGCGGATTCTGCTTCGGGATAAGGCTGAACCATGATCGATCCCGCCGACTTTCCGGCGCGCGGGCCGACGCGCTGCCAAATTTCCTCGGTGACGAACGGCATCAGCGGATGCAGCAGCCGTAGCAGACTCTCGAGCGTTTCGATGAGCGTGCGGCGCGTTCCGCGGCGTTCTGCGTCGTTACTTTCTGCGGACTGCAGGATCGCCTTGCTGAACTCGAGGTACCAGTCGCAGAACTCGTACCAGGTGAATTCGTACACAGCCTGGGCTGCGAGATCGAAGCGGTACTGCGCGAAACCTTCCCGCATCGCAGTGATCGTGGCTTGCAGCCGCGAACGGATCCAGCGGTCGTAGGCCGACAGTTCCTCCGGTCCGTGCGCGAGCGGCGAATCCGTCGACATCAGCACGAAGCGCGCGGCGTTCCAGAGCTTGTTGCAGAAATTCCGGTAGCCTCCGACGCGGCCGAGATCGAATCGGAGATCACGCGACAGCGTCGCAAGCGAAGCGAATGTGAACCTGAGCGCATCGGTGCCATGTGCGGCGATGCCCTCCGGATACTGCTTGCGCGTGGCGCGCTCGATCGCGGGCGCGAGTTGCGGCTGCATCAGTCCGGTGGTGCGCTTCGCCACGAGATCATCGAGCCCGATGCCGTCGACGATATCGAGCGGGTCGATGACGTTGCCTTTCGATTTCGACATCTTCTGCCCGTCCTGGTCGCGGATCAGGCCGTGCACGTAGACCTCGCGGAACGGCACGTCGCCGGTGCAATGGAGGCCCATCATGATCATGCGCGCGACCCAGAAGAAGATGATGTCGAAGCCGGTCACCAGCACGCTGGTCGGATAGAACGTCCGGAGCTCCTGGGTCTCGTCCGGCCAGCCGAGCGTCGAGAAGGGCCACAGCGCCGACGAGAACCAGGTATCGAGCACGTCCTCGTCCTGCCGGAGCGGCACGGAGGCCGCAATGCCGTGGCACTTGCGGACTTCGTCCTCGCTCCGGCCCACGTGGATGGCGCCGTCGGGGCCGTACCAGGCGGGAATGCGGTGCCCCCACCAGAGCTGGCGGCTGATGCACCAGTCCTTGATGTTGCGCATCCACTCGAAGTACGTCTTGTCCCAGTTCTCCGGCACGAAGCGGATGCTCCCGTCTTCGGCCGCGCGGATCGCGGGCGCGGCGAGCGGCGCGACGCGCACGTACCACTGGTCGGTCAGCCAGGGCTCCACCACGGCGCCGCTGCGATCGCCTCTTGGAATGGTCAGGCGGTGCGGCTCGACTTTTTCGAGCAGCCCCGCGGCTTCGAGATCGGCGACGATGCGCCGGCGCGCCTCGAATCGATCGAGACCGCGATAAGACGTGGGCGCCTCGTCGCTGATCCTCGCCTCCGCGGTCAGGATGTTGATGAGCGGCAGCTTCAGCCGCTGGCCCACCTCGTAGTCGCTGAAATCGTGGGCCGGAGTCAGCTTGACGCAGCCGGTGCCGAAGGCCGGGTCCACGAATCCGTCGGCGATCATCGGTATCTCGCGGCCGGTCAGCGGCAATGCGATTTTTCTACCCGCCAGCCCGGAATATCTCTCATCGTCCGGATGAAACGCGACCGCCACGTCGCCGAGCATCGTCTCCGGCCGCGTCGTCGCAACCGTCACGTGACCCTTGCCGTCAGCGAACGGATAGCGGAGATGCCACAGCGTCCCCATTTCCTCTTCGGACTGGACTTCGAGATCGGACACGGCGGTCTTCAGCACCGGATCCCAGTTGACCAGGCGCTTGCCGCGATAGATGAGCCCGTCGGCGTGGAGCCGGATGAACGCCTCCTGCACCGCGCGTGACATGCCGGGATCCATCGTGAATCGATCGCGACTCCAGTCGACGGACGCGCCGAGGCGGCGCATCTGGCGCGCGATCGTGCCACCGGACTCTTCCTTCCAGCGCCAGACGCGCTCGTTGAAACGTTCGCGGCCGAGCTCGTGGCGGGTGCGGCCCTCCGCGTTCAATTGACGCTCGACCACCATCTGCGTTGCGATGCCGGCGTGGTCCGTGCCGGGCTGCCACAGCGCGCGATCGCCCGACATGCGGTGAAAGCGCGTCAGGGCATCCATGATCGTGTCCTGGAACGCGTGGCCCATGTGGAGCGTCCCGGTGACATTGGGCGGCGGGATGACGATGCAAAACGGCGGTCCGTCGCCCGCGGGCCTGAACAGGCCGTTTTCCTCCCAGTAACGGTAGACGCGCTCCTCGATGTCGCGCGGCGAGTAGGTCTTGTCCATGCGCCCGGGCGCGGCCTCAGTCTTCGCCGGCGGCGAGCTGCTCGCGAAGCGCCGCGGCGACGAGCTCCGGAAGCGCCGCGCGGAGGCGATCGATCACGCGCTCGAGCAGGACGGCCTCAATCTCGCGTGCGGCGGTGTGCAGCAGCTCGTCCGTCAGGTTCAGGGTGCGGCTGACGAGCAGCGCCTGCAGCGCGGCGACGTCGTCTTCCGACAGCAGCCCCGAGGCGAATGGCGCCTCGGCATCCGGCGCGCGCTCGGGTTTCGGAAAACTTCCGGTCGCGTGCAGCTCGACGACATCGGTCAGTATCGGCAGATCGCGCGCGGAATCCCGGCTCATGACTCGCTCCTCATTTCGTGGGTTTCCGGCTCGATCCCGCGCTCCCGGTAGAAGCGGAAACGCTCGCGCCCGCGCTGCCTGCGCCCGATGTCGGCGTCGATGACCTCTGCAATACGCAGATACCCATCGAATCCCGGCGGGACAGCCGCCGCCAGGTTGACGATGGTATCGCCGTCGCCCGCATCGGCGTCGTCCGTGTCCGCGATGACGACCGGCGGCAGGGCTGGGGGCGGCGTCGCGTCCACAGCACCCGCGCGCCGGTGCGGGACGAAGCTGCGGTCGGAGAATGTCCAGAGAATCTGGTCGAAGGCGTCGAGCTCGCCGCCGGGGTCGAACTGCACGCGCACGCGATGGCGTTTCAGCCAGGCCTTTTCGACGAGACGGCAGGCGAAACGCAGGCGGGCGGCAGGATCGTCGCCGCCCAGCACGTAAAAATCCACGCGCGGCGCGGGCACCGGCTCAGGCCCCGTGCAGCAGCCAGTCGACCAGGAGCGGAACCGGCCGGCCGGTGCTGCCCTTGTGGCTGCCGGTGAGGTAGGCGCTGCCCGCGATGTCGAGATGCGCCCAGCGCAGGCCGTCTGCAAATCGCCAGAGAAAACAGGCCGCGGTGATTGCGCCGGCCTCGCGACCGGCGACATTCGCCAGGTCGGCGAAGTTGCTCTTCAGGAGCTCCGCGTATTCCTCCGCCACCGGCATGCGCCAGGCGCGGTCGTCGGCGCGCTCGCCGGCCGCGGCGATCGCTTCGGCGAGCTTCTCGTCGGGGGAGAAGAGGCCGGAGTAGTGCGCGCCGAGGGCGATTACGCACGCCCCTGTCAGGGTCGCGATGTCGATCACGGCCCGCGGCTTGAAGCGGCGCGCGAAGGTGATTCCGTCGCAGAGGATGAGCCGTCCCTCCGCGTCGGTGTTCAGCACCTCGATCGTCTTGCCGGACATCGACGTCACGATGTCGCCCGGCTTGGTGGCGCGGCCGCTCGGCATATTCTCGCAGGTGGGTACGACGCCGACCACGTTGATCGCAGCGCCGATCGTCGCGAGCGCCTTGATCGCGCCGAATACGCTTGCGGCGCCCGTCATGTCGAATTTCATTTCGTCCATGGCGGGCGGCTGCTTGAGCGAAATGCCGCCGGTGTCGAAGGTGATGCCCTTGCCGACCAGTGCGACCGGCGCCGCGCCTTTGGCGCCGCCGCGATACTCCATCACGATCAGGCGCGGCGGCTCTTCCGAGCCGCGCGTCACGGACAGGAAAGAGCCCATGCCGAGGCGGCGGATCTCGCGCACGTCGAGCACGCGCGTGCGCACGCCCTTGTGCTCGCCCGCGAGCTTCTTCGCGGCGCCCGCGAGATAGGTCGGCGTGCAGACGTTGGCAGGCAGGTTCGCGAGGTCGCGCGTCAGCGCGCTGCCTGCGGCGATGCCGCGGCCGTCCTGGACGCCGCGGCGCGCAGCCGCGAGATCCGTATCCGGCACGGCGATACCGAAGCGCGCGAGTTTCGGACGCGGCGGTTTCCTGGCGGTCTTGAGGTCGGGGATGCGGTAGAGCGCCGATGAGACGCTTTCGACCGCGTGTCGCGCAGCGTAATAAGGCGCGAGTCCCGGCACTGGCTCGCGCGCAAGATAGGACACGGCGTTCTCCGCGCCACCCTTGGCGAGCCACTGGGTCGCCGCGAAGATCGCCCGGCGGTACGACTTGCGGCCATAGCTCCCTTGCGGGCCGAGGCCCACGAGCAAGAGCCGCGCAGCCGGTCCGCGGTTGGCCGCGACGATCGGCAGCGTCTCGCCGCTCTTCCCGGAAAAATCGCCGCGACGCAGCAGGCGTGCAATCGCGCCGCCGCTCGCGCGATCGAGTTCCCGCGCGGACCCGCTCATTGCCCGGTTTTCATGGACGCCCACGATCGCGCAAGCCGTTCGCTGTCGTGCCGCGCCGGCACCGGTGGCATGAAATTGCATGAGCTCGATCCCCCGAAGGCTCTGTCCGCGCTCGTCCTGGCCCGTTGAGTGCGCTGCCGCGCTGGTTTACCGTGTTGGCGCCAGTTTAATCGAAAAGGACGGATCCGCGTCCCCGGAACCGCGCATTATCGGCCTTGTTTGCCACGATTGACCGTTACGTCCTGCGCGAAGTCGCGATGTCGCTCGCCGGCGTGACCGTCGTGCTGCTCGCGATCCTCGTGAGCTATCAGCTCGCCCGCATCCTGGGCGTCGCCGCGGAGCGCGGATTCCCGCACGACATCGTGTTCGCGCTGATCGGACTGACGACGCTCGAAAACCTCATGGTGCTCGTGCCGATCGCCATGCTGCTCGCAGTCATGTTGTCGCTCGGCCGGCTGTATCATGAAAGCGAAATGGCCGCCGTGCGCGCCTGCGGCGTCGGCCCGGAAAGGCTCTACCTGCCGGTCTATGCGCTTGCCCTGCCGCTCGCGATCGGGCTGGCCTGGCTTACTTTCGTGATCGGTCCCGAGGCGCGAAACGGCGCGGAGGCGCTGCGCGGGCGCGGGATGCGCGATGCACAGTTCGGGCAGCTCGAACCCGGCAGCTTCCGGACCTATGCGGAAGGCAAGGGCGTGTTCTACGCCGAGCAGAGCGGCTCCGACGGCCGGCTCATCAATATCTTCATGCAGCACCATGCAGGCGATCGCGTCGAGGTCGCAACCGCGGCCTGGGCCGAGCAGCAGGTGCTTCACGGCGGCCGCACCCAGATCGTCGTGCTGCACGATGGCGAGCGCATCGAGGGCGTTCCGGGCCAGGCGAATTTCCGGCGGATACGCTTCGCCGAGCACGGCATTCCGGTGGTCGTCCCGGAGGCGGGTGCAGGCCGCACCGTTCCCGAGCGCAAGCCGAGCAGCGAGTTGTTCGGCTCGACCGCGCTCTCGGACATCGCGGAACTTCAACGCCGCATTTCCCTGCCGTTGATGGTGCTCGTTCTCGCATTCATCGCGGTGCCGCTGTCCGCGCTGCGGCCGCGCGAGGGTCGATACGCGAGGGTCGCGGTCGCGATCCTGCTCTATTTCGTCTATGCCAACCTGCTGTCTGCCGCACAGGTCTGGATCGAGAAGGGCCGGCTGCCGCCGCAGGCGGGAACCTGGTGGGTCCATGCGCTCGTCGCACTCGCCGGCCTCATGCTGCTGAACCGCCAGAGCCCGCTTACCGGCTGGGGACGGCGGGAGCCGGCGTCATGACGATCCTCGACCGGTACTTCGTTCGCACGGTGCTCGTGCACACCTTGATGGTCATGGCGGTACTGCTGGCCCTGATGACGCTCGTGACTTTCATCGGGCAGCAGGACGATATCGGCCAGGGCAGCTACGACGTGTCGGACGCCTTCCTCGTCACGTTTCTGCAATTGCCGCAGCAGACTTATGAATTGTTGCCGATCGGCGCGCTCATCGGCGCGATCACGGGGCTCGGCGGGCTCGCGCGCGACAGCGAGCTGACGGTGGTGCGCGCTGCCGGCGTCTCGGTCGGGCGCATCGCGCTCTCGGCCGCGCTCGCGGGACTCGTCGTCGCCGCGCTCCTCTGGGTCATCGGCGAGCACTTCGCGCCGCCCGCGGACCAGTACGCACGCCAGTACAAGATCTTCAGCCGTTACTCGCAGCTCGAGTTCACCGGCAGCCGAAGCTCCTGGGTGCGCGAGGGGCCCTGGTTCATCAACGTGCGGCGCCAGGCGGCGGAGAACCTGTTCGGCGGTGTGTTCGTCTACGAGCTCGGCGTCGACCGCCGCCTCAAGCTGGTTGGCCGCGCGGAGACTGCGACGCAGGACGCGAACGGGCGCTGGGTGCTTTCGAACTATGCCGAGACGCAGCTGGGAGACGAGCGCGTCCAGGCGCGCGTGCGCGACAAGCTGGTGACCGACGCGAAATTCAATGCGGATTTCCTGGGCGTCGCGGTCGCCGAACCCGGTTCGCTGCCGCTCGCCGATCTCTACGCCTACAAGACACACCTCAAGGCGAACGAGCTCGATTCCACCGCGTGGGAAATTGCGTTCTGGTCGCGCATCGCGAGGCTCGTGGCCGCGGTCGTCGTCTGCATATTCGCCGTGCCATTCGCATTCGGGCCGCTCCGCTCCGCCGGCACCGGCGCGCGCACCGTGCTCGGCATCATGGCCGGCGTCCTGTTCGTGCTGCTGACCCAGACGCTGGAGAACAGCGGACAGGTTTACGGCCTCAATCCGCTCCTGGTCGCCTGGGGGCCGACATTGCTGCTGACCGCGATCGCGGCTGTCGCGATCTGGCGGACGCGCTAGCGAAGGCGCGTCACCCGCAACCGCCCGGCGAGGTCCTGGAGACTTCGCGCCGCGCGGTCGAACGCAATCCACGCCATGTTGACGATCGCCGGCGCGACCAGGAGCGCTGCGCCGAAATCCGCGAGCGACCAGCCCGGTTTTGCGAATTGCCACAGCCCAATTACCGCCATCAGAGCGAGCGTGGCGCCCACCGTGAATCGGACGAGGGCTTCGGCCCAGTTCACGCGCCGCCCATCCTCGGTGCAAAGCCGGATCCGCCAGACTTTCATTCCGAGCGTCTGGCCGCCACGGGTCCAGCACAAGCCGAAATATCCGAACACGAGCAAGAGGAGCAGCGCGTGGTAGAGATGCCCTGCGAGCCCCTGCGTGGAGGTCAGGATCGCCTCGCCATCCGTGAGCGGCAGCATCGCGAAAGTCGCGGCGAACGCGAGCGCGATCGTGAGCAAGGCATCGTAGAAGAGCGCCGCGAGGCGGCGGAGCAGTCCGGCGGGCGCGGCCGTCGTGGATTCTTCATCCATGCGGGCGCGGATTTTAATGCGTCAGTGCTTTTCCTGCGCGGCCAGGCGCTGTTCGATGACGTTCTTGCTGCCGCGCAGGATCTGGCGCACCTGTTGCACGCTCGGCCGGCCCGCGATGCGGGCGATGGCCTCCGGCAACTCGTGCCAGTCGCGGCCCCAGGAGAGGAGCCGTGCGGCGTCCTTCACCACCGCGGTGACGGTCGTGTCATTGATCGGCTTCGGCGCCTTGTTCCCGTTTTTCGGCTTGCCGGCGGCGGCGCGCGCCGGCTTTACCGCGGGCGCGGGCTTCAGCACGGTGGCTGTCGACGTCGTACTCGCCGACTTCGGCGCGCGCGCCTGGTCGAGCTGACGCTCGCGCTCGGATTCCGCGATCGGCACGAAACGCTCGACGTGCTGCGAACCGACGAGATTTGTCAGGAAGGACATCATTTCGAGCGCTTCGGACAGCGAAGGATCGGCGGCCGCGAGCCGCGTCCTGACGATGTTCTGAAGGTCGGCCAACCGCTGGCGCGCGAGATCGATGACCCACTTGGTCGGGCGCTGGTGATTGGGCCACGGCTGCACGAGCCAATACTGGTCGTCCGGCAGGTCCGCGTAGCGGGCATGCAGGTCGAGGCTCTTCTGCCACTTCTGGAGAAGTTGCAGCACGCGGTCGTCGGCCGGAGTCATGCCAGTCAACATAAATCACGGCAGCGGCCGCCGCAGCCATTTCGCGGCAGTTTTTGACGCCGGTCACAGTGGCGGCGGCGTGAAGGGGCGCTTGCAGTCCTGGAGCACCGGCGGCGCGGCCGCGAGCGCCGCCTCGGCACTGGAACCCAGAGCGACGAGCCAGGACCCATACATCGGATTCGGGATCATGAACCACTGCCGGCCCCAGCGCGCGTCGTGCGCGCAGCGCGCCCGCTCGCGCTCCGGCACGCCCTGACGGCGGACGCCCGGCAGGAAATCGGCGAGATCGTCGCCGACATTCAGCATGATGCGGTAACTCTTCGCGACTTCGACGCGGCGCGAGAGTTTTTCGCCGACCCAATCGGGGCGCTCGCCCTTGAGCATCAGGTCGTCCGCGAGCGCCGGTGCATCGAGGCCGAGCGTGCGCAGGTTCGCCGCCGTATCGTCCTGCTGCGGGCAAGCAGAATTGTCGTTGGCACGGCGACTGCATTCGCGGTTCGTAATGAAGAAGATGCGCACGGGTCGGCCCCGGGCGTCCTTCATGCCGCGGGCCGCGCGGATGAATTCCGCGGCGCCGGGCACGGCGGGCGCCGCACGTTGGGCGACCCACGCGTCCCAGACGGCTGCGAACTCCGCGAAACAGGTTTCGTCCAGGAGCATGCGCGCCTGAGGCGCGGAGTTGTCGAGCACCGTTTCGTCGATGTCCATGACGACTGCCGGCGGGAGCAAGGAGAAGTCGCCGGTTTGGGCGGGCTCGGCGCTCCAGCCCGGATCGGCGAGGCCCTGGGCGAGCGCCGCTTCGGCGGCGCGATAGATCGTTTCGCTCGCCGCGCGAAACTCCGCCGAATGCCGGATCCAAAGGGTCGAGCGCTCCGCGCCTTCGGCGAAAATCGGCGCGGCGCCGCAACGGCTTCTGGCGGCATCGGGCGACGTCGCCGGCGGCGGCTGTGTCACACAGCCGGCGGCAACCGCGACCGCAAGCATGCACAGGCTGCGCGCCATGCCGGTGGCAGCGGGCATTCAGACGACCACTCGCGTGCCGCCCTTTGCCGTGCGCTCGGCGTAAAAAGCGGTCAGGCGCTGCGTCATCGGACCGATACTGCCGTCGCCGATGGCGCGGCCGTCCACGCGCGTGACGCCCGCCAGCTCGCCCATGGTGCCCGTGCAGAAGGCCTCCTCCGCGCGGTAGAGCTCCGCGAGCGACAGGTCGCCCACTTCGCAGGGGATGTCCTGCTGGCGGCAGATGTCGAGCACGGTGGCGCGCGTGATGCCCTCGGGGCAGGCGGCAAGGGTGGGGGTGCGCACGACGCCGCCTTGCACCATGAACAAGTGCGTGGCGTTCGTCTCGGCGATGAAGCCGCGGGGATCCAGCATGATCGCGTCGTCCGCACCCGCCGCATTCGCCTGGATCTTGGCAAGGATCGAGGGGAGCAGGTTTGCGTGATGAATCTTCGGATCGAGGCAGTCGGGCGGCGAGCGCCGCTGGCTGCTCGTGATCAGGCTGAGGCCCTTCTTCGAATACACGGGCGGTTTGTGCTCGGCGAGAACGATCAGCGTCGGCCCCGAGCGATTGAGTCGCGGATCCATGCCGGAAGTGAACTTGACGCCGCGCGTCAGGGTCAGGCGGATGTGGACGCCGTCCTTCATCCGGTTCGCCTCGAGCGTGCGCCGGATCTCCTTCACGATCGCCTCGTCGGCGGGAATGCCCTCGAAGGCGAGCGCCTGTGCCGAGGAGCGCAGCCGCGCGAGATGCTCCCCGAGCGCGAAGATGCGCCCATCGTAGAGGCGCAGGCCTTCCCAGACCGCGTCGCCGCCCTGCACCGCGCTGTCGAACGGGCTCACGCCGGCTTTGTCGCGATGCACGAGCTGGCCGTCGACGTTGACGATCAGGTCGCGATTGCGCTCGTCGAACTGCTGGAGCATCGCCCTTCCTCAGGCCCGTAATCGCAGCGCGTACAGCTTCTCATACCACGGGCGGCACTCGTCCAATAGCAGCTTAAGCGCGTCCGGCAATTCGACGCGCTGGGGTCGATACGGCTCGAAGCCGGTCGAGGCCTCGACCGCGGCATACCAGTGCGGTGCCCAGGCGCCGTCCGTCGCGCGCGGACCCGGCGCCCAGGCCAGCATCTCGGGAAGGAAAGGAATGCGGAGCGCCTCGCAGAGCCCCTCGAGCATTGCGCGCGGATGCTTCAACACGTCGCTCGCGAGCACGACCGGCGGCGCGCGGCCAAGCCGGCCGGCGACGCGATCGAAGAGTTCACACTGCTGCGGCAGGCCCGTGTCTGCGAGGCCGGCGCCGGGGTAGGTCTTCACGAGCGAGGCGAGCATCGCATCCGGCTCGCGGATCAGGAAAGCGTGCGTGAGGCGATCGAGCCAGCCGCGGTCGATCATCGGCAGCAGGTGTTGCGCCATGTGCTTCTGGTACCAGATCGCGCGGCCATCGGGCACCGGCCCGGTCAGGCTTGCGGCGACCTTGCGCCAGTCGGATTCATGCGCGGTGATCACGGCATCGCGGCCCGGATGCAGGACACCGGTGACCTTCAGGTAATGCGCGTAGAGCGGCTCGTCGGTGACCGACGTGTCGGGCCGGTTGCCGAACGCGCGCATCATCGCGGTCGAGATGTTGCGCGGACCGGACCACATGGCGATGTGCCTGTGTTCGCGTCCTGCTGTCAAGCGAACTTCCCACGGTTCCCTGGACACCTGGAGGCTACCGCAGGACTCCCCACGGTTTCTCGAACAACTGGAGGATGCCGATTGAGGCGCGTTCAGGCCCGTCGGCGTCGCCTGGCGGCCAGAGTGGCCAGACCGGCGAACAGTTCCAACCATCCCAAGGCGCCGCCGCCGCCACGATTGGGCGGCGGGGGTGGCGGGGGCGTCACGGCGTCACAACGCGTGAACCGCACCGAGGCCGGCATGGCCTGCCCCGTGACCTCGACCTCTATCTCGTGCTGGTTGCAGTCGCTGATGGAAGACTGAAAGGTCAGCAGGTATCCGTTGTCGAGCAGGGATGCCATGGTTGCATAGGCATCCGCGAGCGCCGCGTCATCTGGCGCCGGGATGTACTCGCCACCGGTGCGCGCGGCAAGAGAACTCAGCACCTGCTGGCCGCTCGTGGTGGCCGTGGACACGGCAATCGTGAATACCGGAATGCCGTCGCTGCCGGCTTCGTCGATCACGGTGTTCAGCGTCGCAGCCGAGAAGTTGTCCACACCGTCGCTGATGACGATCACCGCCCTGGGCCCGTCCGGGAGCGTGACGGAAGGCGCGCTGAACTGTTCGATTGAGACGATGGTGGCGTCAAACAAATTGGTGCTCGAGCCCGGATAGTCGGTCATTGCCACACTGACCAGCATCGACGACCCAGCTCCCCCGTCGATCTCCGTGAACGGCTGCTCCACCGAGGCCCCCTGGGTGCCATTGAACTTGACGATGGCCGCGTAGTCGCCGGGCGTCATGGACTCGATGAAAGCAGCCACCGCTTCCTGCATCGCGGTGCGCGCGGAGCCCGCCACGCTGGGGCTGAAGTCCATGGCGAACACGACCGAAACCCGTCGGTCGGGATTTTCAGACGGTGGCAATGAGAAGTCTGACGGCTGAAAGGTGATTGGGCTGCCGTCCAGGGTCACGGTGAAGTCGCTGACCGAAAGCCCGCCAACCGGTTGACCGTTCGCGTCAGTGACGGTGACATAGACTTCGATCGGGTCGTTGATTGGCCGCGATTCCACGCGGACATCCACCTCCGCCCGCACGAGCCCCGGGAAAAACACTGCCGCCAGCGCTGTGAGTACAGCCGCCGCCAGCCACCACGGCCGTTGCGCCACAACGGCGGCCATGGCCGTCAGTCCAAACTGCGGGCATTCGGAATCGACGCCGCGGTGAAAATTCGTTCGAGCCATTCCAGTTGCTGCCTTCACTGGCAGTTTGTCCCCCAACGGCCACTAGTGCGTGTGGCTCCAATCGCAACAAGCTTACCTTGAATCAACACTCCGCCGACTGCGAACCATGAGAAACGGCTATCGACTTCACAATTCGGATAAAGGCCGCGCAGTCTACCGCCGCCCGATTCGCCTTGCGGGCATCGAACTAACATAATGATGCACTGCCCGCCGGGCGCGGTCGTCAAGCAAGTTGCGCCGCGCCAAGCTCGCGCAAAACAACGCCGATGCATGGTCCGCAAATCCACACGGGGCCATTGCCGTGAGCTGCCGGTGAAACTCGGCTGGGTCGAAACCTGGCGTCGAGTAATTGATTCAAATGGCGCTCCCAGAGGGATTCGAACCCTCGTACCAGCCTTGAGAGGGCTGTGTCCTAGGCCTCTAGACGATGGGAGCGAAGCCCCTTTGCAACCGGCCGGGGCCCGCAAGGGGGCTGGTATTATATCGGCCCATCATTCGACCTCAAGCGGACCCAACCTCCTTGGATCAGCAGCCGAACCGGGCGCCGGCGCCGGTGATCGTCGCACGCGCGGACCATCCGGTGTCGCGCTCGAAGATATCCAGCAGCGCGCTCAAGGTGCTTTATCGCCTGCGGGACGGCGGCTACCAGGCATTCCTCGTCGGCGGTTGCGTGCGCGACCTATTGATCGGCATCGAGCCGAAGGATTTCGACGTCGCAACCGACGCCTCGCCCGACGAAGTACGAAAGCTCTTTCGCAACTGCCGGCTCATCGGCCGGCGCTTCCGTCTCGCGCACATCCGCTTCGGCGCACAGGTCGTCGAAGTCGCGACTTTCCGCGCGGCCGGGGTGCCGATGGTCCCGGAAGGGGAGGACGAAGCCGAGGACGGCGAGCCCGAGGCCGAAGACGGTCCCACGGATCGGGTGCATGACGACCGCGGGCGGCTGCTGCGCGACAATGTCTACGGCGCGATCGACCAGGATGTCTGGCGCCGCGATTTCACCTGCAATGCGCTCTACTACAACATCGAGGATTTCTCGATCTGGGACTATGTCGGCGGCGTCGAGGACATCCGCTCACGCACGCTGCGTCTGATCGGCGATCCCGAGACCCGCTACCGCGAGGATCCGGTCAGGATGCTCCGCGCGGTCCGATTCGAGGCGAAGCTCGGCTTTGCGCTGCACGGGGCGACGCGCGCGCCATTCGATAAGCTGGCCGGACTCCTCGAGCACATTCCGCCGGCGCGGCTCCTCGACGAGTTCCAGAAACTGTTCCTGGCGGGCTTCGGCCAGCGCTCGTTCGAACTGCTCGAGCAGCACGGGCTGCTGGCGCACCTGTTTCCCGCGACGGCGGCGCATCTGGCGTCGGGCCAGGACGCCATGGCGCGCCGCCTGATCCGCGCAGGACTCGCGAATACCGACCGGCGCGTGGCCGAGGATCGCGCGGTCACGCCGATGTTCCTGTTCGCGGTGCTGCTGTTCGGGCCCGTGTCGGCCGCGGCGCAGCGCCGCTTCGAGACCGGCATGCATCCGGGACAGGCGATCGCCGACGCCGTCGACGAAGTCGTCGCGGCGCAAAACCGCCGCATCGGCATCCCGAAACGCTACTCCATCCCGATGCGTGAGCTGCTGGCGCTGCAGCCGAGGTTCCATCGCCGCGAAGGACGGCGAGCGCTCGCATTTCTCGGCCATCCGAGGTTCCGCGCGGCCTACGACTTTCTGCTGCTCCGCGCGGAAGCCGGCGCGGAAGATCCGGAAATCGCGCGCTGGTGGACGGAGATCCAGACCCTGCCGCTGGAGGAACAGTTGAAGCGTGTCGGCGCCGAATCCGCCGATGGCGCGCAG
>JBOHZO010000078.1:0-7837 GCA_050738555.1 Steroidobacteraceae bacterium | reverse complement strand
ACTCGGTGCAGGTCGCGGCGGTTTCGAGTCTCATCTGCCTCGTCGTCGGCTACCCGATGGCTTACGCCATCGCGCGCTCGGGCGACGCGTGGCGACACGTGCTCCTGATGCTCATCATCCTGCCGTTCTGGACCTCGTTCCTGCTGCGTGTCTACGCGTGGATCGGTCTCCTGAAGAGCAACGGCGTCATCAACAACGTGCTGATGTGGGCCGGCATCATCGAGGAGCCCATCACGATGATGCAGACCGACTTCGCCGTGTACGTCGGCATCGTCTATTCCTACCTGCCATTCATGGTGCTGCCGCTCTACACGGCGATCGAGAAGCTTGACCTCTCGCTGCTCGAGGCCGCCGCGGATCTCGGATGCCGGCCGGTCAAGGGGTTCTTCCGCATCACGCTGCCGCTGACCCGGCACGGCATCATCGCGGGCTGCATGCTGGTCTTCATCCCGGCTGTCGGTGAATTCGTGATTCCGGCGCTGCTCGGCGGGCCGGACTCGTTGATGATCGGGCGGGTGCTGTGGGAGGAATTCTTCAACAACCGCGACTGGCCGGTTGCAAGCGCCGTCGCGATCGCGATGCTGCTGGTGCTCGTCATTCCGATCATGTTCTACCAGCGCTCGCAGGGCCAGCAGCTCGGAGCGCACCGGTGAACCGTCAGCGCTCCGCTTTCGTCACGACGATGCTGGTCGCCGGCTTCCTGTTCCTCTACGTGCCGATTTTGCTGATGATCGTCTATTCATTCAACGAATCGCGCCTGGTCACGGTCTGGGGCGGCTTCTCGACCCAATGGTACGCCGCGCTCTTCCGGAACCAGCAGGTGCTGGACGCCGCCTGGCTCTCGTTCAAGATCGCGGCGATGAACGCGACCGGCGCCACCATCCTTGGGACGCTCGCGGGGCTCGCGCTCGCGCGTTTCGGCCGCTTCCGCGGCCGCCCGCTCCTGACCGGCCTCGCGACGGCGCCGCTCGTGATGCCCGAGGTGATCACCGGCCTGTCGCTCCTCTTGCTGTTCGTCGCGATGGAGCAGGCTTTCGGCTGGCCGGCAGGGCGCGGGATCACGACCATCACGATTGCGCACATGACATTTTCGATGGCCTACGTCACGGTCGTCGTGCAATCGCGGCTCGCGACGCTCGACGAATCGCTCGAAGAGGCGGCGATGGACCTCGGGGCGCGGCCGGCGAAAGTCTTCTTCCTGATCACGCTGCCGATCATCCTGCCCGCCATCAGCGCCGGCTGGCTGCTCGCGTTCACGCTCTCCTGGGACGACCTCGTCATCACGAGCTTCGTAACGGGGCCGGGATCGAGCACCCTGCCGATCGTGATCTTTTCGAAGGTGCGTCTCGGCGTCAGCCCGGACATCAACGCACTCGCGACGATCCTGGTCCTGATGGTCACCGTGTTCACGGCCATCTTCGGCATCTACATGCAGCGCCAACAGAAGCGGCGCGACCTGGACGTGCAGCGGGCCGTCGCTGCCAACGAGTGATGCCGGCCAGCAAGCTGCCCGGAGTCGGCACCACGATCTTCACGGTGATGTCGCGGCTCGCCGCCGAGACTGGCGCAATCAACCTCGGCCAGGGTTTCCCCGACTTCGATCCGCCCGCGCGCCTGCGCGAGCTGGTCGGCCTGCATCTCGCCGCGGGCCACAACCAGTACGCGCCGATGGCGGGCTTGCCGGCGCTCTGCGAAGGAATTGCCGACCAGTGCGGGCGGCGTCACGGCTGGCAGGTGGATCCCGCGAGGGAGATCACGATCACCGCCGGAGGCACCGAAGCGATATTCGCGGCGATCCACGCGGTCGTGCACGCGGGCGACGAGGTGATCCTGCTCGATCCGAGCTACGATTCCTACGGCCCGGCGGCTGAACTCGCCGGCGCACGGGTGCGGCGTGTGCCGCTCGCGCTCGACGACTTCGGCATCGACTACGAGCGACTGGCGGATGCGATCGCGCCGCGCACGCGGCTGCTCGTCGTCAACACGCCGCTCAATCCGGCCGGCGCCGTCCTGACGCCCGCCGACTGGGATCGCATCGCGGCACTGCTCGAGGGGCGGGATGCCTTCGTCCTGTCCGACGAGGTGTACGAATCGCTCGTGTACGATGGCCGCCGTCATGCCGGAGTTCTGTCAAACCCGCGGCTGCGGGAGCGTGCGTTCGCCGTGTACTCCTTCGGCAAGACCTACAACGCGACCGGCTGGAAGGTCGGCTATTGCATCGCGGCCCCGGAGTTGACCGCGGAGTTTCGCAAGGTGCACCAGTTCCTGACCTTCGCAGTCTCGACGCCGGTGCAGCATGCGATCGCCGACTTCATGCGCGAAACGCCGGAATTTCCCGATGAATTGGCGCCTTTCTACCAGGCGCGGCGCGACCGCTTCGCGTCGCTCATGGCCGGTTCACGGTTCCGCCTGCGGCCGGTGGCCGGCACGTATTTCCAGCTCGCGGACTACTCTGCGGTCTCCGAATTGCCCGATGTGCGCTTCTGCGAGGAGCTCGCGCGATTGCACGGCGTGGCCGCGATTCCGCTGTCTCCGTTCTGCGACGAGCCGCCTGCGGCCCGCCTGCTCCGTTTCTGTTTTGCCAAGCACGACCGGACACTGGAAGACGCCGCGCGGAAACTAGCAGCCGTGTGAGCGGTCCGAGTGACATGGGCGGCCCCATGATCCTTCGCGCGTGGCGGACATTCGGGCTGACGACCGTCTTGCTGGGCTGCGGCGGAGGCGGTGGCGGTACACCGCCTCCGGTTCCGGTCCCACCCGCATGCAGCTCGGGCATCTCGACACCCCGCGCATTTGCCAACCTGGACTTTGCGTCGCCCGTGGCCATGAAACAGTTGCCCGGTGATCCCACGCGCTGGTTCGTGGTGGAACAGGGCGGCCTCGTGCGGGTGTTCGACAACGATCCCGCCGTCGCGTCCGCGCAGGAATTCGCGGACCTTCGAAGCCGCGTGCATTTCAGCGGCGAGGCCGGCCTGCTCGGCCTGGCCTTTCATCCCGACTTCGCCACGAATCGCCGCGTCTATCTCAATTTCAGCGAGCTGGTGGGCGGCGGGGTTCGCTCCGTGACCGCGGAGTTCACGAGCGGGGACGGTGGATTGACGCTCGACCCGGACTCCGAGCGCGTGCTCATGACGGTCCCCAAGCCGGCCGCCAATCACAATGGCGGAAACGTCGAGTTCGGCCCGGACGGATTCCTGTACGTCGGGCTAGGCGACGGCGGCGGCAGCGGCGACCCGGATGGAAACGCGCAGAACCCGGAGCGGCTGCTCGGCAAGATGTTGCGGATCGACGTCGATGCGCAGCCGGGCGGCGCGCCGTACGGGATTCCCGGCGGCGCGACCGGTAATCCGTTTGTGGGCAATCCGCTCTGCAACGTGAACGGCACGGGGACGCTGCCATGCCCCGAAATCTACGCGCTCGGGTTGAGGAATCCCTGGCGCTGGAGCTTCGACCGCCAGACCGGCGATCTCTGGCTCGGCGACGTCGGCCAAAGCCGCTTCGAGGAAATCGACCTGATCGAGCGCGGCGGCAATTATGGCTGGGACGTGCGCGAAGGTGCGCACTGCTTCGAGCCGATGAGCGGCTGCAACACCCTGGGGCTCACGGACCCGGTTGCGGAATACGGGCGCGACCTGGGATTCTCGGTCACGGGCGGCCATGTTTACCGCGGGCTTCAATCGACCTCGATCGCGGGCCGCTATGTCTTCGGCGATTTCGGCGGCATGATCGCGTCCCTTGCTCCCGACGGCGTCGGCGGCTTCACGATCGACCAGCTCGTCGAGCAGGGCTGCACGCCGCCGGACGCGCCGGGTGCGCTGCAGATTTCCACGTTTGCCGAGGACCTAGACGGCGAGCTGTACCTGCTCGATTACGGCCGCGGTCATGTCCGCGAGCTGGTTTTCACGGATTGAGCGCGCGTCGGAACGCGGTGTCGACGCCGGGCCGCTAGGCCGCGTCCTGGCTTTTCGGCGCGCTCCGTATCGTCGCCGGCTGTTCCGGCGCGGCGGAAGTCCGCATGACCCGTCGGTAGACGCTTCGGCCGGAGTTCCGCCGGGTCATGACGAGCTGCCAGAGGTGTAACTGCTCCACGTCGAACGCCGCCTTCGATGACATCAGGTAGTAGTTCCACATGCGGCGGAAGCGCTCGTCGAATGGCCGCGCGGTCTTAAGCGAGCGGATGCGATCCCAGTTGCCGTTGAAGCGGTCGTACCAGGCCTGCAAGGTCGGCACGTAGTATTGCCCGTAGTTCTCCCAATCCTCGATGACGAAACGGCCTTCGGCAGCATGCGCGAGCTGAGTCATGGCGGGCGCCATCGAGTTCCGGAAGATGTACTTCTCGATCCACGGGTCGACGACCCTGGATCGCTCATTGTTGCCGATCGTGTGCAGCAGGAAGAGACCTTCGGGCTTCAGCATCTCGTGAACGATCTCGAGCAGGCCCGCGTAATTCTTGTATCCCACGTGCTCGATCATGCCGACGATCGAGATCCGGTCGAACGGCCCCAACCCCGAATCCGGCAGATCGCGGTAATCGAGCCGCCTGACCGTGACCGGCAGTCCGCGCGTGTACTCGGTCGCGTACCGGATCTGCTCGTCGGACAGGCTGATGCCGGTGACCTCGCAGCCGCGGGTGCTCGCGGCGTACTTCGCGAAGCCGCCCCAGCCGCAGCCGATGTCGAGCAGCCGGTCGCCGCGCTTCAGTTCGAGCTTGTCGCAGAGCAATTCAAGCTTTATCTCCTCCGCACGCTCGAGGTCCCCGGTGCCGTCGAAGAAACAGCAGGTGTACTGGTTCCAGGGACCGAGGAATAGAGCGTACATCCGGTGATCGATGTCGTAATGCTCTTCCGCGACCGCCCTGGAGCGGCGGGGAGTCTGGAGATTCGTGAGGCGGGACTGAAGCGACTTCAAAGCGCGCGCGGCACGAATCAAAGGCTTCTTCTGCGTATTGGCCGACAGCACGCGCCGGAACAGTTCATCGAGGGCGTCGCAGTCCCAGTCGCCGTCGATGTAAGCCTCGCCGATTCCGAGCGAGCCGCGAAGCGCGCGGCGATAGAGCCTTTCGCGGTTGACGCGAATGTCCCAGGGCCGGTCGCCACCGAGCCGCACACCCGTGCCCTCGAGCAAATTCTCGAACAGTGGCTTGAAGAGGCGGTTCATCATCGTCGCGGCCGGCGGCATTCTACGCCCGGCTTTCGTCTTGCGCGAGCGGCAACACGGTCGATTCCTTGATCACCGTGACGACGATCGAGGAGTTCACCGACTGCACGTTCGGGATCTTCGACAGGTGATCGAGAAAAAAGGCTTCGTATTCCTTCATGTCGTGCGTGACGATGCGCAGGTGAAAGTCCCACTCTCCCGTCAGCGTGCAGCAATCGAGCACTTCCGGCCGGTCGCGGATCGCGCGCTCGAATTGCGCGAGCGCATCGCGGCCCTGGCTCGACAGCCGCACGTGCACATAGACCATCACGTCGAGGCCGAGCGCTTCACGGTCGAGCAGGGCAACGCGTTTCCTGATGACGCCGCCCTGTTCGAGCTGCTGGATGCGCCGCCAGCAAGTGGTGGTGGACAGCCCGACTTTGGCCGCGACGTCCGCCGCGGACTGGGCCCCGTCGCGCTGCAATTCGTCGAGGATGCGCCGGTCAATTCCGTCGATCGCCATGTGAACTCTTTAATTCATTTTAATTGCAGTATGGGAATTATTATTCCATTTTTTTGCAGGACAGTACAAGAAATCCCTGTTTTGACGGCTTGGGCGCGTACGATACCCGGCTGAACCTCAGGGCCTGCCGCACCGCGAGGGAGTCGATGGTCGCCCAGTCTCGCCTGCACGTGCCGAAGACGCCTGCGCGTCCGGGTGAAGCCCCCGATTTCAGTTATCTGAAGCTCTCGCCGGCGGGCAAGATCGCGCGTCCCGAGCCAGGCGCCCCCGCGCTGGAAATCCGGCATCTCTCCGAGGGACTGGTGCGCGTGCTTGACGAGGAGCATCGCGCCGTTGGCCCGTGGCATCCGCAACTCGATGCCGAGACTCTGCAGGCCGCGCTCCGTCACATGCTGCTGACGCGAGTCTTCGACGATCGCATGCAGCGTATCCAGCGCTCGGGAAAAATCTCCTTCTACATGCGGTCGTTCGGCGAGGAGGCGGTGTCCGTTGCGATGGCGATGGCGCTCCGGCCTTCGGACATGCTGTTTCCGTCCTATCGCAACCAGGGGCTATACGTCGTGCGCGGCCGGCCCATCCTCGACCTGATGTGCCAGCTCCTGTCGAACACGCGCGACATGTGCAAGGGCCGCCAGCTTCCGGTCATGTATCACTGGCGCGATGGCAACATCTTCTCGATCTCGGGCAATCTCGCGACGCAGTTCCCGCAGGCGGTCGGCTGGGCGATGGCGGCCGCGATCAAGGGCCAGGACGCGATCGCCGTGAGCTGGCTCGGCGAAGGCTCGAGCGCGGAGGCGGATTTTCACCACGCCCTGCTGTTTGCTTCCGTTTACAAGTCACCGGTCATTCTCTGCGTCGTCAACAACCAGTGGGCCATCTCGACTTTCCAGGGCCACGCGGGTGGAGAGCGGCAGACCTTCGCGGCGCGCGGACCGGGCTACGGCATCGCGGGCGTACGCGTCGACGGCAACGATTTCCTAGCGGTGCATGCGGTCACGCGGTGGGCCGCGGAGCGCGCGCGCGCCGGCTGTGGTCCGACCCTGATCGAGCACGTGACCTACCGGGCTGCCGCGCATTCGACCAGCGATGATCCGGCGCGCTACCGCCCGAAGGAAGATTACCAGCGCTTTCCGCTCGGTGACCCGGTCGAGCGCCTGAAGAAACACCTGATCGCCCTCGGCAAATGGTCCGAGGAGCGGCACAAGGCGCTGACCGCGGAGCTCGAGGATCACATCGCGGCCGCCTGGAAAGAGGCGGTCCGCTACGGAACGCTCACCGAGCCGCCGCGCCTCGATCCGGGTCTCATGTTCGAGGACGTGTTCAAGGAAATGCCCGAGCACCTTCGCCGGCAGGAAGCCGAGTTGCGCGAAGAAATAGGCGGGAAATAACGCCATGGCGCAGATGAACATGATCCAGGCGCTGAACTCGGCGATGGACATCAAGCTCGACCAGGACCCTTCGGTCGTCATCCTCGGCGAGGACATCGGCTACTTTGGCGGCGTCTTTCGCGTCACCGACGGGCTGCAGCGGAAATACGGCGAAAGCCGCGTGCTCGACACTCCGATCGCAGAGGGCGGAATCCTGGCTGCCGCGATCGGCATGGCGGTCAACGGGCTCCGGCCCGTGGCCGAGATCCAGTTCGCCGACTACATCTACCCCGCGATGGACCAGATCGTGAACGAGGCGGCGAAGATGCGCTATCGGACCAATGGCGCGTTCGGCTGCCCGCTCGTCATCCGTGCCCCTTACGGCGCGGGCGTTCACGGGGCGCTCTATCACTCGCAGAGCGTGGAGGCGTTCTTCTGCCACGTGCCGGGACTCAAGGTGGTGACGCCCGCCACGCCTTACGACGCCAAGGGCCTCCTCAAGGCGGCGATCCGTGATGAGGACCCCGTGCTCTACTTCGAGCACAAGCGGACTTACCGGCGGGTACGTGGGGAGGTGCCCGAGGCCGACTACGTCGTGCCGATCGGCGTGGCCGAGGTGAAGCGCGAAGGCCGCCACCTATCGGTGATCACCTACGGCGCGATGGTCCACCAGGCGCTCGAAGCCGCCGAGGCGGCCGAGGCGGAGGGCGTCGCGGTGGAGGTCGTGGACTTGCGGAGCCTGCTCCCGTGGGATCGCGAGACCGTCGCGCGCTCCGTGGCCAAGACCAACAAAGTCATCGTCTGCCACGAG
>JBOHZO010000077.1:0-2599 GCA_050738555.1 Steroidobacteraceae bacterium | reverse complement strand
CGATGCGGGTGACGCCCTGCGTCACGACATCCGCCGCGGTGACCTGCGTCACGGGTGTGGTCGATTCCAGGTTCGCCTGTCGAATGCGCGAACCGGTCACGACGATCTCACCCAGTTGATCCTGCGCCAGCGCAGGTGCCGCAGCACCGGCTGCCGTCACCGCGCTCATGATGAGCGCGCGACGCACCGCTGCCGCGACCTGGTATTTATGTTCCATTGCTGTCGTCCTCCCGCGAACGGCCTGGCCGTCCGGTTAGTTGAGAAGGCCAATCAAGACCCAAATGCCACAGGAGTTCATTCGATGTTGCTTACGAGCCACAAAAGGAGTCCTGTTGCGTGTCCAGAACATACGGCGGTAAGCGTCAGAAAAACCGGCACTTGGCAAACGAACCCTGCCGTTCGCAAGTTTTTCGGAACGAACTGTCAGATCGCTGCATCTCATGTTGCAGAATGCCAACGGCCTAGGCGGGCGAGCTGGACGTGGCGGACAACGGCACGATCAGGGTGCGTGCGCTCATCGTCGACGACGAGGATCTCGGTCGTCACATGCTGCGCTCGTTACTCGCGTCCGATGACGACGTGGAAGTCGTCGGCGAAGCCGCGTCCGCACCCGAAGCGCGGCGAAAAATCGCCGAACATCAACCGGATCTCGTGTTCATGGACATCGAGATGCCCGGCGGCAGCGGCATCGAGCTGTTTCACGACCTGGGCGAGCCGCAGCCCTACGTTATCTTCGTGACCGCGCATCCGGAATTTGCGCTGCCGGCCTTCGAGCTCCAGGCGGTCGATTACCTGGTCAAGCCGGTTCAGCGCCAGCGGTTCGTGGGCAGCGTGCTGCGCGCCAAGCGGCGGATCGCCGAGCGGCGCGTGGCGGGGCTCGCAATGCAGCTCGCGGACGCGGTGGGCATGAACGGCAGCAAGTCGGGAACGGGCGCGGCGACACCGGTCCCTGCGCCGGCCCCGGCTTACCCCAACCAGATGACGATTCGCGTGCGCCGGCGGATGTTCTCGCTCGAAGTCAACGACATCTCCTGGATCCAGGGCGCGAGCCAGTACAGCCGCGTGCACACGAAGAACGGCGAGTATCTGTTGTCGCGCACGCTCGCCTCGCTCGAATGTGAGCTGGATCCCAAGCGCTTCTTCCGCATTCACCGCTCCGCGATCGTGAACGCGGCCCACGTGCGCGAGGTTCGCTCGAGCGGCGATGGGCGCTACAACATCTATCTCCACGGCGGGCAGGCGCTGCCGATGGGGCGCGCGCGCCGCGAGATCCTCGAGAAGCTTCTGAGCGGCATCGGCAACAAGGACAATTGAGCATGCCGCGCGCCGAGGCGCTGCTCAGCAGCGGCGGCGACGCCGGTCATGGGGAGAAGCCGGTGGCGACTTCCTTGCAGTCCGCGGCCACGACGGGAATAGACGTCGAGCGGCTGATCGGGAACTGTCCCTCGCGCTGGTGGACGCTGGCCGGTATCTGGCTGGCGGTCGCCTTCTCGGTGGGATTCGGGCTCTTCGTCAATTACCAGGCGCAGGGACGCTGGGTCTCGTTCGGCTCGTCGTTCATGGCGATGATCCCGCACTACTTCTTCTGGATGCTCGTGAGCCCGGCGATCTACCGCGCGTTGCACCGTACGATCGAAGGCAGGCATCGCATGCTCTGGCTCTCGATACTGCTCGGCTGGAGCGCCGTCGCGTTGGCCGGCTCTACCGCGATGTCGTATTCCAGTTACATCATTCGGCACGAGCTGAGGCCGTCCTTCGGCCACTTCATCGATCTCTTCGTCCTGCCGCCGGCAGGGCCCGCATTCTGGGCCATGAACCTCAGCATCCTGGCGCTCGCTCTCGCCGGCTTCGCGGCGGTGCGGAAGCTGCGGCTTCGCGAGCACGCGCTCTGGGGCGCGGCGCAGACGGAACTGAAGGGCGCGAAGCTCAAGGCGCAGCTTGCGGAAGCGCGGCTGCAGGCCCTCCAGGCGCAGATCAATCCGCATTTCATACTGAACAGCCTGAATGCGATCGCGGGCCTCGTGCAAACGGGTGAGCGCGAGCGCGCTTTTGACGCGATCGGCGGGCTCGGCGAGCTGCTCCAGATGGCGCTCAGAAACGGCCGCGACCTCAACGTGACGCTAGGCGACGAGGTGGATTTTCTCGAGCGCTACCTGAAGCTCTGCAAACTGCGCTTCGGCTCGCGCTTCCGCTATTGCGTTTCAGTGCCGGAGTCGCTGCGCGCGCGGCGCGTGCCGGCGCTCATCGTGCAGCCGCTCATCGAGAATGCGATCCGCCACGGCATGCAGCCGCCGCGAACGCTCAATGTCGACATCCGCGTCTACACGCAGAATGCCTCCATCGTGATCGAGGTCGAGGACGACGGCCGCGGCGTCAGTGCCGAGAGCGCCGCGGCGCTGCCGACGGGTCATGGCCTGGCGAACGTCCACGAACGGTTGCGGCTCTGCTTCGGCGACGCCGGCAATCTCCACCTCGAGCCGCGTCAGCCACAGGGCACGCGCGCGCGCATCGTCACCGGCTAAAGGGGACGTTCACATTTATTAAAGGGGACGTTCACCTTTAACGGGGCCGTTCCCCTTTAAAGGTGAACGTCCCCTTT
>JBOHZO010000076.1:0-4116 GCA_050738555.1 Steroidobacteraceae bacterium | reverse complement strand
CCCCTTTTCTCCCTTTTCTCACCCGGCGATATACCGCCGCAGGTCTTCGATCTCGTGCTTTTGCTCGTCGATGACGGCCTTGACGCAGTCGCCGATCGAGATCACGCCGACCAACTCACCGTTCTCGACCACCGGCAGGTGGCGAATGCGTTTGTCCGTCATCAACATCATGCAGTCATTGACCGTCTGCTCGAGACCGACGTGGATGACAGGCGAGCTCATGATCGTTTCGACCGTCGTTTCGGTGGACTTGCGGCCCATCAGCACGACCTTGCGCGCGTAATCGCGCTCGGAAACGATGCCGGCCAACCGGCCGCCATTCAACACCGGGAGTGCGCCGATGAAGTGATCGGCCATGAGCTGAATCGCGGTCCGGACCGGATCGCCCGCGTTGACGGTGAATACGCCGGGCTTCTTGCCCTTGAGCAGCTGCCGTACGGTGCGCATCGCGGTTCCCCCGGGACAGTCTTCTCAGGCCATCTTACGCTCGCGCGCGCCAGGCGGCGAGAAGCTCCGCCTCACGCTCGGGCGCGAGCCCGGACCGCAACGCGGCCTTGCGCTCTGCCGGGCGCGTTTCGTGCCAGGCGAGCGTGTCGCGGACGATGCCCCCGAGCTGCCGCGTCTCGAGCCCTTCCGCCAGCGAGCGGGAGATGCCCGTGAGCGAGCCGCCGGCTTCGTCGCCGCGCATCGGCCCCCAGGGCGCGAAATTCATTTCCTCGGGCTTCAGGAACTGGGCGAGAAAGTCTTCGTCGATCCAGGTGACCTTCGTGGCGGCGCCGGTCACCTCGAGGCTCGTGTCGATCAAACCGCCCATCGTCAGCGCGCCCGGCGGCGTCACCGCATTGAAGTACCCGTCCACACGCCGCTCGACGAGATCCAACATGAAATGCACGAGATCGCGCACGTCAACCACCTGGATCGGATCCAACGGCGTTCCGGGCGCTGCCATGTCGCCGCCCCGCGCGACGCGCACGGGCCAGTAGGTGAACCGGTCGGTCGGATCGAGCGGGCCCACGATGTAGCCCGGGCGCACGATCGACGAGCGCGCGCCGTAGGCATCGCGCACGTACTGCTCGCAAAGCGCCTTCATCGGCCCGTAGCTTTCGTTCGTGATTTCCTCCTCGTCCTTGTTCGCGAGCACGCCCGTCGGGGAGCCGACGTCGTTCGGCATTGCGAAGCTCGCGTAGGCCGAGATGCTCGAAATGAAGAGGCAGTAACCCGTATTCGGCGCAAGCAGGTCGGCCGACGTCTTGCAGTACTTCGGGATGTAGCCGGTGTTGTCCACGACCGCGTCCCAGCGCCGGCCGTTCAGGGAGTCGAGCTGCCCCTTGCGGTCGCCGAGGAGCGTCTCGACGTTTTCGATGTCGGCGTCGCGCCTGCCGCGATTGAAGTGCGTGACTTTCCACCCGCGCGCGAGCGCCTGCTCGGTCAGGTGCGGGCCGATGAAACCCGTGCCGCCGAGGATCAGGAGGGTGCGCGCCCGATTCCCCTGGCCCACGAGCCTCCTGGCGGCGAGCGCGAGCGCCGTGCCGGCGCCCGCCTTGATGACATTCCGACGAGTATGATTCATTTCCGCTCCTCAGCGTCCGCCGGCGGGCGCGAAGCGCGCGAGCCAGTCCTTTACTTCGCGATACCAGAACAGTGAGTTCTGGCGCTTCAGGATCCAGTGGTTCTCGTCCGGGTAGTACACGAGCCGGCTCGTCACGCCGCGGTTCTGGAGCGTCTGGAACAGCTCCATGCCGTTGTTGAACGGCACGCGCTGGTCGAGCTGGCCGTGGATCACGAGCATCGGCGTGGCGAAATTCGCGGCGCCCGAATGCGGGGAGTAGCGCGCAAATTCTTCCGGCCGCTCCCAGGCTTCGAAAAACCGGTTCTTCGAAGCGCCGTAGTCCGCGCCGTACTGCGTGTAATTGTTGTACACCGCGGCGTGAGCGACGAGCGTCTTGAACGGGTGCGGCCGACCCGCGAGCGTCGCGGCGAGGAAGCCACCGTAGCTGCCGCCACCCGCGGCCATGCGCTCCTCGTCGATCCACGGCTTCGCGGCGAACCACTCGACTGCGCGGATCGTGTCGTCGTAGGGTTTCGAGATCAGGTCGGGATTGATCGAATCCGTGAATGCCTGGCCGAAGCCGCTCGAGCCGTGGAAATTGTGCCAGGCGGTCACATAGCCCCAGCCCGCGAAGACCTGTGCGTTCCAGCGGAAGGTCCAGTGGTCGGAGACGCCGTTGTGCGGTCCTCCGTGCAGAAGAAGATAGAGCGGATACTTTTTCGCGGGATCGAAATCCGGCGGATAGGCGATCCACATCTGGATGTCCGCGCCGCCGGCGCCGGCATACCTGACGCTTTCGACCTTGCCGAGCGCGGTTTCCGCGAGCTGCCCGTCGTTGTGATCGGAAAGCTTCGTCGACTGGCCGTCCTTCGTCGCGACGCGGACGAGGGTCGGCGGCTCACTGAACGACTGCCGGAGCGCGACGAGCGTCCCGGGCTTGCCCGCGATTGCGAGCGACAAATGGCCCGCGGATCCCGTCAGCGGCTGATGGCCGCCTTTCGCGGCGTCGATCCGATGGATGCGGAGCGTTCCCGCGTCCTCGATGGCGGCGAAGAGGCTCTTCGAATCCGGGGCCCAGACGAGATTCTGGATCGAGCGGTCCCAATCCTCAGCAAGCCGGCGCCGCGCGCCGTTCTTGCGGTCGATCAGCCAGGCCTGGAAGGAATCGCCGTAAAAACCCTTGATCTTCTGGCGCGTGAAATTGAGCCACCGGCCATCGGGGCTGTACTTCGGGGCTTCGTCGGCGGCGGCATTGTCGGCCGTGAGATTCCGGGCCTCGCCGCCCGCGGCGGGAACGACATAGATGTCGGTGTTGCTGTCGATGCCAGTCGTGTCGGTATCGGCGACGAACGCCACCTCCTTGCCATCCGGCGAGATGTCGTAGGACTCGCTGCTCGTCTCGCGGCGCGACAGTTCGCGGCCCGTCCCGAGCGTGATCGCGGCGGGCGCGCCGCCTTCGAGCGCGATCGAAAAAATGTGGGCCTGGCGGTCGTCGATGAAATGATCCCAATGGGTGACCGGCGGGCGGTCCCAGATTTGTGCCGTCAATTTCGATTCTTCGCGCTCCTTGAGCTTCTCGCGAGCCTTGCCCCAGTCGCTGATGTCCGGCCACACGCGCGAGATGAAGGCGATGCGCGAAGAATCCGGAAACCACTTGGGCGTCGCGACCCCGGTCGCGACTTCGGCGACCCGTATCGCCTCGCCGCCGTTCGGGGCAATCACGTAGAGCTGCGATTGCTTGTCGTCGCCGCGCTTGGCGACGAAGGCGATCCAGCGTCCGTCCGGGCTCCACGCCGGCTCGGATTCGTTGCCCTTCATGCTCGTCAGGCGCTGCGGCTTGCCGCCATCCGTCGGCACCAGGAAGAGATCCGCGTCGCCCTGGTCATTTTCTTCGTCGTAGCGCGTGACGGGGTACACGGCGAGTCGTCCGTCCGGAGAAAGCGCGGGATTGCCGATGCGCTTCAACTGCCACATCGTTTCGGCCGTGAACGGCAGAGGCGCCGCGTCTCCGCTGGCGGCGCACGATGCGACGGTCAGGGCGGACGCGAGCAGGCGGATGGCATGATGCATGAATCGGCTCCGTGGCGGCCTGTTCGCGGCGCCTCGAGTGCGCGTGATTCTGCCGGTCGCGGCCGCTGACTTGCAAACCCATTTCGGCGCGAAGGCTGCACGTTGCACCGCAATTGCGATTGGGCGAGAGTGGCGGCATGCGGGATCTGGCGGAACTGAAGCTGCGCCTGCGGGAATTCGTCGCCGCGCG
Organism: Steroidobacteraceae bacterium; assembly: GCA_050738555.1. Taxonomy (GTDB): domain Bacteria; phylum Pseudomonadota; class Gammaproteobacteria; order Steroidobacterales; family Steroidobacteraceae; genus SCUD01. Next base: position 307 of record JBOHZO010000076.1, on the reverse strand, counting down.
CGACTGGGACCGCTTCCACAGTCCGAAGAACCTGGCAATGGCGCTCTCGGTCGAGGCGTCGGAGCTGGTCGAGCTCTTTCAGTGGCTCACGGAAGAGGAGAGCGCCGCGCTCGACGGCGACCGGCGGCAGCGGGCGGCGGCAGAACTCGCCGACGTGCTCTGGTATCTCGTCCGAATCGCGGACCGGCTCGACATCGATCTCCTGGAGGCCGCCGAATTGAAACTGGGGCAGAACGCGAAGAAATACCCGGTCGAACAGGTGCGCGGCCAGGCGCGGAAATACGACGAATATTGAAGGGGACTGTCC
>JBOHZO010000075.1:0-4516 GCA_050738555.1 Steroidobacteraceae bacterium | reverse complement strand
ATCTGGAGGAGCTGCACCAGGTAATTCCGCATGAATTCATCGCGGGCCTCGTCGAAGGTCGAGACCTGCGGCGCGGTTCCGGTGCCGAGCGCCCGCTGCACGAGCTCGGCACTGATCACCGGCCCGGTCGCGAGCGATGCGGCATGCTGGAGCAAGGTCGCGAGCTGGCGGACATTGCCGGGCCATTCGCCGACCATCAGGAGCTCGACGGCTTCCGGCGCGAGCACATGGCGCTTGCCGGTCTGGCGCGCCAGTTCGTCCATGAAATGCGCCGCGAGCAGCGGCACGTCGTCGCGCCGCTGCGATAGCGGCGGGAGCTCGATGCGGCTGACGCTCAGTCGGTAATAGAGATCCTCGCGGAACCGCCCGCGCGTGATGAGATCCGGCAGGTTTCGCGCAGTGCTCGAAATGATCCGGACGGGTTCCTCGTCCTGAAGGCTGTTGAGGGCGATCTGGAGCTCCGGCGCCAGGTCGCCGACCTCGTCGAGAAGAACCGTGCCGGCCGCCGTCTCCGGTGCTTTTGGCGCGTCAGTCGCAGCCTCACGTCCTTGCAGGACCGCCCGGAGGGTCTCCTGGGTCGCCGTGACGCAGGAGAGGGTCAGGAAACTGGCGCCGCGCCGCGGGCTCGCCTGGTGGACCGCGCGGGCGAGCTGGGCCTTGCCGGTCCCCGGCTGGCCGCTGATGAGGAGGGGAGCGTCCGAACTGGCCGCCATCAGCGCCTGGGAGAGCCGCTCCTCCATGACCGGGTTCCGCGTGATGATCCCGGCGCGCCAGTCTTCCGTGACGCTCGCGAAACCGGAGATCTTGAGCGCGCTTCCGATCTGCTCGAGCAACTGGTCCTTTTCGACCGGCTTGGTCAGGAAGGCGAAGGCGCCGCTCTTGGTCGCGGTCACCGCGTCCGGAATGGTCCCGTGGGCGGTGAGCAGAATGACGGGCAGGGCGGGATAGCGGCCTTGCAGCTCCTTGAGCAGCATGATGCCGTCCTTGTCCTTCATCCGGAGATCGGTAACCAGCACGTCCGGCAGAAAGCGCGGCACCGTCGTGAGCGCCTGGCTCGCGTTCTCGCAGGCGGCCACCTCGAAGCCCTCGGAGCGGAGCCGGATCGTGATGAGCCGCAGCAGCCCCGGGTCGTCGTCCACCAGCACGATGCGCGGGCGCCGGCCGAGGGGCGTTTTCATCGCCTCGGTTCCGCCGAGCCTTCCAGGGTCGCAATCGCCTCGAGCTTGGCCTCGGCGCGCTCGAGCTCGCGCCGCAGGCGCTCCTTCTCGGTCGACTCGAGCTGCAAGCGCCGATTGAGGTCGGCGATGCGATCGCGGTCGGTCGAGTTGCCGCCGTTTCGGAGCGCCTCGTTCTCGCGCGCGAGCGCGAGCCTGGCGTCGAGATCGCGGACCATCAATTCCGCGAGCGCCCGCTCCGAGGGCAGCATCGTTTCAGGCGTCGCGAGCGCCTCGCCGATCATGGCGCGCGCGCCGGCCGGATCGCTCGCGGGATGGCCCGGCACGGCGAGCACGAAGGCATAATTCAAGCGCTTCTGCGTCGAGGGATCGGCGAGATACGCGTTGCGGGACGCTTCCAGGATCTCGGCCTGCTGGGCCGTACCGCCGCGCCCGAGGAGATCGAGCGTCGCGAGGTAATTCGCGACGATCTGGCCGTCGTCGGTCAGGGATACGGGGGTCGTGTCCTTGCGCTTCTTGAGGCCGCTCCAGTCGTCCACGCTCTTGCAGCCCGCAAGCAGCGTCGCCGCGAGGGCGAATGCGATCAGGCGCTCATGCCGCATGAGCGGACTCCCGGCGAGCTGCGGCGGGCAGGCAGATACGGAGGTGGGCACCGGGGAACTGACCGGTCACGATCTCGACCGTTCCCCCGTGAGCCTCGACGAATTCGCGGACGACCGAGAGGCCGATGCCCGTGCCCTTGAGCGGCCCGCCATGCGGCGCTTTTCCGGAATAGAACGCGTCGAAGACCTTGTCGCGCTCATCCGGCGCGATGCCGGGGCCGGTATCGGCAAAATCGATCACCGTCGTGACGCCATCGGGATAGGCATGCAGGTGAATGGTGCCGCCGCGCGGCGTGAACTTGAGTGCGTTCGAAAGGAGGTTCTCCAGGACGAGCTTCAGCTTCGCGCGGTCGGCAACGAGATTGAGCTCCTCGACGTGGAGATCGAGCGTCAGGTTGCGGGCGGCCATGGCGAGGCGCTGGCTGTCGATCACCGTGCCGACCAGCGAGCTCAGGCGGAACGAAGAGAGTTCCACGCTGCTCGCGCGCGACTTCCAGGCGCTGTAGGAAAGCAGGTTCTCGATGAGCTGCTGCAGGCGGAGCGCGTTCTCGCGGAGGATCGCCGCGACCTCGCGCTGGTTGTCGTCGATCGGGCCCACGGCGCCGTCCAGCAGGAGATCCGTGCCCTCGCGGATGTTCGCGAGCGGCGTCTTGAGCTCGTGCGACATGTGCCGGAGGAAACGATTCCGCTCGAGCGCGATATCGACCAGGCGCGTGCGCAGCCATTCGAGCTGGCGGCCGAGCGCCGCAAGGTCGGCAGGCCCCTTGATCGCGATCGCATGCGAAAACTTTCCACCGCCGAGTTCACTGATCGCGCGATCGATCGCGCGCAGCGGCCGCAGCACGTAGAACCAGAAAATGCCCGCGATGGCGAGCGCCCCCGGCACCAGCGCCATGATCGCCAACAGGAGTCCCTGCTGGGTCGCGCTCGCCTTGCGCTCGAGTTGGCCGAGGCGGCTGTCGATGCCGAGGCGGGCCTGCTCCGCGAGCCCGCGCACATCGGCTTCCAGGGCGCTGAAACCGCTCATGAGGCCCGCGGACAGGTCAGCGGGGCGTCCGCCGTGGACAAGGGCGACCGTGGCTTCTCCCGCGATCCGCACCCGCTCGATATCCGGGGCAGGGACGTAGTCGGCGAGCTGCCGAAGCGTCTTCGTGAACGCGGCATAATTCGCGTTGAAGGCCTCCGCCAGGCGGGAATCGTTCAGCACGACGTAGAGGTTCGCTGCGCGTTCCATCGCGGCGATGTCCTGGAACAGCACCTGCGTGTGCTGGGTCAGCGTGATGCTGTCCCGCACCAGCACGTCGCTGGTGCGTGAAAGCTGGCGCAACTGTACGCCGCCGTAGACGAGCGCCACCGTCAGGGGCAGCACGATCAGGAGCAGCGCCGCGGACAGCAGCCCACTCAATGACTGTGGGCGGAGCTTGGTCATTCCCCTATGGTACCGTCAGGCCATCGGTTGGCGCAGGAGCCTTTGTTCCCAGGCCAATGCCGTGCGGACGATGCCCGCGAGATCCTCGTGGCGCGGTGTCCAGCGGAGCGTTTGGCGGATACGATCCGCGCCGGCGACGAGTTGGGGCGGGTCGCCGGCGCGGCGGCCGGATTCTGTAATCGAGAGCGCGGTGCCCGACACGCGTGCCACTTCGCCGAGCACATCGCGCACGCTGAAACCGCGACCGTAGCCGCAGTTGAGGGTGGTCGAAGCGCCGCCCCCGCGCAGGTAGTCGAGCGCCTTCAGGTGCGCGGCCGCGAGATCCTCGACGTGGATGTAATCGCGGATGCAAGTGCCGTCCGGCGTCGGGTAGTCGGTGCCGAAGATCGCGATCTGCTTGCGGCGGCCGACGACGTGCTCGCAGGCGACCTTGATGAGATGCGTCGCCTCGGGGGTGCATTGGCCGATGCGGCCGCCGGGATCCGCGCCGGCCACGTTGAAATATCGCAGTGCCACGTAGCGCATCGGCGTCACCGCGGCGACATCCCGTAGCATCGTCTCGCTCATGAGCTTCGAGCGGCCGTAGGGATTGATCGGCACGGTCGGCGTGTCTTCGCTCGCGACGCCGGTCGCGGGGATGCCGTAGACGGCGGCGGTGGAGGACAACACGAAATGCTTCACGCCGGCCGCGCTGCAGCACTCGAGGAGGGTGCGCGTATTGGCGGTGTTGTTGCGATAGTACTTGAGCGGCTTCTCGACCGATTCCGGCACCGAGATGTGCGCCGCGAAATGCATGACGGTATCGACCCGGTGCTCGATCAGGACGCGCGATACCAGCGTCGTGTCGCCGGTGTCGCCCGGGACGAAATCGCCGTGCAGCACGGCGCCGCGAAAACCGGTGGACAGGTTGTCGAGCGTGACCAGCTTTTCGCCGCGTTCGCCGAGCTGGCGCGCGACGTGACTGCCGATGTAGCCGGCTCCGCCGGTGACCAGGATGGTAGTCATCGAGGCTCCACGATATCGTGCCCGCATGATACCAACGGCCGACGCGGCCCCGTTTGCGAACCTGTCACCAGATTTGATCGTGGATGCCGTCGAAGCCGCGGGTTTCCCGAGCGATGGCCGGATTCTCGCGCTCGGCAGCTACGAAAACCGCGTGTTTCAGGTCGGTCTGGAAGACGCCGAACCGGTGGTCGTGAAGTTCTACCGGCCTGGCCGCTGGACCGACGCCGCGATTGCCGAAGAGCACGCGTTCGCGCGGGAGCTCGCGGCGGCGGAGATCCCGGTCATTGCGCCGCTCGCGCCATTGG
>JBOHZO010000074.1:0-8041 GCA_050738555.1 Steroidobacteraceae bacterium | reverse complement strand
CGGCACGACGGCCGGCGCAGCCGGCGGTATCGGTTCGACGATCGGCGGAGCCGCGAGCGCTGCCGGCAAATCAGCCGGCGCTGTCGGCGGCTTCGATGCAACCGGCGGACTGAGGTCGGGCAGCCGCGGCGTTTTCGGCGTTCGCGACCTCGACATCGCGGCCGGCGCGGCAGGCAGCGGCGAAGGTTCGGTGATCTCCTCGGCACAGCGAAACGTGCGTCTCGAAAGCGGCACGCAGATGCTGCTGGTGGCGGGCGGCAGCGCCGGGCAGAAGCCGGCTGCCACGTCGAAGGAACCGGCCCGGGAACCGGTAGACAAGCGTTGATTCTTATCTGGGCGAGCCGCGCCGGCTATGGCCGGTGCGGCTTCGCCAGATAATTGCGGCCCTGCATTTCGTGCAGCCGGCTCGCAGTGCGGCGGAAATCGAATGCCAGCCGTTCGCCGCGATAAAGTGCCTCCGGCTGGTCCGCCGCGGCGGACAGGAGAAGCTTGACGCCGCGGTCGTAAAACTCGTCCACCATCGTGACAAAGCGGCGGGCGGCGTCGTCCGAGGTCGCGTCCATGACCGGCACACGACTGACGAAGACCGTGTGGTAGCAGCGCGCGATCTCGATGTAATCGGCGGCGGAGCGTGGACCCTCGCAGAGCTCGCGAAACTCGAACCAGACGATATCTTCCGCCTCGCGCCGTGCCCGGACCGCGCGCCCTTCGACCTGCACCCGGACATCCTTGTCGCCGCGACCATCCGCCAGGCGCTCGAACCCCGAGGCCATCAGCGCCTCCGCGTTCCCGGCCGCCGGTCCCAGATAGAGCTCCGCACGCTCGAGCTGGCGCAGCCGGTAGTCGACGCCGGCATCGAGTTCCATGACGCGGCAGTGTTTCTCGATCAGCGCGATCGCGGGCAGGAAGCGCGCGCGTTGCAGTCCGCCGCGGTACAGCTCGGTGGGCGGGAGATTCGACGTCGCGACGAGCGTCACGCCGCGGCGGAAGACAGCTTCGAGCAGCGTCGCGAGGATCATCGCGTCGGCAACGTCACCGACTACGAACTCGTCGATACAGAGGATGCGTGTCTTGGCTGCGACATCGGCAGCGACGCGGGCCAGGGGCGAGGGCAGGTTCCGGTGGCGGCGCAGGCGCGCGTGCACGTCCTGCATGAAGCGATGAAAATGCTCGCGGCGCTTCTCCCGGACGGGCAGTTCCGCGAAGAACTCGTCCACCAGGAAAGTCTTGCCACGCCCGACCCCGCCCCAGAGATAGAGTCCGCGGAGCGGCGCCCTGGCACGCGGCAGCAGGTCCAGGCCGCGCCCCAGAATGGAATTCCGGGCGAGCAGGCGTCGGCGCAGGTCCTCGAGCCGCGCGAGGACGCTGCGCTGCGGCACATCCAGGTCGTGTCCGTAAGCTGCGAGTGCGGCTTCCGCGCGCGCCGTGACCGGCGATTTTTCCGCGAGCTCGTTCAGCCAGCGAGCTCCGGCCGGTTGCGGAAATGCTCGAGCGCGGCGGGATTCGCGAGCGCGTCCGTGTTCTTCACCGGCCGCCCGTGGATCGTCTCCCGCACCGCGAGTTCCACGATCTTTCCGCTGATGGTCCGCGGGATCTCCGGCACCTGGATGATCTTCGCCGGCACATGGCGAGGCGTCGTGTTGGCGCGGATCTGGCGGCGGATCCGGTCGCGGAGCGCATCGTTAAGCACCAGGCCCTCACGCAGCCGCACGAACAGCACCAGCCGCACGTCGTTACCGAAGTCCTGGCCGACGACGACGCTTTCGAGCACTTCGTCGAGCTGCTCGACCTGGCGATAGATCTCGGCGGTGCCGATACGCACGCCGCCGGGATTCAGCACGGCATCGGAGCGCCCGAAAATCACGAGCCCGCCGCGCAGGGTCAGCATCGCATAGTCGCCGTGATGCCACACGCCGGGGAAGCGCTCGAAGTACGCCGCGCGATACCGGCTTCCTTCCGGGTCGTTCCAGAAGCCGATCGGCATCGAGGGAAATGGCGCCGTGCAGACGAGCTCGCCTTTATCGCCGGTCACCGGCCGGCCCCGGTCGTTCCAGACCTCGACCTTCATGCCGAGGCCGCGGCACTGCAATTCTCCGCGGTAGACGGGCAGGAGCGGGTTGCCGAGTGCAAAGCAGGAGACGATGTCGGTGCCGCCGGAGATGGACGCAAGCTGGATGTCCGGACCGATCGCGCCGGCGACGAAATCGTATTGCTCGGGGGCCAGCGGAGAGCCCGTGGAAAGCAGCGTGCGCAGCGTCGCGAGCCCGTGACGTTTACGCGGCCGGTAATCCGCCTTCTCGAGCGCGGCGAGATACTTGGGACTCGTTCCGAAGACGGTGACGCCTTCATCCGCTGCCATGTCCCAGAGCACTTCCGGGCCCGGATGCAGCGGCGAGCCGTCGTAAAGCACGATCGTCACTTGCGCCGCGAGCGCGCTCACGAGCCAGTTCCACATCATCCAGCCGCAGGTCGTGAAGAAGAACAGTCGATCGCCCGGTTTCAGGTCCGTGTGCAAAAGATGTTCTTTGAGATGCTGGAGCAGGGTGCCGCCGGCGCCGTGCACGATGCATTTCGGCACTCCGGTGGTGCCGGACGAATACAGAATATAGACCGGATGATCGAACGGCAGCCGCTCGAAGCGCAGCGACTCGCCGCGAACGCCGTAGTCCGAGAACGCAATGACCTGCGGCAATTGTCTCGCCCGCGGTTGCACGCCGACATAAGGGACGACGACGACGCGCCGGACGGACGGAAGCTGCTTCAACACGCCCGCGATCGGTTCGAGCGAATCGACGACCTTGCCGGCATAGAAATAGCCGTCGGCGGCGAACAGGATCTTCGGCTTGACCTGCCCGAATCGATCGAGCACTCCCTGGATGCCGAAGTCCGGCGAACAGGAAGTCCAGGTCGCTCCGAGACTCGCCGCTGCCAGCATGGCGGTGACGGCCTCTGGCAGGTTCGGCAGGATGCCCGCGACGACGTCGCCCGGTCCGACGCCGTCGGCGCGCAGCGCGGCCGCGACGCGCCCGACTTCGGCGCGTAGCTCCTTCCAGCCGAGCTCGCGCCGCATGCCGCGTTCATTGCGGAAAACGATCGCCGGTTCGGTGTCCGGGCCGCGGATCAAATTCTCGGCGAAGTTGAGTCGTGCGCCGGGGAACCACTGCGCGCCCGGCATCCGGTCGCCGTTCAAGAGCGCTGGACCGTCACCGCGTTTGCCGGCGACGCCGGCGAATTCCCAGAGCGTGTCCCAGAACGCGGCGGCCTCCCCGATGGACCAGCGGTAGAGCGCGTCGCAATCATCCGTCGTTGCCCCGCGCGTGCCGGCGAAAGCCATGAATCGCGTCAGGTTCGCATCCGCAATGCGAAACAGGGAAGGGGTCCAGATCGGTTGCTCGGCGCTCATTTACAGGTTCTGGTAGTTCGGGCCGGAACCCCCTTCGGGCGTGGTCCAGGTAATGATGCCGTAGGGATCCTTGATGTCGCAGGCCTTGCAGTGCACACAGTTCGCCGCATTGATCTGCAGGCGGCGGCCGCCCGCGCCGTCGTCCACCATTTCATAGACACTGGCAGGGCAGAAATGCTCGCAGGGATTGCCGAACTCCGTCGTGCAGCGCGTCACGCAGATCGACGTGTCGTGGACGATGAGATGCACGGGCTGGTTCTCGTCGTGTACGTTGCCGGCGTGAAATACGGCAGCGAGCCGGTCGCGCGGCTCGAGGTCGCGTTCGACCCAGTGGCGTTCGACGACCGGCGCCGTTTCGAGTCGATGCAGGGCCAGGTGGTTTTCGCGGTGCGGGAGCGTCCACGGGCTATGGCCCGCCGTCGCGGTTTCGAAGGCGGCGTTTGCGAGCCCCCACCACAGGCCGCGATGAAATCCCGGCTTGATGTTTCGCACGCGCCGTAGTTCGCGGCCGCCGGCGGATGCGCGCCAGCGCGACTCGAATCCTTCCGTGCCGCCGCGCTCGGTCAGGTGTTCCGCCGCGAGTGCCCCGCAGCGAATTGCCTGGTGGACGCCCTTGATCTTCGGCACGTTCAGAGTGCCCGCCGTGTCACCGATCAGCATCAGGCCCGGCGCTTCCATGCGCGGCAACGATTGCCAGCCGCCGGCGGCGATCGCGCGTGCGCCGTAGGAGAGCAGCTCTCCGCCTTCGAGCAGCGCGTGCATGCGCGGATGCTGCTTGAATTGCTGAAACGCTTCGAACGGCCGGAAGCGCGGGTCCTCGTAGTCGAGCCCGACGACGTAACCGACGTAAACCTGGTCTCGATCGAGGTGATACAGAAAGCTGCCGGCGTAGGTCCGCGTGTCCGCCGGCCAGCCGACCGTGTGCTGAATCAAGCCGGGCTCGACGCGGCCCGGCGGCAGCTGCCAGAGCTCCTTGATTCCGAGGCCATAAGTCTGGGGCCCGCGCCCTTCGCCAAGCCCGAGCCGCGCGACGAGTTGTTTCGTCACGCTCCCGCGGCAGCCTTCCGCGAGTATCGTCGTGCCGGCGCGTATGTCGGGCCCCGGCACGTGGTTAGGGCCCGGGTTGCGCTGCCGGTCGAGACCCATGTCGCCGATGCGAATCCCCAGCACCCGGCTGTCGTCGCCGAGCACGGCTTCCGACGCCGCAAATCCGGGGAAGATGTCGACGCCGAGGGCTTCCGCCCGCGCGGCCATCCACGGCGCCAGTTGTCCGAGCGAGATGATGAAGTTGCCGTGGTTCCCCATCTGCGGCGGATTCGGCAGCCGCAGGCCGCTGCTCTGCGTGAAATACCAGAACTCGTCCCGCGTGGCGGGCACGCAGATCGCGGGCGGCGAATCCCGCCACCCGGGCAGGAGTGCATCGAGCGGCCCCGGCTCCAGCGCACAGCCCGAAATCATGTGCGCGCCGATGGTCGAGGCTTTCTCAAGCACGCAGACCGATCGGTCGGGCTGGAGCTGTTTCAGCCGAATGGCGCAGGCCAGGCCGGCGGGGCCGCCACCGACGATGACGACGTCGTATTCCATGACGTCGCGATCCGTCACGGCATTGCGGCCCTCTCGAACTGGGGCAGTCGGCGCACGCTTTCGCCGATCTTCGCTAGATCGCCGGCCACCACGACCGTCATGCGCTCGGGACGGATGAATTGCTTCGCCATCGCGCTGACCTGTTCGGGTGTCACCGCGTGGATGTTGGCCACCCAGTGAGTGAGGAAATCATCGGGAAGGCCGTGCAGATTCATGAAGGCGAGTTGGCCGAGGACCCCATTCGGCGACGAATTCGAGATGACGAACAGCCCGGACCGGTACGCTTTCACCGGCTCGAGCTCGGCGGTTGGCGGCACCTCCCGCTGCAAGCGCTCGATCTCGCGGAAAACCTCGGTGATCGCGGCCGCCGTGTGTTCGGCGGTCACTTCGGCGCTCAGGATCCAGAGGGCGCCGCGGCGGCGCGCGCTGATCGAGGAGCCCGGCGAATAGCTGTAACCCTTGTCCTCGCGGATGTTGGTCGTGATGCGCGAGCCAAAGGTGCCGCCCAGCAGGCTGTTCATCAGCGTCGTCGGGAAGTAGAGCGCGTGCGAGGGGTCCGGGACCGGAACGGCGATCCGCACCGAAGACTGCGGGGCGCCGGGACTGTCGACCAGCTCGAGTCGCAGGGTTTCGCTCGCCCGCGCAGGAAGCACGGTCGGCGGGTCGCCCTCCCGCCAGCTGCCGAACGCATCGCGGATCGCGGCTTCGAGCGTCGCGCGGTCATAACGTCCCGCGACATAGACGTGCGTGCGCTTCGCACCGAAATTTCTCTCGAAAAACCCGCGCAACTTGGCGATGTCGTAGCCTGCGAGCTGCCCTTCGCGCGGCAGCATGCGGCCGAATGGGTGCTCGCCGAAGACGAGCCTGGCGAGTGCCTCGTCGGCCAGCGACTGCGGATCGGAGCGGGCGACAGCGAGGCTCCGTTCGAAATTCGCGATCACACGCGGCAACTCGGATTCCGGGAAGCGCGGATTTCTGAGGACGTCGGCCAGAAGCTCGACGGCGCCGACCGCCTGGTCGGACAGCACCGATATTCCGGCGGTCGTCTGCTCGGCCGCGACACTGACTCCGAGCTCGCCGCCCATGCCGGCCGCCGCATGCGCGATGTCGGGGGCCGAGCGCGTCGTGGTGCCTTCCTTCAGCATCTCGACTGCGACGTCCGGAAGCCAGGTGGACTCGCCCTCGTCGATGTTGCCGGTGCGCACGACCGCGAGGATCGTGACCTTCGGCACGCTGCCGTAGTCGATGAACGTGACGGCGAGACCATTGTCGAGCCGCAGCGTTTCCTTGGCAGGCAGCTTGAATTCGCGCGGCTCTCCGGGCGGAGGCGGCGATTCCCGCGTCGCTCCGAATGCAGCGACGGCAACCAGGCACGATAGCGCCGCAATCAGCTTCTTCACGGCGAGGGTCCCACGGTGGCCCGCCCCGGCACGACGACCTGGATCGTGCGCTTGTCCGGCGTCAGGTAACGGCTCGCCACCTCGCTGATGAGCTCGGGCGGAACGGCGCGGAAATCGGATTCGATGCGGTTGATGCGCGCCGGATCGTCATCGAAGAGCGCGAAGGACGCGAGCAGGTCCAGCAGCCCGAAGCGCGTGCTCGAGCCCGCGAGATCGTAGAGCGCGGCACGGATTTTCGTCAGCGCCCGCTCGAGTTCCTCGGCGGTCGGCGGCCCGGCCTGGAGGCGCGCGATCTCCGCGTCGATGTCGGCGACGATGGCATCGGGGGTGACCGCGGCATCGTGGATCAGGTAGAGCATCCAGAGCATCGGGCCGTCGTAGGTGAACTGGTTGCCGAGCAGGTTGATGCCGCCGCCGACTCCGTTCGAGTAGCCGCGCTGCTGCACGAGCCGCTGCCAGAGGATGCTGTCCTCGCCCTGCAGCAGGATCTGGTCGAGCAGGCCGAAGGCATGGTGCTCCGGCGTGCCGCGTTCCGGCACCTGCCAGGCGAGCGCGAGCGCCGGCCGCGGCGCGAGGCGGTCGGTGTACGAATCGCGCTTCTGTTCCGACTGGTGCGGTTCCGAAAGATCCGGCCGCGCAGGCTGCGGCCTCGCCGGGATCGCCGCGAAGTATTTTGCAATCCAGGCGCGCGCCGTCTCCGGCGCGAAATCTCCCGCGACGACGAGCACCGCGTTATTCGGCGCATAGTACGTGTCGAAGAAGGCGCGCGCGTCCTCGAGTGTCGCGGCATCGAGGTCCGCCATGTCCCCGTAGAAGTTGTGGGCGTTGTACCAGTTCTCGTTCGCGACCTGCGGCATCGAGAGCCAGGGGAACCCGCCATACGGCTGGTTCATCACGTTGTCGCGGACCTCGTTCTTCACGACGCCCTGCTGGTTCTCGAGGTTCGCCTGCGTGATCGCCAGCGCCTTCATGCGGTCCGCTTCGGCCCAGAGCACCGTTTCGAGCGTGTGCGCCGGCACGATCTGGTAGTAGTTGGTGAAATCGAAGCGCGTCGAGCCGTTCAGGACGCCGCCATTCCCCTCGACCAGGCGGATGAATTCCATTTTCCCGAGATTGCCGGAGCCTTGGAACATCAGGTGCTCGAACAGGTGCGCGAAACCCGTGCGCCCGCGCGGCTCGATTCGGAATCCGATGTGGTAGTACACGCCGACCGTGACCGTCGGCGCGGTTGCGTCGCGCGACAGCACGACCTTCAGCCCGTTGTCGAGCTTGTAGTACTCAACGGGGATGTTGATGCCACTCGGCGCAGCCACCCGTAGGTCCCGCGCGCCGTCGGGCGGCTGCGCGGCGCATCCGGCAAGCGCTGCCGCCAAGACCAGCCCGCCCCAACGGCGTGCCACTCTTTCTCTCATCGTGGAGCCATCCTGATGGCGCCATCCAGTCGTATCGTCTCGCCATTCAACATACGGTTGATGCAGATCGCGGCGACCAGTTCCGCGTATTCTTCCGGCCGGCCGAGGCGGGGAGGGAATGGCACCTGCTTGCCGAGCGAATCCTGCGCTTCCTGCGGCAGACCCGACATCATCGGTGTTCCGAAAATTCCGGGCGCGATAGCCATCACGCGAATGCCGAAGCGCGCGAGCTCGCGCGCGAG
>JBOHZO010000073.1:0-39697 GCA_050738555.1 Steroidobacteraceae bacterium | reverse complement strand
TCCTTCGGGATAAAGGTGAGCGTCCCCTTTACAGACCGTCCCCTTTGCAGACCCCTCAACGCATAATGCCGCGGGGGTGCCATGAAACACGCCTTCACTGCGATCGCGCTGCTCATCGCCGCCGCATTCGCCCGGGCGGACAGCCCGCCGGTGGTCGTCATCAACGGCGCGACCGTCATTCATCCGGAGCGCGAGGGCATGGCCGCAGTCCAGCGCGATGCGGTCATCATGATCCAGGGCGGGCGGATTCAATGGGTCAAGTCCGGCGTCACGCTCGAGATGCCCCAGGGCGCCACGGTCATCGACGGGCGCGGCAAGTGGGTGATACCGGGTCTCGTGGACACCCACGTGCACTTCTTCCAGTCCGGCAATCTGTACACGCGCCCGGATGCGGCGGACTTCAATGCGGTTGTGCCTTACGCCGCGGAAGTCGCGCGCAACAAAGCGCGGCTCGACGCCACGTTCAAGCTCTGGCTCGCGAGCGGCGTCACCGGCGTCGTGGACATCGGCGGGCCGTTCTGGAATTTCGAGGTGCGGGATCGCGCCGCAGCGTCCGATGCAGCGCCGCGCATGGCGGTCGCCGGTCCGCTGCTCTCGATGATCGATCGCCCGCAGCTCGATCTCGGCGATCCGCCGATCATCCGCATCGACTCGGTCGAGGCTGCGCGCGCGCTGGTCGGCCGTGAGCTCGACCGCAATGCGGATTACATCAAAGTCTGGTTCATTCATCGCCCCGGTGACAATCTTGCCGCGCAGGAAGCGATCGTGAAGGCGGCGGGCAATGCCGCGCACGCCGCCGGGAAACGCCTTGCGGTGCATGCGACGGAACTCGTCGTCGCGAAAGCCGCGCTACGCGCCGGCGCGGATTTCCTGGTGCATTCGGTCTTCGATCAGCCGGTGGACGAGGAATTCATCGCGCTCGCGAAGAAGAACGACATTCTCTATTGCCCCACTTTGTTTGTCGTCCAGGGCTATCCGCTCGCGCTGTCGAACCAATGGCGGGCAACTCCGGAGGAGGCGCAGCGCGCCGATCCGGAAATCCTGGCTGCCATGGACGATTTGAATGAGATACCAGCGGATAAACGTCCCGAGCGGGTCGCGACGCTGATGGCGGAAGCGAAACCACCCGAGCCGCCGCGCGTCGCGATGGAAAACCTGAAGAAGCTGGTGGACGCGGGCATTACTATCGTCATGGGCACGGACGCCGGCAACATCGGCACGCTGCACGGACCCTCAATTCATCGCGAAATGCGCCTGATGCAGGACTCGGGACTCACGCCCCTCAAGATCCTGCGCGCCGCGACGACGAACGGCGCCAGGGCGCTGGGGCTCGAAACCAAGGGCGGCGTGATTGCGCAGGGGAAGCTCGCCGATCTCGTCGTGCTGGATGCGGATCCGCTGGCGGACTCGGCCAATCTCGCGCGGGTCCATCGCACGATCAAGGGTGGAATCGTGTTTGAACCTGAAGCGCTGATGAAGTCGATTCGCTAACCGCCTCGCAACAACTTCCAGAATCCTCGTGGCGGCAGGATCTTGATCGGCGCACGCGCAGCGACCCGGAGCAGATCCTGATCGCCTGTCACCAGCACGTCCGGTTGTCCGGCAATCGCCTCCGCGAGAACTGCCCGGTCATTCTGTTTGAGTTCGCGGAACTCCAGCGCCGCGGCCTTAGGGATCACGGTTGCATGGAGCCGCAGGAAAGCATCCATTTCATTTGCCGTCGAGGCCGGAAGTCTCGGCTTTGCCAGCAGGACCTGCCGCAGCTCGCTCAGCGCTGTGGCTCCGACGACCAGGCGATGCTCAGCGAGGGCCGCATTGACGATATCCGCACAGATCCCCCGGGTCGCAACCGCGCTGACCAGGACATTCGTGTCGAAACAGACGATCACGAGACGTCGCGGCAAATGTCCTCGTCGGTCAGCTAGCCGCGAGCCTCCGCGAGCGGCATGATGCGGCGCCGCCTGCCGCCCCGCAAGCGGCGTGTTCGCGCAGAGAGTTCTCGTGGGTCAATTACAATGCGCTCTCTGATGGAGTCGATCCGTTAACACCGCAAGCGGCGCGTTGCGCGCAATTCTTCCCGGCTTCGCCTTCGCGGTCGCACTCGCCGCTGCCGCGAAAGGCTTGTCGTTCGCCTCAGGCGGCATGGTGAGCGCGATTCTCTGCGCCATCGCGCTCGGCATCCTGTGGCGGAATCTCGTGGGGCTCGGCGCCTGGGCGGAGCCGGGTCTCGAATTCACGGGCCAGACGCTGCTCCGGATCGGCATCGCGCTGATCGGGCTCCGTCTGACCTGGCTCGTTCTCACGGAAACGGGCATGACTGCGCTTCCCGTGGTCATCGCCTGCATCTCGGTCGCGCTCATGGTCACCGTCGGTTTCGGAAAGCTGCTCGGTGTCGGGGCCGGCATCCGGCGATTGCTCGCCGCGGGCACGGCGATCTGCGGATGCACCGCGATCATCGCCATCGCGCCCCTCGTGCGCGCGCAGAAAGCGGACATCGGCATCGCGATCACCTGCGTGGTGGTTTTCGGCTCGATTGCGATGGTGGGTTATCCGTGGCTCGCGGGCGCGGTGTTCGGCACGGAAGCCATGCCGGCCGGCATGTTCTTCGGCGCGTCGATTCACGATACGTCGCAGGTCGTGGGCGCTGCGCTCATCTACGCCGATCAGTACGACTCGCCGGATGCGGTCGCGATCGCAGGTTTCACCAAGTTTCTCCGCACGTTCGGCCTGTTGCTGCTAGTGCCGGCCGCGGCGATGTGGATGGCACGCAGCGAATCGGAGACGGCGGCGAGCGAGCCGCGGGATCTGCGCCGGCGCGCGGTGCCCTGGTTCGTCATCGTATTCATCCTGCTGGCGGGCGTGCGCGCCGCGGCGGATTACCTGGCGGGCGGCGCCGAGTGGCAGGGGCTGTGGCAACAAACGCTCGCCGGAGCGCAGCGCGTGTCGGAACTGCTGCTGCTCTGCGGCATGGCGGCGGTCGGGCTCGGCATCACTTTCTCGCACCTGCGCGAGGCCGGCTGGCGGCCGGTGCTGCTGTCATTCCTCGCCGCTCTCGTCACCGGCGCCTGCGCCCTCGGCATGATCCACTTCCTTTAAAGGGGACGCTCACCTTTAAAGGTGAACGTCCCCTTTTCAGATCATTGCTGCCAGTCGGCTTTGCGCTTCATGACGCCCCAGTGGATGCGGGCGCCGGTGAGCCAGCCGTAGAGCGCCTGCAGCCGCCAGACGGACATGACCTGGCGGTAACCGAAGTTCTCGAGAATTGAGACTAAGAAAAGCACCAGGAGATGGTGTGCTTTCGGATAGGTATGGAATGACAGCTCTTCGAGCAGGAGCGCGGTCGTCGAAAGCATCAGGCCGAGCGCGAACGCGGCAGCGAGGAAAGCCAGGAAGTTCATCCCGGACATCATGCCGAGCACGACGGCGATCGCCATGACGATGAGCCCGCCGACTTCGACTATGGGACTCAAGAGCTCGAACAGCACGAAGAAGGGATAGGCGAGCCAGCCGGCCGCGCCGCTCCCCTTCGCGAAGCAGAGCTTGCGGTTGCTCCAGAGGCTCTCGGCGAGACCGCGCTGCCAGCGCTTGCGCTGCTTCGCGAGCGTGCCGATGTCCTCCGGCGCATCGGTCCAGCACACGGGATCCGGGATGAAGGCGACGCGGTAGCGCTGGCCGCGCGCTGCCAGGGTCCGGTGCAGACGAACCGTCAACTCCATGTCCTCGCCTATCACGTCGGCGCGGAAACCGCCCGCCTCCACCACCGTATCGCGATGGAACACGCCAAATGCTCCAGAGACGATCAGCATCCCGTTGATCGCGCTCCAGCCGAGCCGCCCGCCGAGAAAGGCGCGCAGATATTCGACCACCTGCACGAGCGCGAGCGGATTCTTCGGCAGGCCGACTTTCTCGAGCACGCCGCCCCGCACCACGCAGCCATTGATGATGCGCACCGTCCCGCCGCAGGCGACCGTGCGCGGATCCTCGAGGAACGGCCGCACGACGTGCTCGAGACTGTGCGGATCGAGAATCGAATCGGCGTCGCCGCAATAGAAAATCGGGTAACGCGCGGCGTTGATGCCGGCATTGCTCGCATCCGCCTTGCCGCCGCCATTCTCCTTGTCGATGACGCGCAGGTTCGGGTACTTGTGCGAGCGGTAAATGCCGCGCACCGGCTTGGTCTTGATCTGGACCCGGTACGCCTCGGGAAACGGCGTCAGCTCGAACTCGCGGATCAGGGTCGCGAGCGTGTCGTCCTTCGAGCCGTCGTTGACGATGATGACTTCGAAGTGCTGGTAGCGCAGCTGCAGCAGCGCGCGGATCGAGGTCGCGATGGTCGCCGCCTCGTTGTAGGCGGGCACCACCAGCGACACCGGCATCTGGAGATGCGAATAGACGCGCTCAGATGCGCTGATGCCGCCCATGTAGCGGCGAAGCCCGAACAACGCGATGAACGCGAGGCCGAGGTAGATCGCGTTCAGCAGGATGAAATAGCCGAGAAAAATCCACTGCACGGCCTCGATGAAGTGGCGAAGCATCATCGGATCGCCGCCTCCGCGCGCACGTGCTCGAGCATGTCACGCGCGTATGAATCCGTCAGGTGCCCGCGGACCGCCTCGAGCCGGTCCTCCGACATGCCTTTCAGCCGGAGCAAAGCCTGGCCCGCGCGATAGCGCACCCACCAGACGCGGTCGCACATCAGCTTCGCCACGGTCTCGGTGTCGGCGAGACCGCCAAGATGGCCGTAGGCGACGGCGAGGCTCTTGCGCACCTCCGCATCGGTCGATTCCGCAAAGCGCGCGAGCTCCGGCAGCACGCCCGGATCGAGCACGACGACGAGCGCCGCCGCGACGATGCCCGCATCGTCCGGGTGGCGGCGCAACAGTTCGATCGCGACCTCGCTCCCGAGCACGGCATCGACATGCGCGAGCCAGGGCAGGAGCGGCGGAACCTTTGAAGGCGCGAGCGAAAGCATCAGCGCGCGGACCGGCTCGCGCGCGACGTCGACGCCGGCGTCCACCAGCAGCCGCGCCATCGCCTCGCCCGGCCAGCTCTCGCGCTCGGCGAGTTGCAGCATGATTCCCGGCATCGCGCGCTGCGCGTCGATCTGCACGAGTGCCGCGGCGGCATAGAAGGACACGAGCGCATTCGCCGAGGAAAGCTGCTCCTGGAGCGGCTTCCAGGATGTGGGATCCTGAAGATGTCCCAGCGTGCGGATGGCGAGGATGCGCCGACCGATCCGCCGTGAATGGATCAGGCGCCGCGCGGCGACGTCGAGGCGGAGTTTCAGGGCGGCCTCGTTGAGGCGAGCGGACGATTCGCCGCGCACCGCGTCGTGGAGCGCGTTCCACTCCTCCATCAGGTACGGCAGGTGCTGGTTCGGCAGCGGCGGGAGCGCGGGCAGCTCACCCTCTTCGATCGCGGCCTGCGTCAGGAGCGGCCGCCAGGCCGCGATGACCCGCGCGTGCAGGCGCGCCTCGTATTGCAGATAGCGGCGCACGATGAGCGCCATGAGCAGCAGGAGCGCCGCGCCGATGCCCGCGATCTCGGCGCTTCGCCAGGCCAGCGCGACGACCAGCTCAGAACCGGTGTTCGAGTCCAAGACGTACCCGGATCCGGTCGTAAAGATCGCCCTGCTCGTACCAGCCGGCCTCCCACGAAAAGCCCCAGGCGGCACTCCGCCAATGCACCCCGTTCAGCGAGACGCTACGCGTGTCGGTCACCAGCACGACGCCGGGCGCGACGGTTTCGGCTTCCTCGCCGAAACCCAACGCGAGCGCGACGTGACTGTCGCGGCCGTAATCGCGCGCGAGCCGGAGCAAGTGGCCGAAGCTCGGGTCGTCGATGCCGCTCGGCTTCGACGCGTTCAGCGTGTAGGCGACGCGCACCCGGTCCGTGTACTGCTCGATCGTCGCGGCGAGCGATTCCACATCGACGGTCGAATAGCTCGCGTGGCGCGCGCGGAATCCGAGGCTCCTGCCGCCCGGCAGCGGGCGGCCCGCCTCGAGCACGAGACTCCATTCCGGCAACACCTCGGCATCGGGCGCAACGTCGCCGCTCACGCTGTACGACCAGTCGTCGTTCAGCCGATCGACGAACGCGAGCATCACCTGTTCGTCCCGCGTGTCGAACCGTTCCTCGAGATGCAGACCGGCGTACACACGTCGCCGATCCGCCAGCCGCCGCTCGATGCCGACGGTCGCGCCGCGCCAGGCCGGCCGGCCTCCGGACAGGTCTTCGTAGCTCGCATCGATCGAGAGACGCGTCCCGCGTTCCAGCAGACGCCGTTCGGCCACCGCCCGCCGCCGCTCTACGGGCCAGGCGGATTGCGGAAACGCGTGCGCGGCCTCGGCGAGCAAGTCATCGGCGCGGGCGAACTCGCCATTCATCTCGAGGGCCGTCACATTGAGGCGCCAGACATCCTCGTAGGCAGGCGCGATCTGGCGCGCACGCTCGAGGAGCGGCAGCGCCACGCGCGGGCGCTGCAAGGCGATGAGCGCCTGCGCTTTTCCGAGCAGCCAGTCCACGTTGTCAGGATCAAATTTGAGAAGTTCTTCATAAATAGCCAGTGCGGCGTCGGCGCGGCCCGCCCGCGCGCAGGAACGCGCCAGCGCATCGCGGGCATCCGTGTCATCCGGCTTCGCGGCGACGGCGGCTTCCACTGCGGCGTCGCAGGCGAACGCCTGCGGAGCGGCAAGCACGCCGGCGATTGCGGCCAGCGCGAGACATCGATTCAGCCGTCGCAGACGGCGCGTCACTGCGTCTCGTGACATCACGATTCGGTCCGCCGCGCGGCCGGCCTGATCCGCCGCCGGATCCGCGCCACGAGTTCCGCCGGGCTGAAGGGCTTGGTCAGGTAATCGTCGGCGCCGAGCCCCAGCGCGCGCACCGCATCGTGCTCGCGCGTGCGCGAAGTCAGTATGATGACGGGCACGCCCTTCCAGGCCGCGTGGGAGCGGAGCCGCTCGAGGAGCTCGAAGCCGTCGGTATAGGGCAGCATGACGTCGAGGAGCACGAGGTCGACGGCGTCGCCCGCGTCGATGCGCTCGCGCGCTTTCCGCCCGTCCGCGATCGATTCGACCGCGAAGCGTTCCTTCTCCGCGAGATAGCCGAGCAAATACGCCATGTGCACGTCATCCTCGACGATCAGGAGCCGCTGCTGTGCGTTAGAATTCAAGGCCTTGGCCTCTATCGGTTTTACAATAGTAGGGGCTCGAACGGCCCGAATACGTGACCCGCGTCCCGGAAGGGCGGCTCCTTGAACGATTCTCGCGACCCCCGTATTGCAGAACTTGAGCGGCAGCTCGCAGAACTGCGCGCTTCGCTCGCCGAGGCGCGCGAGCGGGCCGAAAGCGCGAGCCGTGCGCGCAGCGAGTTTCTCTCCAATGTCAGCCATGAAGTGCGCACGCCGATGAATGGCGTGATCGGCATGACGACGCTCCTCCTTGACACCGATCTCGACCGCCGCCAGCGCGAGTACGCGAGCGTGATCAAGTCGAGCGCCGATGCGCTCCTCGTCGTGATCAACGACCTCCTCGACTACTCGAAGATCGAGGCCGGCAAGCTCGAGCTCGAGCGCATCGAAATGGATTTGCGCGCCCACGTCGAGGAAGTCGCGACGACGCAGGCGGTCGCGGCGGCGGCTAAAGAGCTCGAGCTGGTCGTCGACGTCGCCGCGGATCTTCCGGTGCGCGTGCTGGGCGATCCCGGCCGGATCCGTCAGGCGCTCGCGAACCTCGTCTCGAATGCCATCAAGTTCACGGCGAAGGGCGAAGTCGCGATCCAGGTGACGCGCGAGCGCGGCCCGGTCGGAGATCTCGTGCGATTCTCGGTGCGGGACACGGGCATCGGCCTCGCGCCCGAGGTGATACAGCGGCTGTTCCACCCGTTCATGCAGGCCGACGCCTCGACGGCGCGGCAATACGGCGGCACGGGTCTCGGGCTTTCGATCGTCAAGCGCCTCGCGGAACTGATGAGCGGCGATGTCGGCGTGAATAGCCGCCCGGGTGCAGGATCGACATTCTGGTTCACGGCGCGCCTGCCTCCCTGCGCTCGCGAGCCGATCGAGGAGCCGGCGCCGCCCGCACCGGACGAGGGCCGGCGCGTGCTGGTCGTCGACGACAACGACACCAACCGCCGCGTCATCGGCGAATTGCTGGCCGGCGCGGACTACCAGGTGGAAACCGCGGCCTCGGCGATCGAGGCCCTGGGTGTGCTGCAACGCGCGGCCGACGCGGGATCGCCCTTCCAGGCCGTGCTGACCGATCACCGGATGCCCGGCATCGACGGGCTCGAGTTCGCGCGCCGCATCCGCGCGGTCCCCGCGATTTCCGAGCTGCGACTCGTGCTCTACAGCTCCATCGACGACCGTTCAAGCCGCCAGGAGCTGCGCGAGCTCGGATTTGCCGGCCATCTGTCGAAACCGATGCGGCGCGCGGAGCTGCTCGCGACGATGGAGCGCGTGCTGTCGCACGCGGCGCTGGAGTTCACGCAGCGGCTGCGCGCCATCGTCACTCGCGACGTGATCGTCGAAGAACATCACCGGCGCGGGCGCACGGTGCTCTTGGTCGAGGACAACCCGACCAACCAGCGCGTCGCGGAGATTTTTCTCGAGCGCGCGGGCTGCGACGTCGTGCTGGCCGCCGACGGCAGCGAGGCGCTCGCCACATTGCGGAACCGCCGGGTGGATCTCGTGCTGATGGACGTGCAGATGCCGGTGATGGATGGACTCGAGGCGACGCGAAACATTCGCGCGGAAGTGCCCGGGGGCCTGCGCATTCCGATCGTGGGGCTGACCGCGAGCGCGATGAAGGAGCAGATCGAAGCCTGCCGGGCGGCCGGCATGGACGAGGTGCTCGCGAAGCCGCTCGAACGGGAACGGCTCGAAGCGGTGCTCGAGCGCTATGCGCCGGCGGTCGGCACCCGCAGCGGCCGGCACATCGTGCGCGCCACGGCGCCGCGCGTCGTGCCGGGCCGGGAGATTTCGGTGGACCGGTTTCGGGAAGTGGCCGGCGGCGACGCCGAGCTGGCCCAGGGATTGATCACGAGTTTTGCGCAAAGCGCGGAACGGGCCTGCACCGATATCGAGGCCGCCCTCCATCAGGGCGATTTCCCGCTCGCGCGCCGCGCGGCGCACACGCTCGCCGGCGCGAGCGCCAACATGGGCGCGACGCGGCTCGAAGCCGTGGCGGTCGCGTTGGAGGAAGCCGCAGTCCAGGAGGACGGCGTGGCGCTCCGGCCGCTGGTCCCCGCGGCGCGCCGCCGCCTCGAGTCAGCCCTCGCCGAGTTGAAATCGCTCTAGCGACTGCCGACCTCACACGAAGGCACGGACGGCGTAGTACTGAACGAACGCCGACGTGATCATCAGGATCGAGGTCGGCAGGCCCCGGTAAAGAAACTTCGTGAACATGAATGACTCCTTTTTTGCGTTGTTCCCAGTCAATTTCAAACAAGCTCGAATGTTCGACCCGCTACCGTCTAAGCGGCGTTGCGGCGCAGCTGCGCGCGGCGGCGAAGCTCGGCGTGCTCGCGCGCCGTTTTTGCCGCAGCCGCGTCGCCCAGGACATCCAGGGCCCGCGCCGTCAACTGCCAGTTGAACGGGCTCGTCGGCTTCTGCTCGGTGCGCTCACTCGCGAGCGCCCGCGCAAGCCGGCCGTTGCCGCTCCGTAGCGCCGCTTCGATGCAGGTGAGCTGCACCAGGTCGCGCTGCGCATGGCTGCCGCCGATCCGGTTTACGCGGCTACGGATGGGCAGCAGGAGTTCGACGGCCTCCGCCGGATGCCCCGCCGCCATCGCAACGATTGCGCGCACCAGCGGCAATCCGATTTCGCGCGTATTTTTTGCGTTTGTGTGAACGCCGTCCGCGCATTTTTCGAGTTTCACGAGCATCCGGCGCTGGTGCTCGTCGCGGCCAGCGGCATTATACGCGATCAACGCGTGCACGTCGTTGAATGCATAGAAACCGCCTTCTTCCTGTTCGGCCCAGCATTCCGCAAGCGCCTGCCAGCGCGAACCGGCATCGAAGCCGCGTAGCGCGATCCGCCACAGGAGCTGCGACGCATCCACCAGTTCCAGCGCGACCGCGCTCGGCCCCGGATGCACCAGCCGGTCATACACGTCGAGCGCCGAGGTGATGTCGTCGAGCTCGAGATGATGCAGCGCCAGGTGCCACCAGTTGTGGTACGAGAGCGCGGTGTCCGCCCAGTTCGCCGACGTCGCCTGGAGCCATTGCATGCCGTCGTGCACGCGGCCCTGCATCTCGAAGACATGCTGGACGGCGTGCACCGCCCAGGGATCGC
Organism: Steroidobacteraceae bacterium; assembly: GCA_050738555.1. Taxonomy (GTDB): domain Bacteria; phylum Pseudomonadota; class Gammaproteobacteria; order Steroidobacterales; family Steroidobacteraceae; genus SCUD01. The sequence goes on along the minus strand of JBOHZO010000073.1, from coordinate 29,402 downwards.
GAGTATTAAGGTCGAGCGCGTGGCGGCCGACGTCTTCGGCGCGCGAATAGTTCGCGGTCTCTTCCAGGCCGAATGCATGCATGCCGAGCAGGAAGCCGTAGCCGGGCAGGTCGTCGTTCCAGTGCGGCAGCGTCTGCGCGGGTCGATCGCGAAGCATGATGGACTCGCCGAGATAGAAGTCGATCACGTGCGCGGTCTGGATCGCGACCAGGTCGCGCGGGTGCTCGATCGCGATGGCGCCATAGAGTTGTACGGCGCGGTCGAAGCGACCTTCCATCCAGGCCTGCGCGGCCGCGACATGCGCCTGCTCCCGCGCCGTCGCGCGGCTGCCGGTTCGCGCCAGCGCCTCCACGCTCGACTGAATGTAAGGCAGCGCGCCCTGCTCCGAGGACATCACCGCGAGGTCGGCGCGCAAGGCGTGCGCCATCGCGAAGTCCGGATCCTCGGCGAGCGCCGTCTCGAGCGTCGCAAACGGATTGCCGAAGTAGCCGTGCGTTTCCTGCACCGCCTGTTCGTAATGCTCGAGCGCGGCCGCGCTCGGAGTCGAGACGGCCAAGCCGCGTGAATCGGTCAGTTTCATTGCGCTTCCTCGTGAACGGGCCATGCCCAAGGTCGTCTTTATAGACGCCGTCCGTGACCGCTCCGTTTCCAGAAGCGTGAAAAATACGTGAAACGGAAAAATAGCTCAACTAATTGATAATTATATATTTATTTGTCTGTTAATGTCGCGAGTGTGCCGATTCTTCGAGGTGCTGGCGCTGGCACACGGCCTCCGCGCAGTTCAGCTCGCGCGAGCCGCTGTGAGAAAACACTGACATTCTTCCGGGCGGAATCTCCGGTACCGGCGGCTCATGCAAGCTGAGAGCGTTGCCGCAGGGAAAAAAGAAGAATGCCTGCATTGCATCAAGTCCGGTTTCCTGCGCGCCTCGGCGGTGTCTGTCTCGTCAGCCTGCTGATCCCCGTCGCGCAAGCGGACGCGCTCGACCCTCACGCCTCCGCGCCGGGCGCCGGCGGCGGACCCGACGATCCCATCGACGGCGTCCTGCCGTTCGAGCTGCAGGCCAGCTGTTTTCATTCGCTGCCGATCGCGGGTCTCCTGGTGACCCCTGACCAGGTCGCACAGCTCTTACTCACGAATCCGCGGTTGCGTGTCACGACGGGCGCTGACACGCACGCGGACCTGATTGGACGGAATGTCCGCGGCGCCGGCCGGGCCGCGAAACCATAACCGGTCGTCGCCATTACCCCCTCGCGGGCGCCTCTGGCGCCCGCTTTTTTTGCCTGGATAGGCGAGGTCAGCGGCTCTGCGGTAGGCTCACCGCCGATGTTGCGCCTGCAATTGCTCGGTAGCTTCGAACTCAGGGGCCCGGGCGACCGTCCGCTCAAGATCCCGGCGCGCAAAACCCGTGCGCTGCTCGCATTCCTCGCCCTTCAGCCAGGCGCGCAGCAGACCCGCGAGCGGCTGGCGGCGCTGCTCTGGGAAGACGCGGAGGCGGAACTCGCGCGCTCGAGCCTGCGCCAGGCGCTGACTGCGCTCCGGCGCGCGCTGCCGGAGAAACAGCGCGCGGTGCTCGAGGCCGATGCCCAGCAGATCGCGCTGAATCCTGCGCAGTTGCAGGTGGACGTGCTGCGCCTGCGGGCGCTGCTCGCGGAATCGACTCCGGCTTCGCTGAAAGCGGCCCGCGTGCTGGCCGCGGAGACGCTGCTCGAGGGCTTCGACGCGCGCTCCGGCGCATTCGAGCAATGGGTCGCCGCGGAACGCCGGAGCCTGCGACGCGAGCTGGCGGCCGCCGCGGCCAGACTCGCCGGCCTCTGCCGCGACGCGGCCGATGCGGACGGCGAAATCGACGCGCTCAACTGGCTGCTAGCCCTCGAGCCGCTGCACGAAGGGGCGCATCGCGAGCTGATGGAAACCTTCGCCCGATCGGGTCGCTACACGGAGGCGCTCCGCCAGTACCAGTTGTGCCGCACCGTGCTGCGCCGCGAGCTCGACCTTGCGCCCGAGCCCGCGACCGAGGCGCTCTATCGCGAACTGATGAAGAAGCGCCGTGCGGCGGCCGGCACGGAACTCGATGCCCTGCCCGGCGGGATGGAAGCCGGTGCCCCCGCCCCGGCGGAGGCACCACGCGACGTCGACGACCGCGTGCTGCTCACCGGCGTCGTGCTCGCGCTTCGACTGCCCGGAATTGCGGAGCGGCGTCGGAGCCTCGATCCCGAGGAAATGCGCGAGCTCACCCAGCGCCTGCAGCGCCTCTTCGCCGAAGCCGTGACGCTCCATGGCGGAGTTGCCGATCGCCTGTCCGGCGACCGGCTGAATGCCGTCTTCGGGCTCGAGAATCTGAGCGGCAACGAGCCGCTGCGGGCACTCCGCACCGCGCAGGCCTTGCAGCACGTTTTCGGCGCGAACGATTCCGCGCTCCGCGCGCCGGCGATCGGCATCGCGCAGGGCGCGCTCCTGCCGACGCGCCTGAACGGGCCGTTCCCCCTGTCGGGCAATCCGATGACCGACGCCGAGGCGCTCGCAGGCCGCGCCAATCCGAACGAGATCCTGCTGTCGGACGATCTCCGGCGCGCGCTCGGCACGCGTCATACGCCGTTCGCGGGCCGCCATGCGGAACTGTCGCTGATGAACACGCTCCTCGAGCGCACCGTCGCGACGAAGCTAGGCCGCACGATCGTGATCCGCGGCGAGGCCGGCATCGGCAAGACGCGATTGCTCGAGACGCTCGCGGAAACGGCGCGGGTGCACGGCACTGCGAGCCACCGCGTGCAGGTCCTGGATTTCGGCCACGTCAGGGCGCGACGCCCGCTCGCAGCGTTGTGTGCGAGTCTGCTCGGCATCAGTGCAGAAGCGGATCCGGCCGAGCGCGGCCGCGCGGTCGCAGAGGCGATCGAGTCCGGGCGCCTGCCCGCGGACAGCATCCTGCACGCGAGCGGGCTGATCGGCGCGCCGCTCTCCGCGAACCAGGCCTCGATCGAGCTGAACGTGGACGCGCAGGCGCTCGAACACGGCCGCATCGAAGTCGTGCGGCGGCTGATCGAATCGGCCTGCGCCCTCTCCCCGCTCCTGCTCGTGATCGAAGACCTGCACTATGCCGGCGGCGAGGAAGCAGCGCGTCTCGGGGAACTCGCCGCGTCGGTCGCGTCGCAGCCGGCGCTGCTCGTCCTCTCGACTCGCCCCGACGAAGATCCGATCGACGCCGCCTGGCGAGCGCGCGCCCGCGGCTGTCCGCTCACGACGCTCGATCTCGCGCCGCTGACCGACCAGGAGTCGCGCGAGCTCGCGGCGAGCTATCCGCAGTTGCCGGAGAAGACGGTCGAGGGATGCATCCGGCGCGCGCAGGGGCACCCGCTATTTCTCGACCAGTTGCTTCGTGCCGCGGATGCCGGCGAGACCGCGATGCCCGGATCCGTCCAGGCGCTCGTGCTCGCGCGCGTCGAGAAGCTCGGTAGCGCGGATCGCCAGGCACTGCTCGCCGCGGCGGTGCTCGGACTCCGCTTTCCGCGCCAGTCGCTCGCGGCGATGGTCGACGATGCCGACACTACGTTCGATCGCCTGGCGGATGCCGGGCTTCTCTCGATCGAGAAAAATGAGATCGCCTTCGTGCACGCGCTCATGCGTGAGGCCGTGTACGGGTCGCTGCTCAAGTCGAGGCGACGCGAGCTGCACGCGCGCGCGGCCGCCTGGTACGCGGGGCGCGACGCGGGACTTCGCGCCGGACATCTCGCGGAAGCGGACGATCCCGGCGCCGCCCGCGCCTGCCTCAATGCGGCGACAGCCGAAGCCGAGGCGTTCCGGCTCGATCGCGCGCTGGAATTCGCGGAGAAAGCCTGCGCGCTCGCGCGCGAACCCGTGGATTTCTGCCTGGCGCGCTGCCTGCTCGGCGAGTTGCAGACACGCGCCGGCCACACGCACGACGCGATCGCGACGCTTCGCGAAGTCATCGATCTCAGGCCCGATGCGCTTCTCGAAGTTCGGGCGCGGCTCGCGCTCGCGAATGCGCTCCGGATTCTCGACCGCTACGATGAGGCGCTCGCCGCCCTCGACCGGGCCGAGGCCGTGCTCGCGGGCCACGATCGCCCGGAACTGCTCGCGCGCATCTGGACGCTCCGCGGCAACATCCATTTTCCGCGGGGAGAGCTCGACGCCTGCCTCGCCGCGCACGAACAGGCGCTCGAGTGGGCGCACCAGGCGAACTCGCCGGTCGACGAGGCGCGCGCACTGGGCGGGCTCGGCGATGCCTGGTACCAGCGCGGCCGCATGCGGACGGCGCGCGATCAATTCGCGAAGTGTGTGGCGCAGGCACGCGAGCACGGCGCGATCGGGCTCGCGCTCTCGAATGCGCCGATGCTTGCGCTGACGCGCGCGATTTGCGGTGAAGTCCGGCAGGCACTCGCCGATTGCGCGGCGGTCGTGGCCGATGCGGGGCGATTCGGCGACCCGCGCTCGGAGCTGCTCGCGCGCGATATCGAATCGATGATCTCGGTGTTCCGCGCCGACTACGAGCGCGCGCGCCGCGCCTGCGATCGGGGCCTCGCGCTCGCGCGGCAGCTCGGGGCGCGGCGCTTCGAGGCGGAACTGATGGCGCTCCAGGGCCATGCGCTCGGCGAGCTCGGCGGCAGCGCAGATGCGCAGGTGCTGTTGCGGCAGGCGACGAATCTCGCGCTCGAAGTCGCGCGCACGTATTGCGGGCCCTGGTGCCTCGGCATCCAGGCGCTGCACACGCCTAACGTCGAGCGCGCGCGCGAATTGCTGGCCCAGGGAGAGGCGCTGCTCGCTCAGGGCTGCGTGAGCCACAATCACCTGGAATTCCATCGTCTCGCGATGGAGTTCAACCTGCGGCACGGCGATTATCGCGAGACGCGCCGGCACGCGGCGGCGCTACGCGCCTACACGCGCGAGGAACCGCTGCCCTGGAGCGACCTCGTGGTGCGCCGCGCCGAATGGCTGTCGGATCAGGCCGAGGATCCGGCGCGCGCGGACCTGGCGTCGCGGCGCGACGCGCTCTTGCGCGAAATCACGGCCGCCGACTTTGCCTGGCTTCTCCGGGGACTGTAAAGGGGACGTTCACCTTTGAAGGGGACGTTCACCTTTGCATTTCTCATCAATGACAGCGGCAAGTTGCCGCTCGGCGTGTCCGATTCACGGATAACTTTCGCGCGTGCCGAGACATGCCCGCACCGTCTTTCCCGGCGTACCCCATCATGTGACACAAAGGGGCAATCGCCGTGAGCGCGTGTTCTTCAGTCGAGGCGACCATGCGGCGTATCTCGGCTTGCTTGGCGAGCAAGCCAAGCAATTTATCGTCGACGTCGTTGCGTACTGCCTCATGCCGAACCATGTGCATCTTGTCGTAATTCCTTCGAACCTGGACGGGTTGCATCTCATGTTCAAGGCCGTGCATGGCCAGTATGCGCAACGCGTCAACCGGGTGAGAAACCAGAAAGGCCATATTTGGCAGGGTCGCTACTTCTCGTCGCCGCTCGACGCCCATTACCTCCTGAATGCGGTCCGCTATGTCGAACTTAACCCCGTAAGAGCGCAAATGGTCGTCAGGGCGGAGGACTACGCTTGGTCCAGCGCGGCCGCCCATTGTGGCCTTCGTAACGATCCGCTGGTCGACTCGAAACCTCGGTTACGACTCCTGGCCGGCATTGCCAACTGGTCGCATTGGCTTACCGAGGAGTCTGCCGAGAACGCCTTTGAAACGTTACGTCGCCATGGAGGCCGAAACCTGCCGTGCGGTTCATCGGAGTTCGTTGCCCAACTCGAGAGATCAGCCGGGCGAACACTTCGCTTCAGGCTGCAAGGTCGGGAGCCGACCTCGAAATCGACGACGATCTGAAAGGGGAAAAACCAAAGGGGAGCGTCCCCTTTAAAGGTGAACGTCCCCTTTTTCCCTTTTACATGGTCACAGTCACCGGCGAGTCGAGCGTGAAGCCGATCACCGTGCCCGCGGGCAGCACGACTTCCTGGCCGGTCTTCTTCGCCGCAGCCGTGCCCGCGGCAGCGCCGATCAGCGCACCGATGACCTTGCCCTGGTCACTGTCGATCTGGTGACCGATCACGCCGCCGGCGACCGCGCCGCCCGCGATCTTCGCGGTGTCGCGGGTCTTGTCGCTCTTGTCTGCGATCTGCGTGATGCGTCCGTTGACCGGCCGGTCACCGCCGTCCGCGAACGTCATGTTGTCAAACGTCAGCCCGAGCGTCGGCTTGCCGCCGATCGTCTTGCTGCCCGAAATCACCTGGGTGACCGAGCCCTGGATCAGCGCGCCGGCTTTCGCGAGCACCTTGCCATCCACGACCAGGTCCGAAGTCAGGTTCGCCGAGACGCGCTGGCCGACTTGCGCAGTCTTGGTCGAGATCTCGGCCGGGAGCTGCGCCGAAACCGAAGTGCCCGCCGGAACCGTGTAGTTCTTCGGGCCAGTCGCGACCGGCGTCGGCGCGGGCCTCGGTGACGACGGCGACGCCGCCGGCCTCGGGGCAGGCCTCGGAGCGGTCGCCCTCGCAAGCGCCGCCTCGCGGTCGGCGAGCTCTTTTTCCTTCTCCTTCAGTGCCAGCTCCGCCTCGCGGCGCGCCAATTCCTCCTCGCGCGCGGTGAGCTCGGCGGATGCATCGATCTCCGCCTGCACGGCGGGATCGGTCGTCACCGCGGTCTCGTCCACCGGCTTCTTTTCGCAGGCGGCAAGCGCAAGCGCTGCCAGCGCGAATGGAATCAATGCAATGGTCTTTTTCGACGGCATGTCGGTTTCTCCGTGTTTCGCTCCCTGATTACGGCTTCAGGAACTCGATGCGATCGTACAGGGCTTCGAGCTCCGGCACGAACACATTCCAGTTCGCCGCGTCCTCGTCATAACTCCAGTCCGGAGCCGCGAGCTTCTCGACGCGAAGCTCCGTCTGGAGCAGATAATAATGCTTGCCGCGCGCGACGACGGCCATGCCGCGCCAGGAATCGTTCCGCGTCACGTCGTAGCTGCCTTTCACGGACAGGCCGAGCGGCGAGCCATTCGGCACATGGGCGACCGCGATCCACGCCGGCTGGCCGCCGATTTCACCCGCCTCGTCGCGCAGGACTTTCGCATCCGGCACGCTCACCTGGAAGAATCGCGGAAAGCCGGTGTCGTGGAACCAGTTGGCCAGGTGCTTGGATTGGTCCGCGCTCTCGCCGCTCGCGGTCCCGTCCTTGTGCTCCATGTAGAGCACGCCGAGCATGCGGCCCGCGCCATCGATGAAGGACACGGCGCCCGCGTTGTTGTTCTTGGGCTCGCGGCCGTCGGATACGATCGGATCATCCGGGAACGGCGCGGATAAGCGGAACAGCTTCCCCGGCGCCGTGTAAACGCGGTCGCCGTACCTGCCGTACAGGTGTCCGTGGGTGACGGTAGCCGCGCAAAGAAGGGGCGCCAGCGCGACCATGGCGTAGACCGCTAACTTGTTCATATGACTCCCAGTTTAGCCCTTGGTAATCCCAAGCCAAGACTCCCGGCCCTCGTGGGACAAGCCGGGACCGGAGGGAGTTTCATCCAAAGCCGCGACCGGCGGCCGGGGGCGCGCTTCATAATACGGAGGCATGGGCCCGCTCGCCGGCATCAAGGTCCTCGATCTCAGCCGAATACTTGCCGGTCCCTGGGCCACGCAGTGCCTCGCCGATTTCGGCGCGACGGTCTGGAAGATCGAGAAGCCCGGCAGCGGCGACGATACCCGCCACTGGGGCCCGCCCTGGCTCAGGGACAGAAAAGGCAGGGACAGCGCCGAAGCCGCCTATTTCGCGTCCACCAATCGCGGCAAGCAGTCGCTCGCGATCGATATCACGAAGCCCGCCGGGCAGCGGATCATCCGCTCGCTCGCACTGCGTGCCGACGTGCTGATCGAGAACTTCAAGGTCGGCACGCTCGCGAAGAATCGGCTCGGTTACGAATCGCTGCGCGGCGTCAATCCGAAACTGATCTATTGCTCGATCTCGGCCTACGGCCAGGACGGTCCCGCCGCCGGCGAGCCGGGTTACGACGCGATGATCCAGGCGGTCTCGGGCCTCATGAGCGTGACCGGCGTGCCGGACGGCGAACCGGGCGCGGGTCCGGTCAAGGTGGGAGTCGCGGTCTCGGATCTCATCACGGGGCTTTATGCCGTCATTGCGATCACCGCGGCGCTGTTCGAGCGCGAGCAGTCCGGCCGCGGCCAGTACATCGACCTGGCGCTCCTCGATACGCAGGTCGCCGCGCTCGCGAACCAGACCTTGAACTACCTGGTCACCGGCGTCCCGCCGGTCCGCCGCGGCACGGCCCATCCGAACATCGTTCCGTACCAGGCGTTTGCGACCAGTGACGGCTATCTGATGCTCGCGGTCGGCAACGATCGCCAGTTTGCGGCACTTTGCGAAGCGACCGGCAAGCCGGGCCTCGCCCGGGACAAGCGCTTTCGCACCAATGCGGCCCGGGTCGAGAACCGGTCCAGCCTCGTTGCGGAGCTCGCCAAGCTTTGTAGGCAAAAGACTACGAAGACTTGGTTGAAAACACTGACGCCGGCGAACGTACCTTGCGGACCGATCAACAACCTCGCGGAAGTCTTTGAAGAACCGCAGGTTCAACATCGGAAACTGCGCTTCGACTTGCCACATGCCCTCGGCAGAAAAGTGCCGCAGGTGCGTAATCCCGTGCTTTTCTCGCGAAACAAGCTCGAATATCATTCTCCTGCGCCGCTGCTCGGTGAACACACGGCAGCGGTTTTGACCGGGGAATTGGGCCTCAGCGAAACCGAAATTCTGTCGCTGAAAACAGACGGCGCGATCAGCTAATTCTTCTGTGAATGGTGTCTCATAACCCGTGCCGGATGCGGCCAGGAAAGTATTAAGGAGATGTTGAGATGAAACTTCGTCATATCGTTGTCGCGGGCGCTGCGCTCGCATTCGCCCCGTTTGCCATGGCAGCGGAAGAAGCCCAGGGCACCGCGGACTGTGCGTCACTGCAGGCGCAGTACGACCAGGCAGCTGCCACTGCGACCGCTGAGCAGGTGGGCGCGGCCAAGGCTGCTCGCGATGAAGGCGAGAAGCTCTGCTCGGAAGGCAAGAGCGCGGAAGGCGCGGCCAAGCTGAAGGAAGCCATTTCGCAGATCGCGGCTCCCTCGCAGCAGCCTTCTCAGTAAGTTCGACAGGAAGTCAATCGACGGCGGCTGGGGCAACCCGGCCGCCGTTTTTTTGCGCCGGTGAAGAGCTAGCGCCAGAGTTTTCGCGAACTGCCTCGCAGCAGTTTCGCGGCCAGGCGTTCCTTGCGCCGCTCCAGCTCCCGCGCCCGCGGGGCGGAGCCGCCCGCTTTCTCTTTCTCGCTCAGCTTTTCGTTCAATAGCGCCTCGGCGCGCGCAACCGCCTGCCGCCGGCGCACGTCATCGAGTGACCCGGCTTTCGGCACGATCGCGAAAGCGACCTGGCAACCCATCGCGTGTGCGAGGCGATCGAGGCTCGCCAACGTGATTCGGCGCCGTCCCTCCGCGCGCTCCATCTGCTGCACCGTCGCGCGCGACACGCCCGCTCGCGCGGCGAGTTGCGACTGCGAGATTCCGAGCGCCGTGCGGATCTCGCGCACCCAGCCGGTGCGCGGAACGACAGCCGGATTCATGCGTGGAAACGCGCGCGACGTGCTCGCGATTTCCGCGCGCTTTCTAAGCGGCCCGCGATGCGGGATGATCTCTTTTTTAGGCATTCCGGCGGATGTCTATAAGCATCATATAGCAGTGTAAACCAATGAACTCGATTGCCGCACCCATAAATCCAATGGAACTCCGCGCCGATGTGCGCTCGGGTTATCCCGAGCCGTTTCGAACGCAGGTCCTGCCGCGCGAAAAACGCGCGCTCGGCGATGCCGCAGGCCTCACGAAAATCGGCATCAACCACACGACGCTCGGGCCCGGTGCCGCTTCTTCGATGCGCCACTGGCATACGCATGAGGATGAGCTCATCTACGTGATTTCCGGCGAGCTCGTGCTCGTCACCGACGCAGGCGAGCGGCCGCTCGCCGCCGGCCAGTGCGCCGGATTTCCGGCGGGGCATCGCGACGGACATCAACTCGTCAATCGGGGAACGACACCGGCGATCTATCTCGAGATCAGCAATCGCGACGAGCAAGACGCGACGCACTATCCGGATGTCGACCTCTGCTGGAACGCGCCCGAATCGCGCGGCAAGTTCACGCACAAGGATGGGCGGCCGTACTGCCGGGCGGTCATGCGACATACCGGTGCACTGCTCTCGATCGTCGCCGCCGTTGCCGTTCCGGCTTTCGGCCAGGACCATGAAGCCGCGCCGACGGCCTTCGAGTCGTTCGTCTCGATGCCGAGCGTCGTCGTCGAGCTCACGCAATCGATCGGGACGTTCAGCAGCACCGACGCCACGGTGGAAGTCGCCGCCCTCGTCGCGAACGACACCGCGCAGCCGGGCGTGCGCATGCGGGGCGTTCGATTGACGATGGAGAACAACACCAGCCGCGAGTACGTGTATCTGGACGCCGGTCAACTCGCGGCCGCGAAGAGCGAGCTGGCCGAGATCGAAAGTGGCGTCGCCGAGCTGAAGTCGGGGTCGGACGCCCCGTATCGGGTACAGGGCACGGCGCGTTGCTGGCGACCCGAACGGCCGATGCGGATCCTGTGCCCCAGTTATCGCGTCGGGCCGGATGGCGCGGGCCTCGGTCTCGGCGTGCTTGGCGGCTCAGGTTTCTCTTTCCCGGGACGGAGACCCTCGGAGTTCGCAGCGCTGATTGATCAAGCCACGGCAACACTTGAAACGCTCGAGCACGGACCTCGAAGCTCCGCTCCATAGCGATCGTGTGTATATACAACGACGTCCGCGGCGCATCCGTGCGCCTGCTCGTCGCGGCTGCCGATTCAAACGCCCGCCACACCGGCGGCAGTCTGGAACACGCTATATGCAGCGGATCCCGGGGAAGGCGCCGGCCGAACCGGTCTGACGCCAGACCGTCACTACTTGGCCGCATGGCGTCGAAAGCCGCGGCTCGGATCGGCGTGTTTCCAGATGGCTATAGGCATCCGATAAAGATGTAACCGACTGCCAAGAAACAAGATGACGCCTGGGCGTGCAAAAGGCCTCGGCCCACGGCATTCTGGAAGGCGTTCCCGCTCAGCTCGCGGCGTCTTTATAGGCCCGAAGCACGGCGTTGATCCGCGTCTGATAACCCGGGCCCTGGGCCTTGAACCAGTCGAGTACGTCGGGATCGACCCGCAAAGAAATAGCCGCTTTCCTGCGGGCGCGAGGCAGGGCCTGGCGGGCGATTCCACGGACCACCTTGGCGATTACGGCCCCCGCCGCCGCGGCGGCATCAGCGCGAGGCAGCAGGCCCGGTGCCAGACTCTCGACCTGTCCCGTCCGGGCAAACCGGGAGAAAAATCCCTGCTTCATTGACCTGCCTCCAGCACCCGCTCGATCCATCCAGTATTAACGTACTGTATATACAAACCCGCCGCGACACCAGCCGGCGTTTGATCCCGCAGGTCCCTGTCATTGGAGTCGAACATGAACCTGCCAGCGTTTCGGGCCGCTGCCGTCCTGGCCCTCTTTTGCCCTCTTGCCGCCCTCGCCGGCCAGCGCGTGGACGTCGAAATTCTCGACCGCGCGACTGGTCGCGTACTGCCGGTTTACTGGCACGAGGGCGAGCGCCATGTCACGGGCGAGCCCGGTCACGAATACGAAATACGGATCCGGAATCGCGGCCACGGCCGGGTGCTCGCCGTGACCTCGGTGGACGGAATCAACGTGATCACCGGGCGCACGGCATCGCCCGATCAGAGCGGCTACGTGGTCGATCCCCATGGCCGGCTCGAGATCGACGGCTGGCGGAAGAGCATGGACGAGGTCGCCGCCTTCTACTTCACCGCCCTGCCCGACTCCTACGCCGCCCGCACCGGCCGTCCGGACAATGTCGGCGTGATCGGCGTCGCTCTGTTCCGCGAGCGCGTGCCGTATCCGCAGGCGTACTTCCGCGAGTCCCGAGTGGCGCCCTCGGCGGCCGCCGCCGACGAAAAGACCGCAGACGCCGGCGCGCGCCGCGAGCGCGAGGATTCCCGGCTCGGCACCGGTCACGGCCAGCGCCGCGATTCCGGCGCGACTTATACGCAGTTCGAGCGCGCCAGCGCAGATCCCGAGGAAATCATCCGGGTTTACTACGACTCCCGCCGGAATCTCGTGGCGCGCGGCGTGATTCCTCGGCCGCCTTACCGCTTAGCGCGGCGCTCGCCCGACCCCTTCCCGCAGGGATTCGTGCCGGATCCCTGATTCGGCGCGGCATAATCTCCCAAAGGGCCAAAGGGGGCCAAAGGGGACGTTCACCTTTAGGCCAAAGGGGACGTTCACCTTTACGGGCAGTACAACGGAAAACGTAAAGGTGAACGTCCCCTTTGGCCCTTTGGGGGATTATGCCGACCGAACTGCTGTTTCGTGACGATGCCTACCTGAAAGCTGCCACGGCCCGCGTGGTCGTGGCCGCCGACGGCCGCATCGAGCTCGACCGCACGATCTTCTATCCGCTCGGCGGCGGCCAACCCGGCGATACGGGATTTTTCGTCCGCGACAATGGCGAACGCATCGCTATTACCGATACGCGCAAAGGCGAAACTCCGGGCGTGGTCGCGCATTTCGTCGCCACGGGCGGCGCGATGCCGCAAATCGGTGAATCAGTCGCGCTCGAACTCGACTGGCCGCGCCGTTATGCACTCATGCGCCTGCACACCGCGCTCCACGTGATGTCCTGCGTGGTCGTCGCGCCCGTCACCGGCGGCAACATCGCCCCCGACAAGGCACGGCTCGACTTCGACATCGACATGACGCTGCTCGAAGCCGGGAAAATCGAACAGGGCACGAATGAGCTGATCGCGCGCGGCGTCGCCACGGAGAGCGTCTGGATCACGGACGAGGAGCTCGATGCGCGGCCGGAGCTCGTCAAGACGATGAGCGTGCAGCCACCGCGCGGCGCAGGGCGCATCCGGCTGCTGCGCATTCCGGAGATCGATCTGCAACCCTGCGGCGGCACGCATGTCGCGAACATCGCCGAGATCGGCGGCATTCGCGTGCTCCGGATTCGGAATGAAGGCAAGCGCAACAAACGCGTGGAGATCGCGCTCGCCGGCTGACTCCGCGCGACGACGGAGCCCGGGTTGCGCCAGATCGCTGTGTCGTTAGAATACGCGCCGTTTCTCAGGCAACGCGCCCATCCCAGGACAAGAGCTTCGCGTTGCAGACAAGGAGGTCGTCATGGAGAAGGTGGTACGGACCCTCGCGGGTCTGCTGTGCGGATCGCTCGCCGCGGGCAGCGCGTCCGCGGAATGGAGCGGCAAAGGCAGGCTTGGCGGCGTGCTCGCGCGCGGCAACACCGAGACGACGACGCTCAACGCCCACATGGACGTCCTCAACGAGCTCGAGCGCTGGCATCACAAGTTCGGCAGTTCGGTGCTGCGCACGCTGAACCAAGACGTGGTCACTGCGGACCGCTGGGAGCTGCGCGCCGAGAGCGACTTCAAGCCCACCCGGCGCACTTACACGTTCGCTTCCCTGCGCTACGAGGACGACCAGTTCACCGACTACGAGTACCAGGCGACCGGTGCCATCGGCTACGGTTATCACTTCATCGAGAACGAGGACACGAAGCTGGATGCCAAGCTCGGCGTCGGCGCCCGGGCAACGGAGCTGCGTCTCACGGGCGAAACGGAAAGGGAGGACATCCTGCGTGGCGCACTGGACTTCGAGCATCACCTGACCGACACCACGCTGGTCTTCAACCGGTACCTGATCGAAAGCGGCTCGACCAATACTTTCATGCAGAACCAGTTCGGCATCGAAGTGAAGATCAACCACGCGCTCGCGCTCGGCCTCGGCTACGAGGTGCGACGCAACACAGACGTGCTGCCGGGGACCAGGAATTCCGACCAGCTCTACACCGCGAATCTCGTGTTCGGGTTCGGCGTCCCGCCGTAATCCGGCGCGCAGGGGGTGCGCCATGAAGAAATCGAGCATTGCATGGCTGCTCTGCATCTTCGGTGCGGCTATCGCGGCAGGGTTGCCGCCGGTTTCAACGGCGCAGGGTTCAGCAAAAGTCGATCCGGCGCTGGTCGGCATGTGGAAACTCGCGACGCCGGGCCTCGGCATTTTTTGGCATGTCCGCGCGGACGGCAGCTACCGCTACTTCGGCGTGAATGCCCGGCCGTTCGAGCACTGGGGCACGATGGAAGCGTCGGGCGGCCATTGGTCGTCGCGCTGGGCGGGCGGCGTGGACGGCGGCAGTTACAGCGTGAGCGGCAAAACCTGGCAGTCGAACGGCAAGGCCGGCACCGGGAATTGGCAGCGCGTCTGGAAGCCGGGCGATGGCGGCTCGCAAGTGGCGTGCCCGCTGATCGATGTCGCGGAAGTGGAGGCGCTGTTCGGCAATGCGACCCGCGGCCGCGCCGGTGCGACCGATTGCCGGCTCACATCGAGCGGGGTCGGGTACGCGGATACGCTGACGATCAGCGTGACCGACAACGCTGCCGCGCGATTCGCCAATGTCCGCAAGCAGCATGGTGCGATGCGTCCCGTGATCGACGTGCCCGGCATCGGCAATGCCGCGTTCCTGGACGCTGACAGCGCGCACATCCTGAAAGGCAGCCGCTACGCCGTGGTCACCGCCAAGTTATATCCAGACGATCCGAATGCGGTTTCCGACGAGGCGCTGATCCGGCTCGGGCGGAGCGTCGCCGCCCGTTTGTAAAAGGGGACGCTTGCAAAAGGGGTAAAAGGGGACGCTCACCTTTTTCCTTTGATCCTTTGGGGAAAAGGTGAGCGTCCCCTTTTACAAGCGTCCCCTTTAGAGGCGCGCGCGCATCGTGCGCGAGAGCAGGAACAGGCTGAGCGCCGCCTGCAGCCACAGGCTCGCAACCGAAAGATACCAGACGTGATTGATCGCGAATCCGGGCAGCGTCGAGAGCCAGATGGCCGGCAACATGAAGGTCACGAGCCTCGAGGCGGTGCTGCCGAGCGCGGGCCAGGTGTGGCCGAGCCCCTGGAATATGCCGGAGCAGATGAAGACGAGGCCCGAGGCGGCGAAGTTCCACGAGATCAGCCGCAGGAAACGCGCTGCCACGTCGACCACGGCGGGATCCTTCGTGAAAGCCAGGATCAGCCATTCCGGGCGCCACTGGCACAGCAAGGTCAGCGCCAGCATCAGGATCACGCTGATCTTCGCGGCCGACCAGAAGGTCTCGCGCACGCGCGCGGACTGCTTCGCACCGAAGTTCTGGCCGGCGATCGGCCCGGTCGCGAACGCAATCGCCATCGCCGGCAGGAAAATCGACTGCATCAGCCGCGTGCCGAGCCCGAATCCGGCCTGCGCCGCCGCGCCGAAATCACGGATCGCCCAGTAGATGACCGCCATGTACAGGAACATGAAGGCGAACTCGCCGCCCGCCGGCAGCCCGATGTTGATCATGCGGCCCCACACCGCGAGCCGCGGACGCCACAAACCGGCGTGGAAGTGCACGTACTTCTCGAGCCGCACGAAATAGAACGACAGCATCAGCACGCCGGCTGCGACCGAGATCGTGCTGGCGAGCCCCGCGCCGGCGACACCCATCGGGCGCCCGGTGCCCCAGCCGGCAATCAGGACCGGCGCCAGCACTGCGTTCAGCAACACCGTCGCCATCTGCACGATCATCGTCGGCTTCACGACGCCGGTGCCGCGAAGACCCGAGACCATCGCCATCGACACGTATTGCAAGGCGAGACCCGGCAGGAACCAGTGCAGGTAAGTCGTGCCGGCCTGCACGGTGGCCGCGTCGGCCCCGACGGTGCGCATGTAGCAACCGACGACGGCGTAACCGCCGACGACGGTCGCGGCGGTGCAGAGCGCCGCGAGCGACAACGACTGGTTGAAGACCAGGTTGGCGTCGTCCGGGTCCTTGCGTCCGACCGCGTGCGAGATCAGCGCCATCGTCCCGACGCCGAGCGTCTGGGTCATCGCCATCACGACGAACATGGCAATCCCTGCGGCGCCGACGCCGGCGAGGGCCGACTCGCCCAGTTGCGCGACGAAGTACAGGACGATCAGGAAATAGAGCGTCTGCGCCAGCATCCCGGCGGCGATCGGCGCGGCCATCGCGAGCAGGTGGCTCGTAATCGGGCCCTGGGTCAGGTCGCGCATGGACTTCCTCGGAGAGTGTAGGATGCTACCCGACCGCCGGGGCCGGCGGCCAAGACACGACGAAAATCGAGGGGAGAAACCGTGAGTAACATCAAATCGGCTGCACTCATTGCAGCGGGTCTGCTAGCGCTCGCCGGATGTCAGCAAGCCGCGCAGGACACGGCGGCGGAAGAAACCGCGATCCGGGCGGTGAACATTGCCTGGAGCGACGCCTACGGGGCAGGTGACGCGGACGGCGTCGCCAACACTTATGCCGAAGACGCCGTGGTGCTGCCGCCCGGTTCGTCGACACTCGTCGGCCGCGATGCCGTTCGCGAATTCATCGCGGGCGATATGGCCGCCAACCGGGCCGCCGGCATGACGCTGAGCCTCGAAGACGCAAGCACCATTTCCATGTCGGGTGACGTCGCCTGGCAGAACGGCACGTTCAGGGTCAGCGACGCGAGCGGTGCCACGGTCGACACCGGGAAATTCCTGTCGGTCATGCAGAAGAGGGACGGGAAGTGGCAGCTGATCCGCGACACCTGGAATCTGGACACTGCA
This sequence comes from Steroidobacteraceae bacterium, assembly GCA_050738555.1. GTDB lineage: Bacteria > Pseudomonadota > Gammaproteobacteria > Steroidobacterales > Steroidobacteraceae > SCUD01. The sequence continues at coordinate 12,689 of JBOHZO010000073.1, read as the reverse complement.
CCGGCGGCGGCACCAGAGGCGGCGGCAGCGGCTGAACAGGCCGCCGAGCCTGCGGCCAGCTGATTCGCAATCATCGAGCAGATCGACGATCACTAAAATAGGGGGGATCATGAATTTCCTGAAGACAGCCGCGATTGCGGCTAGCGGATTGCTTGCGCTCGCCGGATGTCAGAAAGCGGCGGACACGACAGCGGATGAGGCTGCGATCCGCGCGGCGACTGCAGCCTGGGCAGATGCCTACAATGCCGGCGACGGTGACGCGCTGGCCGCGTTTTACGCGGAGGACGCGGGGCTGCAACCGCCGAATGCTCCCTCGGCCTCAGGCCGCGCGGCGATTGGCGCCTTCCTCGCCGCCGACAGCACCGCCACGAAAGCCGCCGGACTGAAATTCAACATTCCCGGCGACGGCCCCGTCGGCATTTCGGGCGACCTGGCCTACGAGGCGGGATCGTTCAGCGTCACCGATGCTGCAGGCAGCACCGTCGCCACCGGCAAGTACCTCGGGGTGTTCAACAAGATCGACGGGAAGTGGCTCCTGGTCCGCGACACCTGGAACACGGATGCGCCGCCTGCGCCCGCGCCTGCTGCAGAACCCGCCGGGCCGACCGGTTGACATTCAAAGGGGACGTTCACCTTTTTGAAAAAGGGGACGTTCACCTTTTTCCTTCGATCCTTCGGGAAAAAGGTGAACGTCCCCTTTTTCAAACGTCCCCTCAGAACTTCCAGAGCACGCCGAGCGACGGGATCATCGGCAGTGAGCCGCGTGGCTCGACGTCGAGGAAGACCTCTTCCTCTTCTTCGTCTTCGAGCTGGTACTCGACGCAACAGTCATTGTTGCGCTTGACGAGGTTGTTTACCTCGACAAAGGCCGTCAGCTCGCCCGCTGATTCGAGATCGAACCGGCGCGCGATGCGAAGATCGATGCGCGAGTAGTTCGACACATTCAACGCGTTGCGCTTGCCCGCCGACGCCAGCGGAAACGGCTCCAGCGTTTCCAGTTCGATCTCGGTCGTGGGCCAGCCGCGATGCCACACGGCGGCGAGCGAGACTTCCCAGCGATCGCCGCGCCAAGTCACGCCGCTGCTCGCAAAATGTCGCTGATCCCAGCTCCGGCGCAGCCATTCGCCGTCCACGCGGTCGAGCACCCGCGACTGCGTGTAGCTCAGCCAGCCGGAAAGTTCCCCGGCCTCATACTGCAGCGAGATTTCCGCGCCTTCGGCCACCGCGCTGTCCGGCGCGATCAGAATGCGGTCCGGCTTCAGCTCCGGCAGCACGACGACCGTATTCAGCAGATTTTCGTGGCGCGCGAATGGACGGTCGTAATCCTTGCGATAGATTTCGGCGCGCAGCTTCAGCGACGGCGTCAGGTCCTGCTCGATGCTCGCGACCCGGTGCGTGGCGCGCTGCGCCCGTTGAAACTGAGTCTCCCCGTCGGGAACCTGGAGTTCGTTGATCCCCTGCGCCTGGTAATAACGTCCCCAGCCCAGTCGCAAGCGCGTCTTGTCGGTCGGCCGCCACAGCAGGACCGCTCGGGGACTCCACTGCGAGGAGTCCTGCACCGCCAGTGATTCGCGATCCCAGCGCAGGCCGAGATCGGTGGCAATCGAGGCGGTCGGTTCGAGCCGCCAGTTGACGTAGGCGCCGGCCTGATGCCCGGAAGGCCGCACGTGGATCGAGCGCGCGCGCGAAGGCTCGGTGGCCGCGCCCGGAGTCAGGAACAGCAGCTCGAAGTCGACGTCGTCCTCGTAGTCGTACCGGCCGCTCTGCTGCCGCCACTCGGCGCCGGCTTGCAGCAGCGAATGAGCGCCGACCCGCCACCAGCCGTCGGCTTGCAAGGTGTTGATCGTGAAGTCCCGAAAATCCGACAGCTCGCCGCTGCCGACGCCCGGTAGCCCGGCCGCGCCCGTGCGCTCGCTGTCGATCAGCGTGTGCGCCGCGAGCACGCGGCCGCCGAGACCGTCGGGAGCGCCGATGTCCATGCGCAGCCAGTAATATTGATCGCGGTATTCGGCGATGGCTTCCTCTTCCTGGTCACTGTCGAAGGCGCGGATTTGATCGTCGAAGACGAGCGCATTCACCGAGATCGCAAACCAGTCATTGACGCGGCGGCCCGCGTGGGCATACAGGTCGTGGTAGCGCGGTTCGCCGAGCGGCGAGCTCACGAGATCGAAGTACAGGTCCATGTTGCCGCGCCGCGCGGCGACGGCCCAGTCGCCGGCTCCGTCGTCAAAACCGCCATCGACCGCGACGCCGGCCGTGAGCAGGGAGGCCACGGCCTGGCCCTGGAAACTCCGTCCGGGCAAACGCGGCGCGATGTCGACGACGCCGCTGCTCCGATCGCCGAACGCCACCGGGAATCCGCCGGTATACACGCGGATGTCGCTGATGATCCCCGGGTCGATGCTGCTGAAGACGCCGAGGAAATCCTTCAGGTGGTACGGGTTGTAAAGCCGCAGGTCGTCGAAGCGCACCAGCGTCTCGTCCTCCGTGCCGCCCCGCAGGTGCACGCGGCTCGTGAAATCCTGACGCGCAGTTCCCGGCAGACGTGACACTGCCCGGACGGGGTCTTCGCCGATTTCCGGCATTGATTCGAGCTGCGCCGAACTCAACACCGAGGGCGCGAGCGGCAACTCGTCGCCGAACAGGTAATGGCTTGCACTGACGACGACGGCGTCGATCGGCGCGGGAGCGGGACTATGGGTGGTGCCGGGCGATGCATGACGCGGCGCGCGGGGGGCTTCCCGCACCAGCATCAGCGTGCCCTGCGGGCCATCGGCGACCGTGAGGCCGTGGGGCGTCACAATTTCGGCGAGGAGCGCCCGTGGCTCGACCGCGCGCGGCTCCTGCTCGATACGCATCCACGGCTTGACCAGGTCGCTGCTGTAGAAGAGATCGAGCCCGCCGGCCCGCAGTGTCTCCAGCACATTCTCGAGCGGGAGGCCGCGATAGTCGGCGGCTTCTGCCGTCGCGGCGAAGCAGACCAACAGAAGCGGCAGTTTCCTCACGGCTCGAGCGGTCTTGCCTCTCTGGCGCGGATTTCCATTGTATCGCCCTGCAGCACGTACTCGAGATCGGTCGTCGCGAGCATCGCCTCGAGGGCCGCGAGGGGCGCCAGGTGGCGGATGTTGCCGTGCAGGATGACGGCCGCCGCGCGCTGCTCCACGATCGGCGATTCGTAGTGCAGGCGGCGTCCGGTTTCGCGCGCGACCCAGGAGATCAGCATGGCGGCCGGCTTGCCGTCCATATCGGGCGTCGGCGCGATCGATTCCGCCCATTGCCAGGCCGGTGCATCGGGCGCGATCGACTCGCGCGCGACGCTGCCGAGATCGTCGATCAGGAGCTGTTCGCCGGCGTTACCGGTCAGCGATTGCCCGCCGCGGTCGATGGCGACGATGCCCTCGCGCACGCGCAGGCGGAGCGCAGCGCCCACGACCTGCAATTCGAATTGCGTGCCGAGATCGCGCGCGGTGCCCGCCGGAGTCACGATCTCGAGCGGCATTGCGGCGGGGCGCACACCGCTGTCCACGTAGATCGTCCCCCTCTGCACGTAGAGGCGGCCCGGCGCATCCAGCATGACCTCCGTATCGGCCGCCAGCCGCAAGGATTCGCCGCCGGAGAGCGCGAGCGCCGCGCGGCCGTCCGCCAACGTCCGCAGCTTCATCCCGGCCGTAAGCGGCGTCCGCAACTCGCCGAGCGGCTGCCACACGTCGCCGGTTGCCTGCTCCGCGCCCCCGATGACGCGCTGCACGCGCGCAAGCTCCTGGCGCTGCGCCGACGGCGGCGTCCACTGGAGCATCAGCGCGACCGCCAGCACGAGCACGGCGGCAGCGGCGGCACCGAGCAGCCAGAGGCGCTCCCGGCGGCGCCTTGTTTTCTCGCGAAACGCAGCGGCCGCCGCCGTGTAGACCTGCCGGTAGGCTTCCTCCGGCGGTTCCGCGCGCCGCCCCGCGGTGCGGATCAACGATTCGACAATATCGGTTTCGTTTCCCATGATTGTCCTCAGATCATTCCGGCGATCGCGTCGCGAAACGATTCGCGCGCGCGGGTCAGGAGGGATTCCGCCGCCTTCGACCCGAGGTCGAGGCGGTTCGCGATCTCCTTCACCGACAGCCCGTCGAGGTACTTCCACTCGAGCACGTCGCCGTACCGCCCCGGCAGCGCATCGAGCGTCACTTCCACGATGCGATGGACCTGTTCACGCCATGCGCCGGTGTCCGGCTGGTCCGTGGCGGGAGCGGCGAGCGATTCCAGGATCGCGCGCGCATTCGGCTGGTCTTCGAGCAAGACGACGCGGGCGGCGCCACGACCCTTGCTCCGGTAATGATCCATCACCACGTTGCGGCAGATCTGGCAGAACCAGGTGTAGAGCGCGGCTTCGCCGCGGTAGCTGTCGAGGCGCTCGATGGCGTTGCAGAAAGTCTGTTGCACGATGTCCTGCGCCGTGTCCGGATCGCCGCCGACGCGCGCGAGCGCAAAGCGGTACAGCCGCGGAAAGAAACGGTCGAACAAGTCCCGGAATGCGGCCTCGTCCCCGCCCAGTATCCGGCGGGCCAGGGCCCGGTCGACGTGAACGAGCTCAGCCATTGTCTGGTTTGACGCGCATGACGCCGGAATCCTTCGCGTCGCGAAGGATTAATGCCCCCTTTTCGGGGGCCTGCTTCTTATGGAAAAAGGATTGCGTCCCCTCTCAGTCTTCGAGGCGGCGGTCTTTCCAGTTCCACCACTTCAGGAGATCCGGCTGCGGCTCGGACGTGCGCGCGGCATAGGTCGCGCAGCGAAACGTGTAGAGCAGGCAGGGTTCCTGTTCGTGTCCGGTAATCTTCTTGAGTCGCTGGAAGAGTTGTTCTGGATTGGATTCGGCGAGTTCGCGTATCGAGTGAATTCCCAGGTGCCTGAGATCGGCGGCGATGGCGGGTCCGATCCCGGGCAACGTGGTGAGCTCATCGTGCATTGGCAGGTTCCTCCTATGGCTTCTCCACGTCTCCAGATTACACCCCCGGCCGGCCCGGCAGGCAAGCACGAAAAAAGCGGCGGGAGATTGCTCTCCCGCCGCCTGGTCAGCACCTGTCGCGATTACTTCTCGACGCTGGCGTTCGCATCGGCCGAGGCATTGGCATTGGCTGAGGCCTTGCCATCACCCGAGGCCTCGAGTCCGCCACCCGCGTTGGCCTTGCCATGTGCTTTGGCCCTGGGCTGCGGCTTTTCGGCCGGCGCTGTTTCCCGGGCCGGAGGCTGCTGGCGCTTTGCCTTCGCGCTGCCGGAACCCTGCCCCGAAAGCACCGCACCGGCATTGCCCGAACCGCTCTCCGCGTTCGTCATTCCGCCGAGCGCGCCCTGAGCCTGCGCTTCACGGCGAGGCTGCGGCTGCCGCTCGCGGCGCGGCGCGGACGGTTCCGGCTCGCTCACGACCGGTTCCGCACCGGCCGCTTCGCCGCCACCGAGGTCGAGCATGCCGGAGCCGTTGCCCGAGGCATTGCCCGCCGCACTGCCCGCCACTTCGCCGGAATCAAGGTCCAGCAGACTGGAGCCATTGCCGGTGACGTTGCCGGCCGCTTCACCCGACAGGTTGTCGGTCGCGACATCGGCGTTCGAGCCGACTTCGCCCGCGGCGTCCGCAGTCGCTGAGACTGCGTGGGTCGCATCGGCTGCCGTGCCGGCCGCCGCATCGAGCGTGCCGGAAGCGGTCGCTTCCGCACCCTCTGCCGCGGATTCGGCCTTCGCGCGTGCGCTCGCGGCCGTGTCCTTCACTCGACCGGTCGCACGTGAACCGATGTCCCGCGTACGGCCCAGCGCATCGGATCCGGCACCGAGCGTGCCGTTGATCGTGCCGCCGCCGGTCGCGCCGATGCCGCCGAGGCCGCCCGAGATCGAGCCCCCCAGCCCACCGGTTGCGCCACCGCCCAGCACCTGGGCGTTCGCGATTCCGCTCGCGGCCAACACGGCGGCCACGGCGGTGCTTGTCAAAAAGTTACGATATTTCATGGACTTGCTCCTGTGACCCCGCGGGCATTCCGCGGTTCTCACCAGCAAGTACGACCGGGGAAGCCGGTTTCTTCCCAGGATTCAGCGAGTCACGGCAGCCGCCAGGCCCGGATGCAGATCCGCTCCAACCAGGCCTTTACCATAAGTCGGGTCGACGCCCTCGTTGCCGAGATCCACGGCGACCGATTCGAGTCGCGCGAGCGCGCCTTGCGCCGCTGCTGGATCCGGCGCCGAGAGCGAAGCCGCCAGCAGGGCCGCGACGATCGGGGTCGCGTACGAGGTGCCGCGGACTTCGCCGAAGCCCCCGCCGACGGCGGCCGCCTCGAGGCCGGCTCCTGTCGCCGCAAAGTCCACCTGCTCGCCGCGGCAAGCCTCAGGCAGCACGCGCTGCCTGGCATCCACCCCGGTGACGCCGACCACATCCGGATACGCGGCGGGAAAGAGCGGCGGCGCGGTCGGCCCGTCATTGCCGACCGCGGCCACCAGCAAATGCCCGCGCGCGGTCATGGCGCGCACGAGTCCCGTCAGCAGCAGGCTTTTCGCACCCACCAGGCTGATGTTCACCACCGGCACCCGTTCGCGCGCCATCCAGTCGAGCGCAACCGCCAGCAGGGACATCGAGCCGCCGCCATGACCACAGAAGATATCGGCGGCATAGAGCGCAGCCCCCGGCATGACACCCTGAAATCCCTCCGCCCTGCCGATCAGGAGCGAAGCGACGGCCGTGCCGTGGACCGCGGGCATCGACACACCGTCGCAGCCATGCCTTTCGATGTGCGCGCCCGCGAGCACGGGATGAGCGCTGTCGATGCCGCTGTCGACGAGCCCGATGCGCGCGATGGGAGCCGATGCGGGCGGCGCGGCAGTCTGCGGAACGGGCGGCGGCGCAGGCTGGACCGCCTCGAGACCGACGCCGGCACCCAGGTAGAGATGGTTGAAGTCGTAGCTGCCTTCGGGATCCAGCTCGCGCAGGCGCTTCAACGCGCGGCGCGTCGACATCCGCTCCGGCGCCTGCAGCACGACGAGACTCAGGCCGAGCCCGTCGAGCGATTCCGTGCGGAGCACCGTGAAGCCTTCGGCACGCGCGCGGTCGAGCGCCGCGGGCGAAGGCGAGAGCGAGCCGATCTGCCGCCGGATGATCGGCTGTCCGTCGGGATCCGCTTCGACCGTCGCCCGCTCCGTGCGAAGCAGCTCCCTGACGCGGAGCTTTCGCACTTCCGCGAGCGCCGTGGACTGTGCCGTGCGCAGCGTGCCGGTCACGGGGTCGACCACCTGCGGCAAGCCCGGGAGTGGCGCAGGCAGGCCGGGCACGTTGATCTGCGCGATCGCGCCCGCTGCGCTGCCTGCCGCAATCGAGAGAATCCCGACAATCTTCAGCAGCCGGTTCACGATTCCGCTCCTTGGCCGGCCTTCCGCCCGGAAATGCTAGCATCCCGGCGCGCGGCTCCTGATTTGAATACGCTTCACGCGATTCGTTTCATCCCGATGGAAGAACCGGGCGGCGCCGGACGTCTTACAACATGAGTACGCCATCACCGTCCGACGGGATTCGTGCCCAACTGGGTGAAATGCTGCCGCAATTGCGGCGCTTTGCCCGGGTGATCACGAGAAACGTGCAGGATGCGGACGATCTGGTCCAGGTGGCGGTGGAAAAGGCCCTGACCCGCGCCGAGCAGTGGCGGCCCGGGTCGCGACTGGATAGCTGGATGTTCGGAATCATGAAGAATGCCTGGATCGACGAGATTCGCGCGCGCCGCCGGCGTGAGCGGGTGCATGCACCGGAGGAAGCCGGCGCGGATGTCGGCGACGATTCCGCCGAATCGCGGGACATCCTGCTGTCCGTGCAATCCGCGATGGAGCGCCTGCCCGACGAGCAGCGCATCGCGCTGGCGCTGGTGCTGGTCGCGGGCTATTCCTACAAGGACTCGGCGGAACTTCTGGGCATCCCCATCGGCACGCTGACGAGCCGTCTCGCGCGCGGCCGCGAATTCCTGCAGGCGATGCTCGGCGGCGGCGAGGCAGCAAGATGAAGTTCTCGGATGAAATGCTGATGGCCTATGCCGACGGCGAGCTCGATCTCGTCGCGCGCGCGGAGATCGAGGCGGCGATGGCCGCCGATCCCGCGATCGCGCGCGCGATCGAGCGGCACCGAGCGCTGGCGTCGCGCGTTCAATCGGCCTACCGCGGCGTGCTCGAGGAGCCGGTGCCGGAGCGGCTCGCAGAACTCGTGAGTGGAACAACCGCGACTTCCGTCGTCGATCTCGCCGCGAGGCGAACCGCGCGCGAGGTTGCGCGCACGGCGATCGGCGGCTGGCGAGTTCCCCAATGGGCCGCGCTCGCAGCCTCGGTTGCGGTCGGCTTGTTTGTCGGCGTGCTGTTGATGCGCGGGCCGTCGGCGCCGTACGAGGAGTCCGCGACGGGTCTCGTGGCGCGCGGGGAACTCGACGCCGCGTTGACGACACGGCTCGCCTCCACGAGCGATGAGTCGAATGTCCGCATCGGCATCAGCTTCCGCGACCGCGGCGGCGCCTTCTGCCGCACGTTTCACATGCAGCGCGAGGCGCCGCTTGCGGGCCTTGCCTGCCGCAGCGGGGAGGAATGGCAGGTCCGCCTGCTCGCGGCAGCGCGCGCGCACCAGGGCGAGCTGCGGCCAGCCGCGGCCATGCCCATGGCCGTGCTGCAGGCGGTCGACGCCGCGATCGAGGGCGAGCCGTTCGATGCGGCGACCGAGACGGCGGCGCGCAATGCGGGTTGGCGGGAGCCTTCAGACGTGGCTGAATGATCCGCATGCGGTCGTTTGCCTTGCTCGCGGCGGCATGGATCGCCGCCTGCGTCCCGGTGAGCCAGACTGGCGCCCCCGCCGCGCACGCGGCCGGCATCGCGGCCGCCAACCCGCTCGCCGTCGATGCGGGTATCGAAACACTCGCCGCGGGCGGCAGCGCCATCGACGCGGCGGTCGCGATCCAGGCGATGCTCGGACTCGTCGAGCCGCAGAGCTCCGGCGTCGGCGGCGGCGCCTTCATGCTCTATTTCGACGCGGCGTCGAAGCGGCTCACGGCATTCGACGGGCGCGAAACCGCGCCCGCGGCGGCGACCGCGGCGCTGTTTCTCGATGAGCGCGGCGAGCCGCTCTCCTATCGCGACGCCGTGTTGTCGGGGCGCTCGACCGGCGTGCCGGGCGTGATCGCGATGCTGGGCGCCGCGCACGCGCGGCACGGCACACTGCCCTGGCAGAAGCTGTTCGATCCCGCGATTCGCCGGGCGGAAGCCGGCTTTGCCGTGCCAAGACGCCTGGCGCGTTTCGTGAACGGCGATTTCGCGCAGGCGCGCGAGCCCGACGTTCGCGCCTTGTTCTCGCGCGCCGACGGCAGCCCGATCCAGGTGGGCGACCCATTCACCAATCCGGCCTATGCCGCAACGCTGCGCCGCATCGCGAGCCAGGGGCCGCGCGCGCTGCTCGAGCCGCCGCTCGCGGACGAGATCGTCCGGCGCGTCGGCGCAGCGCCGCGCCCCGGCGCCCTGTCGCGCGCGGACCTGCGCGCCTACGAGCCGCGCATCGCCGAGCCGGTCTGCGGGCCGTTCCTCGTCTATGTCGTCTGCGTGCCGCCGCCGCCGTCGTCCGGCGTCTCGCTCCTGCAGATGCTCGCGATCCTCGACCGCACGGACATCGCGGAGCGCGGCCCGGAGGATCCGCAGGCCTGGTTCCTGTTCGCAATGGCGAGCCGGCTCATGTACGCCGATCGCGACCAGTACGTCGCGGATCCGGCATTTGTCGACGTGCCGGTGGCCGGACTGCTCGCTCCCGATTACATCGCGCTGCGGGCGGCGTTGATCGATGCCGTGGCCGGCCCTGCTCCACCGCCCGGTGAGCCCGCGCTGATCGAGCGCGGCGCCGATGCCACGCGCGAGGCGGCGGGGACGTCCCACTATGTCGTCGTCGACCGCGCGGGAAACGTCGTCTCGATGACGACGACCGTCGAATCGCTTTTCGGCTCCGGCCGCGCGGTCGGCGGATTCATGCTGAACAACCAGCTCACGGATTTCTCGTTCACGCCGTTCGCCGGCGGGGCCCCGGTCGCGAATGCAGTCACGCCGGGCAAGCGGCCGCGCTCGTCGATGTCGCCCGTGATCGTGCTCGATGGCACGGGCCGCGTGGTCGCGGCGCTCGGTTCACCGGGCGGCAGCGCGATCCTCGCCTACAACGCGAAGACGCTCGTCGGCCTGCTCGCGTGGGAGCTGCCGCTGCAGCAGGCGATCGAGCTGCCGAACCTGGTCGCGCGGTCCGAGGAATACTTCGGCGAAGTGTCGAAACTGCCGCAGGGCGTGCTCGACGCACTCGCCGAGCGCGGCATCGTGGTCAAGTCCGGCCGCGGCGAGGAATCCGGGCTGCAGGGCGTCGCCCTGCGCGCAAACGGCGTGCTCGAAGGCGCTGCCGATCCTCGCCGCGAAGGAATTTTCCGGACGATTGCCCGGGAATCGCGCAACTGAGCGTCAGGGCGACCGCGCGGCGATCCATCCGATACCGTCGGCCTCGATGATGCCTGGCACGGACGCGATCCTGCTGCCCTCCGCGGAGATCACCGCTACCTCGTTGCGGCGCGGAAACGTCACCAGCGTCCGGTCGCCTGCCGGCAATGCGAGGATTCCGAGCGGCGGCGACTCGAACTCGTGGGTGCGTAGCGGCGCGAGCTCGTCGGCATCGAATACGACGATCGAGCGCGAGGCGGTGTTGACGACCTGGACCGAGCGGCCGTCGGCGGAGAATGCGAGCTTGACCGGAAACCGGCCTCCGCTCGGGATGGTCCGCGACACGCGCCCCGCCTCGAGATCGACAATCGATAGCGTATCGTCGAGCCCGTTGCCCACCCAAAGCCGGCGCCCGTCCGGCGATATCGCGAGCCCTTCGGCGCCGCGGCCTGTCGGCAGCGTCCGGACAGTCCCGTCCGCGAGCGCGATCAGCGAGACCGAGCCGGACTCCACGTTGGAAACGAGCAGCAGGGTCTCGTCCGGGGTCGCCAGAAGCTGGTGGCTGCCGATCGCGGTGTCAAATCGTCGCAGGGTTGCGCCGCTACGCGCATCCAGTTCCAGCACGGAGCCTTCGACTTCGCAGGTCGTCCAGAGCCGCAAGCCGTCGCGTGCCGCGAGAATGCCGTGGTTGCGGCTGCAGCCATCGATCCTGAGCGTGTCCAGGCGACGCATGCCCTCGAGGTCGATTACCGTGACCTGCGCGGACGGTGCTTCGACCCATTGGACGGGCCCGGGCGCGATCGGTGCCTGGTGCGGCACCGGGAACTGACCGTAATCGGCGGTGTAGGCGCGGCGTCTGTCCGCCGAGATCGCGATCTCATGCGGGCCGTGACCGACAGGCAACCGGTACAAAGTGCGCCAGGAGCCCGCCTCGAGCACGAAAACCTCGTGCGCCGAACGGCTGACCACGGCGGCCCGTGCGATCCGCGGATCGGCGCGATGTGGCAGCACTCGTTCGACGGCGATCCACCGGATATCCGCGTGCCGGCCCTTATCCGCGGGCGTCGATTGCGCGAAATAGAAGCGCTCGCCGTCCCGGTCGACGCGCGCATTGAGCTCGCTCTGCTCCGTGTTGACGGCGTCGAGGGGCACCGGCGCCATCCACTCGCCGCCACTGCGATAAGCGACGTAAAGATCGCCGCTGACCGAACGGTTGGTGGGACGTCCGGAGGCCTCGAATACGAGAAAGCTTTCGTCCGCTGCAACGGTCAGGTTCCACTCGCCCTGCGCCGAGTTGACGACGGGCCCCAGATTGCGCGGCGCCGAGAACCCGTCGCCCTCGGGCTCGGCGACATAGAGGTCTCCCTGCCCATACCCTCCGTCGCGCATCGACGCGAAGTACAGGCGCCCGCTCGCCGCAACCGCCGGGCTGTACTCCGCTGCCGGTGAATTGACTCCATCGCCAAGATGACGCGGCTCGCCCCAACCTGCGGGCATGCGCTCCACGACCCAGATGTCGGAGTCCTGTCGCCCGCCCGAGTTCGGCCGCGAGGAGACGAAGAAGAGCCGGCGCCCGTCCGGCGAAAACGAGGGATCGCCGTCGTCGTGATGTCCCGAGAATGGCAGTGGCCGTGGCGTGGTCCATCGCGTGCCTTGCCGGCGCGTCTGGTACAGCGTGCCCCGCTCCGGCGGGCCGCCCCAGCTGCCGGCGCGGCGCGCGAATACCGCGAGCTGGCCATCCGGCGAGAACGCGATCGCGTCCTCGATCGCATCCGATGAGACGACGCCGGGGGCAAAGGTTTCAAGACCGTCGAGGCCGACCGCAACGTCGGCCGTTCCATGCAGGAGACCCACGAAGATCACCGCAAGCTGCGTCCCGATTTTCACCGGGCGAGTCTGCCATACGACTCACCGCACCGGTCGCGGCAAATGCGCGTCTCGTCGATTCAGCTCACAACCGACAGCAGCGACAGCAATTCTTCCTGCGCCGAGCTGCGCGCGCCGCGTTTCGGCGTCAGCTGCTTGTACCCGCCTTCGCCGTCCATGACCCAGCTCTGGAAATTGTCCTCGAGATAGGGCTTCAGGCCCTCGCGGATGACGCGGCGCTTCAATTTCTGATCCAGCACCGGAAAGCAGAGCTCGATGCGCCGGAAGAAGTTCCGGTCCATCCAGTCGGCGCTCGAGAGCCACACGTCGTCGGCGCCGTCGTTCCTGAACCAGAACACGCGCGTGTGCTCGAG
>JBOHZO010000072.1:0-6060 GCA_050738555.1 Steroidobacteraceae bacterium | reverse complement strand
GGCGACGACCGCCGTCGCGCCCGCAGCGTCCGCGGTGCGCAGGCACGCGCCGAGATTGTGCGGATCCGAAACGCCGTCGAGCACCAGGACGAGCGCCGGCGTCCGCGCCGCGGTCAGGAGGTCGAGCAGCGTGTTTTCGTCGAGCGGAACGCTCGGGCGCACCTCGGCGACGACCCCCTGGTGGACCGCGCCGCCGGTCTCCTGGTCGAGCGCAGCGGTCGTGGCGTCGGCCGCCTCGACTCCGCGCCCTTGCGCGAGCTCGCGCAGCTCCCGCACCCGGGCATCGTCGCGCCCCGCAGCGATCGAAAGCCGCGTCACGTCCTGCGGCCGCTTCGTGAGCACGGCGCGCACCGCGTGCAGGCCATAGACGATCACGCCGCTCACCGGTGGCGGGCCGGAGCCTTGCCGCCGCGCCGGCGCGGATGAAAATGCTCGCCGGTCTTGGCCACATGCTCGAAATCGATCTTGCGTTCGGCCGAGTCCACGCGCACGAGCCGGACCCGCATCTCGTCGCCGATTGCGAACCGGAGCTTCGAGCGCTCGCCGACCAGGGCGCGGTCGCGCTCGTGGAAATGGAAGTAGTCCGGCGGCAACGCGGTGACATGCACGAGGCCATCGATCTGCATCTGCTTGAGCTGGACGAACACGCCGAATTCGGCGACCCCGGTCGCGACCGCGTCGAACTCCTCGCCGATGCGCGGTCGCATGAACTCGCACTTCAGCCAGGCGACGACGGATCGGGCCGCCTCGTCCGCGCGCCGCTCGCGCATCGAGCAAACCTGGCCGAGTGTCTCCATCTCGCGCGGCGAGTGGGTGAAATCGGCCGCAGTTCCGCCCGCGAGTGCGTGACGGATCCCCCGGTGCACGAGCAGGTCCGGATAGCGGCGGATCGGCGAGGTGAAGTGCGCGTACTCGGCGAGCGCGAGCCCGAAGTGGCCGATGTTGAGCGGCTGGTAGAGCGCCTGCGGCAACGAGCGGATGATCGCATTTTCGAGCACGCCCGCGTCGGGCCTGCCCGCGATTCCCGCGAGCGCTTTCTGCAGGCGCGCGGGCTTCAGGTCGCCGCCAATCTCGAGATGCACGCCGCGCATCGCGAGAAAGCGCTTCAGTTCCTCCATGCGATCCTCGTCCGGCTTGCCATGGATCCGGAACAGCGCCGGCAGGCGGTGCTTCTTGAGGAAGCCTGCGGCCTCGACATTCGCCGCGATCATGCATTCCTCGATGAGCCGATGCGCGTCGTTCCGCGGATACTCGCGGATGTCGGTCACCTGGCCGGCGGAATCGACGAGCACCTTGACCTCCGGCGCCTCGAAATCGAGCGCGCCGCGCTTCTCGCGGCGCTTGCGCAAGGCGCGGTACACCTGGTGCAGGCAATCGATCGTCGGGATGACACGCTTGAGTTCACCGCGCGACGCCGGCTCGCGCCCCTCGAGATGGGTAGCCACGCGCGTATACGTCAACCGCGCGGCCGAGCGCATCACTGCCGGGTAGAAGCGGCTCCGCGACACGACGCCCGCGCGTGAAACCTGCATGTCGCAGACCATGCAATGGCGGTCCACGTCCGGCATCAGCGAGCACAGGTGGTTCGAAAGCTCCTCCGGCAGCATCGGCAGCACGCGGTTGGGGAAGTAGACCGAGGTCGCCCGCGCGCGCGCTTCCGCGTCGAGGGCCGTGCCCGGCCGCACGTAGTGGCAGACGTCGGCGATCGCGACGATCAGCCGGAAGCCGGCGGCGTTTTCCTCGGCCCAGACCGCATCGTCGAAGTCGCGCGCATCCTCGCCGTCGATCGTCACGAGCGGCAGCGCGCGCAAGTCCTCGCGGACCGGGCGCGCCGGAGCCGATATCTCGCGGCCGAACTTGCGCGCCTCGCCCAGCGCCTCCGGAGGAAACTCGTGTGAAAGGCCGTACGACGCGATCGCGAGATCAATCGCGGTGTCGGCGCCGCCGCTCTCGGGCAGGACGCGGATCACCCTGCCGACCGGGTCACGGTCGCGGCTCGGCTGTTCGATGATTTCCACGACTGCGAGGTCGCCGTGGCGGGCGCTACCGACCGCTTCGCGCGGCACGACCACGCGCTGGCTGATGCGGCGGTTGTCCGGTACCACGAACCCGACGCCGCCCTCGAGCGAGAAACGGCCGGCGACCTGCCGCGTGCGCCGTTCGAGCACCTCGACGATTGCGCCTTCCGGGCGGCCCCGCTCGTCGCGGCCGGTCACGCGCGCCGCCGCGCGATCGCCGTGGAACAGCGTGCGCATCTCGCGAGGCGGCAGGAACAAGTCGTCGCCGCCGGTGTCCGGCACCAGGAATCCGAAACCGTCACGATGGCCGCTCGCCGTGCCGACGACGACGGGAAGGCGCTCGATCAGGCAGTATTCGTCCGCGCGATTGAGCAGGAGCTGGCCGTCGCGGACCATCGCGCCGAGGCGCTTGGACAGCGCCTGGCGTTGCGCCGGGTCGCGAATGCCAAGCATGGCCGCAAGCGCGTCGAAACCGAGCGGCTTCCGCGCTTCCACGAGTTTTGCGAGCAGCAATTCGCGACTCGGAATCGGCTGCGAATAACGCTCCGATTCTTCGCGAAAGCGCGGGTCCTCCCGCTGCCAGCGCGGCTTGCGGCTCATGGCGTGTTGGAAATTGACATCGAACGGGTGCCTGCGTAAATTGACGCGCCCTTGCCGGGGCCCTCCCCGGTCGCAACCTGTGCCCAGGTGGCGGAATTGGTAGACGCGCTAGTTTCAGGTATTAGTGCCGCGAGGCGTGGAGGTTCGAGTCCTCTCCTGGGCACCATTCTCGCGCGCGCATTGTAATCCAGCGGCGAGAGCCGCGACAGTTCCGCCTCATTTCAGCGGCGTCTCACCAGTGCACGCCGCGGAGCAGCGACGCGAACATCAGCGCTTCCTTCGTCGGCGGCGCTTCCGGTTTCGCTCCGGGCTGCGCCCCTTTCGACGCGGCCGAGTCCGGGAACATGCGATAGGCCGTGTTCATCACGACCTCCGTGATACGCGGCGCGACGAGGTGCAGCACTTCCGCCGCGATCCCGAGCCGCGTCGCGATGCGCTTCGGCCGCTCGGTGATCGCCTCCGCGATCATGTCGGCCGCTTCCTCCGGCGTCGCGACGGGGAACTGCTCATAGATCTTCGTCGGCGCGATCATCGGCGTGCGCACAAGCGGCATGTTGATGATGGTGAACGTCACGCCGCGATCCGCAAACTCGGCGGCTGCGCAGCGCGTCCAGGCTTCCATCGCCGCCTTGGACGAGACATACGCCGAAAAGCGCGGTGCATTCGACAGCACGCCGATCGAGGAGATGTTGACGACGTGGCCGCCGCGCGCGAGCAGCGATGGCATCAAGGCCATGGTCAGGCGCACGACCGCGAAGTAATTGAGCTGCATCGTGCGCTCGAAGTCGTGGAAGCGGTCATGCGACAGGTCAATCGAGCGCCGGATCGAGCGCCCGGCGTTGTTGACGAGAAAATCGACCCCGCCGTGCTCGGCGACGACCTGCCTTGCGAATGCGTCGCAGGCGGCGTAGTCGGAGACGTCGCAGGCATAGGCGAATGCCGTGCCGCCCCGCTCGGCGAGCCTGGCGCGCGCCGCCTCGAGTTTCTCCGGGTCGCGCGCGACGATGACGACCTTCGCGCCGGCATCCGCGCAGCGCTCTGCGGCCGCGAGGCCGATGCCGGACGAACCGCCGGTGATCACGACGACCTTGCCGCGGGCCGCGCCCGCCAGGCTATGGTCGAGCGACAGGTCGGGATCGAGATGGCGCTCCCAGTAGTCCCACAGCCGCCAGGCATAGTCCTCGAGGCTCGGCACCCGGATGTCCGTGCCTTCGAGCAGCCGCTGCGTCCGCGTGCTGTCGAATCGGGTCTGCCAGTTGAAGAACTGCATGACGTCGCGCGGGATCCGGAGATCGCGCAGGATCGTGTCCACGACCTGCTGCAGCGGGCGGTAATTCGACAGCGAGGCGGTCACGCTCGCGGGTATGAGCTCGACCAGCTCCGGATCGACGCGAAACGCCATGGTCGGCGCGTGCCCTGCGCGGGCGAACAGGTTGAGCACTTCGCCGACGCGCCGCTGACGCGGGTCCGTCAGGTGGAAGCACTGCCCGTCCTGCCCGGGCAGGTGCGCGAGGTGGTCCATCGCCGCCACCACGTAATCCACGGGCACGAGATTGATGTAGCCGCCTTCGAGTCCGATCAGCGGCAGCCAGGGCGGCAGCGATTGCCGCAGCTTCTGGATCATCTTGAAGAAGTAATAGGGCCCGTCGATCTTGTCGATGTGGCCGGTCTGGGAGTGGCCGACGACGATGCCCGGCCGGTACACGCGCCAGGGGCGCTCGCTGCGGTTGCGAACGAGCGCTTCCGACTCGTGCTTCGTGCGGAAATACGGGTGATCGAGTCCCGTCGCCTCCTCGAACATGTTCTCGCGGAAGCTGCCCTTGTAGAGTCCGGCCGCCGCGATCGAGCTCACCAGGTGCAAGCAGCCCGCCTGGACGCTGTCTGCGAACTGCAATGCGTGTTCGGTGCCGACGATGTTCGCCTTGTCCTGTTCCTCGCTGCCGGCCTGCAAGTCGTACACCGCCGCCAGGTGGAACATGTGATCGATCTTGCCGGTGAGCTTGCGGAGATCCGCCTTCGATACGCCGAGATCGCGCCCGCAGAGATCGCCCGCGATCGGCACCGCACGGCTTGCGCGCGCGCCCCAGAACCCGCGCAGCGCCTCGAATTTCTGCGCCGACTGCGGCCGCACGAGCACGTAGACGCGCTCGCCGCGCGCCAGGAGGCGCTCGACGAGGTAGCGGCCGATGAACCCGGTCGCGCCGGTGACGAAATACGCCATGTGCTTTACTGTAATCCGATGGTCCAGGAAACGGAACGAATGTCAGCGGTGGATGCCGCGTGGCTCCGGATGGATCGGCCGACCAACCTGATGATGATCGTCGGGGTCGTCGTGTTCGAGTCGCCGATTGATTTCAGGCGCTTCCGCAGCACGATCGAGGATCGTTTCCTGGCGTTCGCGCGGTTCCGTTGCCGCGCGCGGCAGGACACCGTCTTTGCGAGCTGGGAATCGGACCCCGATTTCGACCTGGATCAGCACGTGGTCCGCGCGGCACTGCCCGCGCCCGGCGGTCAGGCCGAACTCGAGTCGTTCGTGTCGCAGCTCGCGGGCACGGATCTCGATCGGCGGCGGCCGATGTGGCAGTTCCAGTTCATCGACGACTTTCAGGGCGGCAGCGCCGCCATCCTGCGCATCCATCATTGCTACGCGGACGGCATTGCGATGATCCGCGTGTTCCTGACGCTGACGGATCCGCGGGCGGAACCGGACGCGCGCCAGCGCGCGGCGCTTTCCCGGCCCGCAATTCCCGGCGCCCGCGACGAAGCGGAGTCCGCGTTCGGCCGGCTGAATATCCCGGGCGCAGGCCTGCTGCAGAAAGCCTACGCTGAAGGCGCCGAGTGGCTCGCGAGCGCCGTCGACCTGACGAAGAACCCGGAGCAGGCGAGCGAGATCGCGCGCCACGCGCTCGGCGTCGCGGGCGAGCTTGCGCGCGTCGCGACGCTCGCCGACGATCCGCCGACGCGCTTCAAGGGGCCGCTCGGCACGCGCAAGATCGCGGCCTGGACCGATCCGCTGCCGCTAACCGAGGTCAAGTGCGTCGCCCGGGCTCTCGGTTGCACGATCAATGATCTGCTGATGGCGGCGGCCGCCGGCGCGCTCGGCGGCTATCTTCGGCAGCACGGCGAGAACACGGACGGCATGACGATTCGCGCGGCCGTGCCGGTCAATCTCCGCGATCCCGGCGCGGCGCCGTCGCTCGGCAACTACTTCGGGCTCGTGTTCCTCGAGTTGCCGATCGGAATCCGCGATCCGCTCCAGCGCCTGTTCACGGTGCGCGCCTCGATGTCGGCGTTGAAGTGCTCATATCAGCCGCTGCTGACGCTCGGCCTGATGGCCGCGCTCGGCTGGATGCCGGGCTCCATCGAGGCAGCGGCGATCGACCTCCTGTCGGCCAAGGCGACGGCGGTCGCGACCAATGTCCCCGGCCCGCAAGAGCCGCTC
>JBOHZO010000071.1:0-5352 GCA_050738555.1 Steroidobacteraceae bacterium | reverse complement strand
ATTCTTATGTTGCGCCATATCACATTGACCGCGCTGCTGCTCGGCCTGGCACCGCTGTCGCAAGCCGCCGACAACGGCATTTATCTCGGAGCGGGCTACGCGCAGAGCGAGTACGGTCTTGACAATCCGCTCAATGCGGCCGAATTCGACGATGAGGACAGCGGCTACAAGCTGATCGTCGGCTTCCGGCCGCTCGACCACTTCGGCGTCGAGGCCAACTACATCGATCACGGGGATGCGACCGTGCCCGCGGGCGTTGCCTGCATCCAGGTAGTCGGCGAGCCCTGCCCGGACACCTCGAGGTTCAATGCGAAGACGCTTTCCGCGTTCGCCGTCGGTTATATCGATTTCCCGGTCATCGACCTGTTTGCGAAAGTGGGCGCGACCGCCTGGCAGTTCGATGCCCGCTCGTCATCGGCGTTTCCGGACTTCAATGTCGACGAGGATGACGTGGATCTCGCCTGGGGCCTGGGTGTTCAAGCGCGGTTCGGCAGTCTCGGCGCGCGCCTCGAGTACGAGAACTTCCAGATCATCGAGGACGAGGAGCTTGGAACGATTTCGCTGTCGTTTACCTACACGTTCTTCTGAACCTCAAGCCCACTCGGTCAGGCCTTCGCGCTCGTAGAGGACCTTGAACGAGGGGCGTGCCTTCATGCGCTTGACGTAATCGCCGATCGCCGGCCACTGCGTCGCGGGCTTCGGCATGTTGCGCGACCAGCGCATCAGCATCGTCGCGAGAAAGTCGGCTGCGCCGACGCGGTCGCCGATCAGGTAAGGGCCGCTGCCCCCGATCTGGCGATCGATGCGGTCGAAGCAGGACTCGATGCGCAGACGCGCCGAGGCCTTGACCGATTCGGTGACCGCGGCACCCGCCGGCTGATCCGGATAGAACCAGTCGCGGTAAGCGGTCTGCAGCGTGTTCGACAGGTAGAACATCCAGCTCACATACGCGCCGCGCTGCGGGTTGCCGACGGCCGGCGCGAAGCCCGCCTGCGGGTGCCGCTCGGCCAGGATCAAAAGGAGCGCCGCGCTTTCAGAGAGCGGCACGCTGTCCACGATCAGCGTCGGCACCAGCCCGCTCGGGTTCAGCTTCAGGTACTCCGGCTTCCGGTGCTCGCCGGCATCGAGATCGAGCTTCACGAGCTCGTGCGGCTCGCCGAGCTCGATCAGCATCCAGTGCACGCAAAGACTCGCCGTGCCGGGTGACCAATAGAGTGTGTACATGGACTCGAATCCTCCCTAAGGTGCCATTATGAACCGGGGGGGTTGCCTCTGTGGCGCCGTCACATACGAGGCAGCGGGGCCCTTCGACATGATGGCGCATTGCCATTGCTCGATGTGCCGCAAGCACCACGGGGCAATGTTCGCGACGTTCCTCTGCACGCCGCTCGCCGGTTACCGCTGGACTTCCGGCCAGGACATGGTCGAGGTCTACCAGTCATCCGACCGGGGCCACCGGCCGTTCTGCAGGCGCTGCGGCTCGGTGGCGCCAATGATCATGGAGAAGATGGATTTCGTTTTTCTGCTGGCCGGCAACCTCGAGGGCGATCCCGGGATCAGGCCGCAGATGCACATTTTCGCCGCCTCGCGGGCGGATTGGTATCCCATTGCGGGTGCGCTGCCGCAACACGCCGCCTACCCGCCGCAGTTCGGCGACGGCGAGGAAATCGTCCGCCCGGCGCCCGTGTTGAAGCCCGGCGTCACGCAGGGCAGCTGTCTCTGTGACGAGGTCGCCTGGGAGCTCGCGGGCGAGACCGAGCGCGTGCAGAACTGCCACTGTTCGCGCTGCCGCCGCGCGCGGAGCGCGGCGCATGCGACCAACGCCTTCTACAGGAAGGATCAGCTGACCTGGGTCCGGGGCCACGAGAACGTCGTGAGTTACGCGCTCCCGGATGCGAAGCGCTTCGGACAGGATTTCTGCCGGCGCTGCGGCAGCCCCGTGCCGCGCGTGATCGAGTCCACCGGCTACGTCGTCGTGCCCTGCGGCAGCCTCGACAGCGCGCCGAGTGCCGGTCCGATCGGCCACATCTACGCGACCAGCAAGGCGCCGTGGTTCGACATCGCCGACGGCCTGCCGCAATGGGAGGCTTATCCTGCGCGTGCCTAGCCTGGTCGTCGCGGCGGGCCTCGCCATTGCCGGCTGCGGATCGCCGGGCACGCCCGAGGACGAGATCCGCGCCCTGGTCGATGCGGCGGAGCGCGCCGCGGAAGAACGGGATGCCTCCGCGCTCCGCGCGCTCGTCGCGGATGATTACGAGGATCCCGCCGGGCGCGACGCCACGGACATCCGCGCGCTCCTGCACGGCTATCTCATCGCGCATCAATCGCTCCGGCTCATCACGCGCATCGACTCGATCGAGCTCGAGGGCAAGGAGCTTGCGCGAGTCCGCGTGACGGTCGGGGTGCTCGGCCGCGAAGCGGTATCGGAATCGAACTGGGATCTCGCCGGCGACGTGCATCGCCTCGACATCCGCCTCGCGCGCGGGGACGACGAGGAATGGCGCGCGATCCGCGCCGGGCCGCAGCAAGAACCCTAGTCGGTATCGAGCGCGTTCCAACGCTCGCGGAATGCGCGGATCGCCTCTTCGCGGATCGCCGAATGCCGGCGCGACAGCAGGAGCGACGAGGGCGGGCAGACGCGCGGCCGGATCACGCCGAGATCGGCCGCGGCATCGAAGAGGCTGGGATACCAGCGCTCCCATTCGGGCAGGATCGCCTCGACGTGCTCACGCAGGCTCATCGGTCGCCGCATCCGGCGCCGGCGCCGCGGGCGGCGGCGCATCCGCGTTCCACATTTCGCGATGGAGCAGCCATTGGCCGCCGACCTTCTTCCACAACTCGATGAACTTGCCCGTCGCGGGCAGGCCGCCGCCAGTGCCGCCGAGCCGATAGCTGCCCTGTCGATACGCGTGGTCGCCGAACATCAGGGTCTCGACCGTCGCGATTTCGATCGGCGCACCGCCCTCCGGATTGGTGCGCGCAATGAATTCCTGGATCGCGGCGCGTCCGTTCACGACCACCGCGTCGGGCGGCAGGAGCTGCGCGTCTTCGGTGTAGAGCGCGGCGACACCCGCCGCGTCGTGCGCCCGGTAGCGCTCGAGCCACGCGTCCGCTCGATCCTGCGGAAACGCCTCCGGCACCGGGCTCTCGCGCGCGCAGCCGGAGAGCGCCAGCAAGGCAAGGCCGGCGGCCCACGAGGCGAGATGATTGCGGTTCAAGATGCGTCCTCTTCCTTCACACGTTCCGATCATACTCGCCGAGCTGCGTGACGGATCAAGCCCCTTCGCGGCGCCGCGCCAGCGTCAGGCCGTCGGCGAGCGGCAAGAGCGACAGGTCGATGCGCGCATCCGCCAGCAGCCGGTCGTTGAATTCCCGGAGCGCGACCGTGTCCGGGTCGCGATTCGCGAGATCGGCGACGTCGCCGCCCCAGAGCGTGTTGTCGACCGCGATCAGGCCGCCCGGCCGGATCAATTCCATCAGCCGCTCGTAGTAGCCGAGATAGCCCTGCTTGTCGGCGTCGATGAAGGCGAAGTCGTAACGGCCGGCCTCACCGGCCGCGAGCCGCGCATCGAGGGTTTGCCGCGCCGGCGCGAGCACGAGCTCGATCTTGCCGGCGACGCCCGCCTCCTGCCAGTGCCGGCGCGCGATCGCCGTGTACTCCTCGCTGACGTCGCAGGCGAGCAGGCGGCCGTCCGGCGGCAGCGCGAGCGCGACCGCGAGGCTCGAGTAACCGGTGAATACCCCGACCTCGATCGCGCGGCGCGCCCCGATCAGGCGCACGAGCAGCTGCATGAACTGCCCCTGCTCGGGCGCGATCTGCATGTTGACATGGGGATGCGAGGCGGTCTCGGCGCGAAGCTCCGCGAGCGCGGGCGGCTCGCGCAGCGAATGCCCGAGGAGGTACTCGTAGAGACGATCGTCGAGCGGGAGCGTGCGATTCGACATCAGTACCCGCGCTGCACGTCCACTTCGGAGAGCAGCTTGCCGCCCGCCGCGTAGCGCCGCAGGTTCTCGCGCGCGATCAGCCAGCGCGGCTCCTCGCCGAGATCGGTCGCCGCCGCGACGTGCGGCGTGATCAGCACGTTCGGCGCGCGCCAGAGCGGATGATCGGATGGCAGCGGCTCCGGATCCGTCACGTCGAGGCCGGCGCCGCCGAGCCGGCCATCCTCGAGCGCGGCAACCAGGTCCGCCGTGACGACGGTACCGCCGCGCCCCACGTTGATGAAGAGCGCGCCGCGTTTCGCGGCGTCGAAGATCTTCCGGTCGAAGACGCCCTTCGTCCCCGGTGTCAGCGGCAGAGCGTTGACGATGACGTCGGCGCGCGAAACGAAGCCCGGCAGGTCCGCACCGAGGCCCTGCTCGCTCACGAACGGCGGTTTTTCGCGTGGCGTATTCCGCGTCGCGATCACATTCATGCCCAGCGCATGCGCGCGGCGCGCGACTTCGGTCCCGATGCCGCCGAGACCGGCGACCAGGAGCGTCTTGCCTTCGAACGACCACATGCGCCCTTCCGGCACGGCGTCCGGCGACCATTCACCCCGCACCTGGAGCGGCACGTAAATCGCGAGCCCGCGCGCGAGGCCGAACATGAGCGCGAGCACGTGCTCGGACATCACGGGCCCCGCGATCTTCTGCATGTTGGAGAGCGCGATGCCGCGATCGGCGAAGCCGGAACTGCCGACGCAGCGCTCGACGCCGGCATAGAGATGCTGAATCCAGCGAAGTTTCCGGCCGGCCTGCACCACCTCGGGCGTGCACGTGCCGATCACCGCGTCGGCATCGGCGACCTCGCGTACGGCCTCCGCCCGGTTGCTGGCGGCGACGACTCTCATGCCGGGAGCGGCAGACTGCATCCAGGCGAGGCGTGCCGGGCCCGCGCCCACCACGACGACCTTGCGCGGGGCCTGCCAGCCGGGCCGGTCGGCGAGCGCGGTCGCGGATTCCTGCAGACCGAGCTCGGCGATCAGGCGGGTGGCTTCGGCGGCATCGTCGACCGCAGCGGCCGGAAGCGCCGCCAACAGCCAAAGACAGGCGGCCGAAAGCGTTGCAGTTCGCATCATGAAGTTTCTCCGTCCGGGCCGTGGATGACGCGGCCGGCGCGGATCGTGCACCGGACCTTGGCGAAGTTCGCCGCATCCGCGGCCGGATCCGCCTCGAGCACGACGAGGTCCGCGTCCATGTCCTTCGCGACGCGGCCGCGCTGCGCCTCCTCTTTCCAGCGCGCGGCGGGCGCGGTCGTCAGGGAGGCCAGGATCTGCATCGGGGACAAGGCGCGCGACAACAGCCGATACTCTTCGGTCGGGTCGTATTCGCTCATGTAGCCGACATCGGTCCCGAAGAGCACCTGGCCGC
>JBOHZO010000070.1:0-2749 GCA_050738555.1 Steroidobacteraceae bacterium | reverse complement strand
TCGGCTTCATCCGCACCTATACCTCGCAGGATGAGTCGCACCGGCGATTCCTGTGCGGAATGTTGAGCGCCGCGACCCTCGACCCCTCGCTGATGGATCCCTGCCGGCAGGAAATGCATGAGCGTCTCGGCCACAAGGAATGGACCGAACGTGACCTGCGCCTGCACCTGCTGCACCTCGCCGCTGAAGGCCTGATGTGGCAGGAACTGTTTCAGATGTACTCAATGCCGGCGCCCGCCAGAGCACGTCTCGTCAGTCTGATGGAGAAACTCGCCCAGGAATGGGGCGAGAACCAGCCCCGAAGAATTGCCAAGGAAGCCTGAGCCATGTGCCCCCGCATCGTAGTGATCTCCGCTCTACTCGCACTCGCCGCCTGCGGCGGCAACGCGCAGCAACAGCCTCCCCCGCCCGACGTCAGCGTCGCGGCGGTCGTCAAGAAATCCATCACCCAGTGGGACGAGTACAGCGGCCACATCGAGGCCGTCGAGTCCGCTGAAATCCGTCCGCGCGTCGCGGGTCACCTCCGGCGCGTGCACTACAGGGAAGGCAGCATGGTCGAAAAGGGCCAGCTTCTGTTCACGATCGACAATCGCGAATACAAGGCCGCCGCCGATGCCGCGCGGGCGGATGCGTCCCGCGCCGAGGCACGCGTCGTGCTCTCGCAGCAGGAGCTGAAGCGCGCGGAAACCCTGATCATCGACCGTGCGGTCTCCCAGGGCGAACTGGACCAGCGCCGCATGGAGGCGCAGCAGGCCGAGGCGGACGAACTGGCCGCGCGCGCGAATCTGGCGCAGGCGAATCTCAACCTCGAATTCACGCGCATCACGTCGCCGTTCGCCGGCCGTGCGGGCGCCGCGCTCGTCAAACCCGGCAACCTGGTGGCACCGAACGAGACCTTGCTGACGACGCTGGTCTCGGTCGATCCGGTCTACGTTACGTTCACCGGCGACGAGCGCGCTTACCTACGCTACCAGGAACTCGCGCGCGCAGGCAACCGGAAGAGTTCGCGCGATATCCGCAATCCGGTGCTCATCGGCCTTGCCAACGAGGAAGGCTTTCCGCACGAAGGTGAGGTGGATTTCGTCGACAATGCCCTGAATCCGGAGACCGGCACGATCCGCGCGCGGGCGGTGCTGCCGAATCCGAAAGGCGTGTTCACGCCCGGACTCTTCGCGCGCGTGCGCCTGCTCGGCGAATCCCAGACGAATGCGCTGCTGATCCACGAGCAGGCGGTGCTGACCGACCAGGATCGCCGCTACGTCTACATCGCCGGGAAGGACAACTCCGCCGAGCGTCGCGACGTGAAGCTCGGCCCGCATGTGGAAGGCCTGGTGGTGGTCGAATCCGGCCTGAAGCCGGGTGACAAGGTCGTCGTCAACGGCATGCGCAAGATCTTCTTTCCCGGCCAGCCGGTGAACCCGCGCGTCGTGCCGATGGACCAGCCGGATCTGCCGCCGCCGGCGTCCGCGGCCGCTCCGGCACCGGCCGGCTGAATCGTCATGGCCAAGCACACCGACTTTTCACGGATTTTCATCGACCGGCCGATCCTCGCGACGGTCCTGTCGGCGTTGATCCTGGTCTCGGGCCTGATGGCAATCCCCAACCTGCCGATCAGCGAGTATCCGGACGTGGTGCCGCCGTCGGTTTCGGTGACGGCGAACTATCCGGGCGCAAACCCGCGAACGATCGCCGATACCGTCGCCGGTCCGCTCGAGGAAGCGGTCAATGGCGTCGAGAACATGATCTACATGAAGTCGACGTCGAGCTCCGACGGCCAGATGTCGCTGACCGTCACCTTCAAGGGCGGCACCGACATCGATCTCGCGGCGGTGCAAGTGCAGAATCGCGTCGCCCAGGCGATTCCGCGGTTGCCCGAAGCGGTGCGCGCGCTCGGCGTCACGACCGTCAAGGCGTCGCCGACACTCACGATGGTCGTGCACCTCGATTCGCCGAACAGGACTTACGACGCGCTGTACCTGTCCAACTACGCCAACCTCCGCGTACGCGACGAACTCGCGCGGCTCCCCGGCATCGGGCAGGCGATCGCATTCGGCATCGGCAATTACGCGATGCGCGTCTGGATCGACCCGGAGCGCGCTTCTGCGCGCCGTCTGTCGGCCGGCGACATCGTCAACGCGATCCGCGAGCAGAATGTCCAGGTCTCGGCCGGCAGCATCGGCAGTCCGCCGACGCCGGATGGTTCCGTCCTGCAGGTTTCCGTCAATGCGCAGGGCCGATTGAACTCTCCGGAGGCGTTCGGCGAGATCGTGCTGAAAGCCGAGGGCGACGAGCTCACCCGCCTCAAGGACGTCGCGCGCATCGAACTCGGCGCCAACAGTTACGCCATCCGGTCGCTGCTCAACAACGAGGATGCGGCCGCCATCGCGATCTTCGAGGCGCCCGGCGCCAACACGATCGAGTTGTCGCAGGCGATCCGCGACCGCATGGTCGAACTCGAGCAGGGTTTCCCGGATGACGTGCACTGGTCCGTGGTCTACGACCCGACCATGTTCGTCAGGGAGTCGATCGCCTCGGTCATCACGACACTGCTCGAGGCGATCGCGCTCGTGGTCATCGTCGTCGTGCTGTTCCTCCAGACCTGGCGCGCATCGCTGATCCCGCTGATCGCGGTGCCGGTCTCGATCGTCGGCTCCTTCGCCGTGCTGTGGCTGCTCGGATTCTCCATCAACGTGCTCACGCTGTTCGGCCTCGTGCTCGCGATCGGCATCGTCGTGGACGATGCGATCGT
>JBOHZO010000069.1:0-33768 GCA_050738555.1 Steroidobacteraceae bacterium | reverse complement strand
CGCGGTTCAAGGCAGCCGTTACAATGCTGTGATGAATCTTCACGAATACCAGTCGAAGCGCATGTTCTCCGACTACGGCGTGCCCGTTCCGAGCGGCAAAGCTGCCGCAACGGAGGCGGAGGCGGTCGCTGCGGCCCGCGAGCTTCCGGGGCCGCTCTGGGTCGTGAAAGCGCAAGTACATGCCGGCGGCCGTGGAAAGGCGGGCGGTATCAAGCTCTGCCGTTCGGCGAAGGAAGTCGGCAAGGCCGCCGCTGCGATGCTCGGAGAGCGTCTCGTGACACCCCAGACCGGCGCCACAGGACTTTTGATCGATCTCGTCTACGTCGAGTCGGGCAGCGCGATTGAGCGTGAGATTTACCTGAGCCTGTTGCTCGATCGCGAACGGAGCCGCATCGCGTTCGTCGCTTCCTCGGCAGGTGGAGTGAATATCGAGCAGGTCGCCGCAAGTACCCCGGAGCGGATCCTTCGCGTCGACATCGACCCCGCGGCGGGACTGCAGGGATTCCAGTGCCGCCGTCTCGCGTTCGGCCTTGGACTCGCGGGCAGGCAACTCGCGGAGTTCGAACGGATCGCGCGCGCACTTTACCGTCTCTACCTCGAACGCGACCTCGCGCTGATCGAGATCAATCCGCTCATCGTCACGAAGGAGGGCAAGCTCGTCGCGCTCGATGCCAAGATCAACGTCGACGCAAATGCGCTGTTCCGGCAGCCGGACCTGGTCACGCTCCGCGACCCGTCACAGGAAGATCCGATGGAGCGCGAGGCTTCCGCGCACGAGCTCAGCTACGTCTCGCTCGACGGCAACATCGCCTGCATGGTGAACGGCGCCGGGCTCGCGATGGCGACCATGGACCTGATCAAGCTTCATGGCGGCGAGCCCGCAAACTTTCTCGACGTCGGCGGCACCGCGACGGCAGAGCGCGTGACCGCGGCGTTCCAGCTCATCCTCTCGAACGAGCGCGTGCGCGCGGTGCTCGTCAACATCTTCGGCGGCATCGTGCGCTGCGACGTGATCGCGGAGGGCATCGTGCAGGCCGTGCGCGAGGTCGGCGTGTCGGTTCCGGTGATCGTGCGCCTCGAGGGCACGAACGCCGACAAGGCCCGCAAGATCCTGGCCGCGAGCAAGCTCGCGATCACGGCAGCGAAGGATCTCACCGATGCCGCAACCAAGGTCGTGAAGCTCGCGGGCCGTGGAACGCGCCGATGAGCATCCTCGTCGATCGCAGGAGCCGCGTGATCTGCCAGGGCTTCACGGGCAAGCAGGGCACGTTCCATTCCGAGCAGGCGATCGCCTACGGCACGAATCTCGTCGGCGGCGTGACACCGGGCCGCGGCGGCAGCCGCCATCTCGATCGCCCGGTGTTCGACACGGTGCACGACGCGGTCGCGCAGACGCAGGCCGACGTCAGCATGATTTACGTGCCGGCGCCCTATGCGGCGGACGCCGTGCTCGAGGCGGCGGACGCCGGCATCCGGCTCGTTGTCTGCATCACGGAAGGCATCCCGGTCAACGACATGGTGCGCGTCAAGGCGGCGCTCGCCGGCGGCAAGTCCCGCCTCGTCGGGCCGAACTGCCCGGGGGTCATCACGCCGGGCGAATGCAAGGTCGGCATCATGCCGGGATTCATACACAAGCGGGGGCGCGTGGGAATCATCTCGCGTTCGGGCACGCTCACCTACGAGGCCGTGTTCCAGACCACGAATCTCGGTCTCGGGCAGTCGAGTTGCGTCGGCATCGGCGGCGATCCCGTACGCGGCATGAATTTCATCGACGTGCTCGCGCTGTTTGAAAGGGACGCGAAGACCGCGGGCATCATCCTGGTGGGCGAGATCGGCGGCAGCGACGAGGAGAACGCGGCCGAGTACATCCGCCGGCATGTTGCAAAGCCCGTCGTGGCCTACATCGCCGGCGTCACGGCCCCGGCCGGCAAGCGCATGGGCCATGCGGGCGCGGTCATCGCAGGCGGCAAGGGCACGGCAGCCGACAAGTACGCGGCGCTCGAGGGCGCGGGCGTGCGCACGGTTCGATCGCCTGCCGAGCTCGGCAGCGCGATGAAGAAGGCGCTCGCCGCGGGGCGGCGCCGCAAGAAGAAGCGCTGACGGCCCGCGAAAATGGGCGCCGCACTTCGTATCGCGCTCGCGCAGATCAATCCGACCGTCGGCGACGCGCCGGGCAATGCGGATCGCATTGCGGAACGGCTGCGCGAGGCGAGGCGGCAGGGAGCCGCTCTCATGGTCACGCCGGAACTTGCGCTCTCGGGCTATCCGCCGGAGGACTTGCTGTTCCACCGCGGATTCCGGCGTCGCATCGAGGAAGGGATGGCCAGGCTCGCAGAAGCCGCCCGCGGCATCGATCTCCTGGTCGGCTACCCGGAATACTCCGGTGGAGTGCTCTTCAACAGCGCTGCGTGGCTCCGCGACGGCGCCCGCATCGCGAATTACCGCAAGCAGCGGCTGCCCAACTACCAGGTGTTCGACGAGAAGCGCTATTTCACGCCGGACTCTGCCGCCGTCACAGTTGAAATCGCGGGCATCCGCATCGCGCCGCTCATCTGCGAGGACGTGTGGCACGTCGAGCCGGCTGGCGCTGCCTCCGCCGCCGGAGCCGTGCTTGCGATTGCACCGAACGCCTCGCCTTTCCAACAGGGCAAGCAGCCGGAGCGCGAGTCGAACATGGCGATGCGAGCACGCGACACGGGCATGGCATTTGCCTACCTCAATCTCGTTGGCGGCCAGGATGAGCTCGTATTCGACGGTTCGTCATTCGTGACCGACCCCTCGGGCACGCTCGTCCATCGCGCCGCGGCTTTCGAGGAAAGCCTCTCGTTCATCGACGTGACGGCGACTGCCAATGGCATCAGGTTCACGGGCGGGTCGATCGCGCATTTGCCGGCCGGGGAGGAGAGCATCTGGCGCGCGATCGTACTGGGCGTGCGCGACTATGTCGGCAAGAATGGCTTCGGTGGCGTCGTGATCGGGCTCTCAGGCGGCGTGGATTCGGCCCTCGTGCTCGCGCTTGCCTGCGACGCGCTGGGAGCCGACCGCGTGCGCGCGGTGATGATGCCGTCGCGTTTCACCTCGCGCACGTCCCTCGACGACGCCGAGACGATGGCGAAGGGACTCGGGGTGCACTACTCGGTCATATCCATCGAGGGTATCTATGAGGCGACGCTCGCAGCGCTCAAGGAGGAGTTCACCGGCAAGCCGGTCGACTCCGCGGAAGAGAACCTCCAGGCGCGCTGCCGCGGCATGCTGCTCATGGGCATCTCGAACAAGACAGGCCGAATGGTGTTGACGACCGGCAACAAGAGCGAGATGTCAGTCGGATATGCGACGCTCTACGGTGACATGGCGGGCGGCTATGCGCCGATCAAGGATTGCAGCAAGACGCTCGTCTGGAGGCTCGCGCGTTGGCGCAATTCGCAATCGCCGGCGCCGGTCATTCCGGAGCGCATCATCGAGCGGCCGCCGACCGCGGAATTGCGCGCGAACCAGTTGGATTCGGACAGCCTGCCGCCTTACGACGTCCTGGATCCGATACTCGAGGCATTCATCGAGGACGACCGCTCGGTGGACGAGATCGTGGAGATGGGATTCGAGCGCGCGACGGTGACGCGCGTGCTGGAGCTCGTGAAGCGCAGCGAATACAAGCGGCGGCAGGCGCCGCCCGGCGTCCGTGTCAGCCGCCGCGCTTTTGGCCGTGACTGGCGCTACCCGATCACGTCCGGCTACCGACCCGGCGAGTCCTGAAGGGGTCCTAAAGGGGACGTTCACTTTCTAAAGGGGACGTTCACCTTTAGTGAGATGACCGTACGGTAGCGCGTACGCTGTGCTAAAGGTGAACGTCCCCTTTAGGAAAAGTGAACGTCCCCTTTAGGATCCAGGACTCACCAGAACGGCCACCAATCGCGTCTAGCCTGCCGCTCCGGCTCCGCGCCCGGGTAATTGAGCGCGAACACTTCCTGCGAGCGTTCCGCGAGATCGTTCAGGCCGAGGCCCTGGTAGGCGGAGATCATGATCTCGAGCGCCCGCCGCACCGATGGCGCCCCGTCGAAATTCTCGATGCAATAACGCGCGCGTGCGATTGCCGCCACGTAGGCCTGGCGCTTCAGGTAATGGCCCGCGACGTGCACCTCGTATTCCGCCAGGCGGTTGCGCAGGAAAATCATGCGCTGGCGCGAGTCGTGCGCGTACTCGCTGTTCGGATGCTGCTTGATGAGAGAATCGAACGCCTCGAACGCGCGGCGCACGTCCTGCGGCGGCCGCTCGGTCAGGTCCGCGTTGAACCAGCGTTCGAGAAAATTCGGCGACCGCTCGAAATAGATGAGACCCTTGAGGTACATCGCGTAGTCGACGCGCGGATGCGTCGGGTTCTCGCGGATGAACTGATCCGCGGCATCCACGGCCGACTCTGTCTCGCGGCTCCGGTAGTAGGCATAGATGATGTCGAGACGGCCCTGCCGCGCCTGCTCGCTGAACGGATAACGCGCTTCGAGCGACTCGTAGTAGCGCACCGCGCCGCGATAATCGCCGCCAAGCATCAGCTTGTTGGCGCGATCATAAAGTCTTTCTGGCTGCAATTCCTCCGCGGCGCGCTCTTTGTAGCCGCAAGCGGCGATTGTGAGCGCGCTGCACGCGATCAGGAGGATGCGCGCCATCGTTCTGTCTGGCTGCAAAGGACTGGACCCCGGCTGTTGATCCGACGCAGTATAACGAACAAAGACCCGCTGCGACCCTCATGAGTTCCACCCGACACCAACGCGAACTGCGGTTGCCGCCGCAGGCCGCCGGCCGCCGACTCGACCAGGCCCTGGCGGAGGCGCTGCCCGAGTACTCGCGCTCGCGCCTCAAGCGCTGGATCGACGCCGGGCAGCTTCGCGTGGACGGGCGCGTGCCGCGGCCGCGCGACATCGTCGCCGGTGGCGAGCGCGTGGCGCTCGATGCGCCGGCCGACGATGCGGTGCCCGCGGTTGCGCAGCCCATGGCACTCGCCATCGCCTGGGAGGACGCGGACGTGATCGTCGTGGACAAGCCGGCGGGCCTCGTCGTGCATCCGGGCGCCGGCAATCCCGATCGCACTTTGCAGAATGCGCTGCTCGCGCGCGACCCGAAACTCGCGAAGCTTCCCCGTGCTGGCATCGTGCACCGGCTAGACAAAGACACGACGGGCCTCCTGATCGTCGCGCGTAGCGAGCACGCGCGCATGGCGCTTGCCGAGGCGCTCGCGGCCCGCGAAATCCATCGCGAGTATCAGGCGGTCTGCGTCGGGGTGATGACGGCGGGTGGCAAGGTCGACGCGCCCATCGACCGCCATCCGGTGGATCGTCTCCGCATGACCGTGCGCGCAAGCGGCCGCGAGGCGATTACGCACTATCGGGTCATCGAGCGCTTCCGCCGCCACACCTGGGTGCGCGTGATGCTGGAAACCGGGCGCACGCACCAGATCCGGCTTCATCTCTCGCACGCGGGTTATCCGCTCGTCGGCGACCCCGTGTATGGCCGCCGGCTCGAAATTCCGCGCGGCGCGACGCCGGCGCTCGCCGAGGCGCTGCGCGGCTTTCGCCGGCAGGCGCTGCACGCCGCAAAGCTTTCGTTTCCGCATCCCGGCGACGGGCGCGCAATCGAGGTGGCCGCGCCGCTGCCCGCGGATTTTCTCGCGCTCATCGCGGCGCTCAAGCGCGATCGCGACACAGCGAATACCTGATGCACGTGCTCGAATTCCTGCACCCGGACTGGCCCGTGCCGCCGCAGGTCCGCGCGATCATGACGACGCGCGGCGGAGGAGCGAGCTCGGGACCCTATGCAAGCTTCAATCTCGCCTCGCATGTCGGCGACGACGAGATGGCGGTCGCGGAAAACCGCCGGCGCCTGCGCGCGGCATTGCGGCTCCCGTCGGAGCCCGCCTGGCTCGAGCAGGTTCACGGCACGGCCGTCGCGGTCGTGCCGGGGCCGGTGACCGGCGCCGCCGACGCAATAGTATCGTTCACGCCCGGTGCCGTCTGCGCGGTGCTGGTGGCCGATTGCTTGCCGGTTTTCCTGGCGAGCCGCGAGGGCGACCGCATCGGCCTTGCGCATGGCGGCTGGCGCGGGCTCGTCGCCGGCGTCATCGAGGCGGCGGTCGCGGCACTCGATTGCGATCCCGCGAAGCTCCTCGCATGGCTCGGCCCGTCGATCGGGCCGCGGGCGTTCGAGGTCGGCCCCGAAGTCCGAGATTCTTTCATGACGAAGGATCCGGCATTGGCAGGCGATTTCAGACGCGGACTTGATGGATGTTTCTTCGCCGACCTGCCGGCGCTCGCGCGCCGCCGGCTGGCGGCCTGCGGCGTGGAATCCGTGCACGGCGGCGACTGGTGCACGTTCTCGGATCCGGAACGCTTCTATTCCTATCGCCGCGATGGCGCAACGGGCCGCATGGCCGCGCTCGCCTGGCTGGCCTGATGTAGGCTGTCGCCCGTGTCCACGCTCGCAATGATTTTGCTGCTGACTGCTGCCTGCGGCGCCTTGTCGGCGTTCGTCGCCGGCGGCTTCATGCTGCTGCCGGCGGCGCGGCGAAACGCCATGCTCCCGCATCTCGTCAGCTTTGCGACCGGCGCGCTCCTCGGTGCCGCGCTGCTCGCGCTCCTGCCGCACGCGATCGAGTCCGGCGCCGGCACGCATGGGATCGGCATCGCGCTGGCCGGCGGCATCATTGCTTTCTTCGTGCTGGAGAAAGCCGTGCTCTGGCGGCATTGCCACGCGGACGCCTGCGAGGCGCACGGGCCGCAGGATTACCACCGCGCGCGCGCCTCCGCGACGCTGATACTCTGGGGTGACGCCTTTCACAACATCCTGGACGGCGTCCTGATCGCCGCGGCCTTCCTGACCGACCCGCACCTCGGCGTCGTCACGACGGTCGCCGTGTTCGCGCACGAGATTCCCCAGGAGGTCGGCGACCTCGCGATCCTGCTGAACGGGGGCATGTCGCGCAGCCGCGCACTTGCGCTCAATGTCGCGGTCAGTCTCGCTTCGGTTGCGGGCGCGGTTGTCGCCTGGTATCTGCTGGCTGAAGCGCTCGAGATCTTGCCCTACGCGCTCGCAATCGCAGCAGCGAGTTTTCTCTACGTTGCAGTGGCCGACCTCATCCCGGGATTGCACCGACGTGTCGATGCACGTACCTCGTTCCAGCAGGTCGCACTCATTGCGCTCGGCATTCTCGTGACTGGCCTGTCGCACGAGTTCGCCCACTGACGGAACTCGGCCATTGGCGCGCGGACTACGGTGCCCGGGGACTCTCCTCGCTCGCTCACCAGATCGGACATTCGCTCGCTCTGAGGTCCCCGGGCGCCTTGTTCGCGCGACAGCGGCCGCGACCCGCCCGCGCGCGGACAAGCCCGCCGGGACACGCGAGGGAGCGAATGTCTGTTCTTCTGAGCGAATGAGCGGAGTCCCGGCGGGCATAGTCCGCGCGCGAATGGATCGCCGTTAGCTGTTGAGCCGCAGGGCCTCACGCAACCCGATGAGAACGAGTTCGGGTATGTGAGCATCGAAAATGTTCTCGTCCTCGAAGAGACGCGCAAATCCACCGGTGCCAACGAGGACGGTGGGTCGGCCCGAGAAGTACTGCTCACGGACCTCGGCGCAGAGATGCCGGAGGATCGCGATGTTGCCGTGATAGAGCCCGGCCTGAATGCTCTCGACGGTCGAGCGGCCGAGCAGCTCGGGGGGCTTGCGGATCTCGACCTTCGGCAAGCGCGCCGTCCGCGCGTCCAGACTCTCCATGGCGAGGCGCAGCCCCGGAAGGATGACGCCGCCGAGGTAGTCGCGCTCTTCGGTCAGGGCGTCAATCGTGGTTGCGGTGCCGAAATCGACGATGATCGCGTTCTTGCCCGGAAAAAGCTTGGCGGCCGCAATTGCACCGGCAATGCGATCGCTGCCGACCTCGAGCGGATTACGATAACGGATGCGGAGACCGGTGCGAACGCCGGGCTCGAGCATGAACGGGCGCACGCCGAAGTACTTGAGGCTTGCGTTGCGCACGGAATGCACCATGTCCGGGACGACCGAGCAGATAGCGACCGCGGTGACGCTGCCCGGATCGATGTCGTTCTCGCGCAGGACCTCCCTCAGGAACAGGCCGACTTCATCGGACGTGTACTCCGCCCGAGTGGCGCGGCGAAATTGGAGGCACAGTCGCTCGTCGTCGAACGCGCCGCCGAAGATCTGACTGTTGCCGATGTCCAGGACCAGGATCATCGTGAGCTGTCTCTGAGCTGCTCTTCAATCAGCGTGGCGAGCGCGGTCGCAAGTTTGGTTCGTCCGACGTAGCGGCGGACACGACTGCTGCCGTTCTCGTGAACGAAGAAAACGTGTTCGTCACCTTCTGCCAGCGTCGAAACGTCGTTCTGCACCACGTAGCGGGCACGGCTTCGCTTCAGCAGTTCACGCGCAGCGCGCGCCTGTGCCGCGGCATCCGGTTCGTGGGTGAGCTTGAATCCGACGAGCAGCAAATCCTGGTTGCCGGCATAACCCCGAATCCGGTCTATGATCTTGTATGTCGGCTGCAGCTGGACGGTCAGTCCCTGCCCGGATTCGATCTTGGCGTCGGGAGGAGGGCCGGCCACTGAAAAGTCGCCAACGGCCGCCGCGTGAATCACGGCGTCGCAAGCGCTGTCTCTGAGCAGGCGGCGCAGAATCGTGTCCAGGGAGGCATGATCCGTGAAGGTTTCGCGCCGGGCGACACGGACCGAGACCGCGGAATCGACGCCATGAACATGTGTCACGTGCAATCCGCGCGCGACGAGCGCATCGCAGATCGCGGCGCCCGTGCGGCCGCTGCTCACGTTCGAAATGAATCGCACGCTGTCGATCGGCTCGCGCGTGGCGCCCGAGGTCACCAACACCTTCATCGCGGCGCTCCGAGAACTTGCAGCAGAGTGTCCTCGATCTCCGCGACTTCGAGCAGCCGGCCTTCCCCCATTTCGCCACAGGCGAGCGGTCCGGCACCGACCGGCAGGACGTGCGCGCCGAATCCCGCCAGCCGCTCGCGTGCGGCGCGTGTCGCCGGGTGATCCCACATCGTGGCGTTCATCGCCGGCGCGATCAGGTAGGGTTTTTCGCCGATCTCCCATGCCAGGAAGAGCGCGCCGATCGGGTCGTCGGCGAGTCCCGCCGCGAGCCGGTTCATGGAATTGGCGGTCGCCGGGCAGAGCAGGGCGAGGTCCGCCCAGCGCGTGAGGCGAATGTGATCCATCGTGCGGCCTGCGGCATATAGGTCGGTAAACGGTGTCCGCCCGGTCAGGCCTTCGAGCGTCGCGGCTCCGACGAATTGCAGCGCGGCTGCACTCGCGACCGTTTGTACGGCGAAGCACCGTTTCACCAGCCGCGAAATCAGCTCGCAGGCCTTGAAGCAGGCGATCGAGCCGGTGAGCTGGAACAGGATCCGGCGTTCGCGGTCACTCGACATTGTCGATGAGCCTCACCTTGCCGAGGCGCACCGCTGCCAGCCGGCGCCTTTCGTAGTCCGCGACGTACTCGACGTCAAAGCCCTCACGCGCCAGTTCATTCGCGGCCTCGGCGGTCGATTGGCGCTTCTCGACGCTGCTCTCGAGCAAGCGATGGAAACCGGGCGCGCGTTCGCGTTCTGCCGCGGACAGGAGCCGATTGCGTGAGCTCATCGCGAGGCCGTCGAGTTCGCGCACCAGCGGACAGCGGACGATCTTGGTGTCAAGAAAGAATGTCTCGGCGAGGCCCTCCACGAGCCGCAATTGCTGGTAGTCCTTCTCGCCGAAATAGGTACGTTCCGGACGGACCAGCAGGAGGAGTTTCAGCACGACGGTCAGAACGCCGTCGAAGTGGCCGGGACGGCCGGCGCCGCAATACTTGAGGCTCAAGTCATTCTCGACCACGCGGTAACGATAGCCGTCGGGATAGATTTCTCGGGCGCGCGGTACGAACACGAGATCGCATCCGGCGGCACGCAGCGCCTCGAGATCCGCGTCCAGCGGGCGCGGATAGCTCGCGAGATCGCCCGGGTCATTGAATTGCGCGGGATTGACAAAGATGCTGACCCAGGTGCGCGCGTTTTCCGCCTGCGAGCGCCGGATCAGCGACACGTGCGCATCGTGCAGGGCGCCCATGGTCGGCACGAAGCCGGTGTCTCCCGCACCGCGTGCCCGCCTTTCGGCGGCGAGATCCGCGATCGATTCGACGACCTTCACGAGTCGTAGCTCTCCGCCGCCGCGGGGAAAGCGCCCTGCTTCACGTCGCGATCGAAGCGGTCCACCGCGTCACGCACCTGGCCGAAGCCGTCGAAATAGGTGCGCAGGAATTTCGGCCGGAACCCGTTGGACAGTCCCAGCAGGTCCTGCAGTACAAGCACCTGGCCGTCGCAGTCGGCGCCCGCGCCGATGCCGATCGTCGGGATCGAAAGCGCGCGGGTGATCCGCGCTGCAAGCGAAGCGGGCACGCATTCGAGCACCAGCGAGAAGCAGCCGAGCTCCTCGAGGCGCCGGGCGTCGACGAGTATGCGTGCCGCGTCGTCTTGATTGCGTCCCTGCACGCGGAACCCCGCGAGCGCGTTGACCGATTGCGGCGTGAGGCCGAGATGACCCATGACCGGCACGCCGGAACCGACGATTGCGGTGATGACCTCCTCATGCCCCTGGACGCCTTCGAGCTTCACGGCCTGGGCACCCGCGCGCATCATCGCTGCGACGGCGTCGAGCGCTGCTGGCACACCTTTGCGGTACGAAAGGAATGGCAGGTCGGCGACCAGGAAGCGGGTGGGCGCGCCGCGCCGGACGGCGGCCGTGTGCATCGCCATCAGCTCGACCGTCGCGGCGAGCGTGTCGGGATGCCCGTGCATGACCATCGCCGCGCTGTCGCCGACCAGCAGGCAGTCGATTGCGGAGGCCTCGAGCACGCGCGCGAGGCTCGCGTCGTAGCAGGTCACCATCGAAATCTTCCGCCCCTCGGCTTTCGCCGCGGTGAAATCCAGGACTGATTTCATGCTCGTTCCCTCCCGGAGGCGGCAATGAATGCCTCGTAGACATTGGCGAGCGCGCTGCCTTCGAGCGCCTCCAGGTGCGCGCGGATCGTTTCGGAGTCGCCGCGGGCCACGGGTCCGGTCAGCGCGCCGTCGGCGGACGCGAGTACGTTCTCGATGATGCGGCGCGGATATGCCGCGAGCGCTTCGCGCGGCGCGCCGAAGCGGGTCGCCATCGCCCCGAAGAAGTCCCGCCAGAGCACCGCGGTGAATCCGCCGGCGAGCGCGCAGAGCGCGTGGTAGTACGCCTTGTCCTCCGGCCGGAGAGTGAAGCAGGGGTTCGGGAGTCCTGGGAAAAGCGCCCGGAAATGCGCGGCCGGATCGGGACGGTCCGCATCGACGAAAACGGGAATATCGCAATAGAACGCGGGCTCGTAGAGCGTGGATCCGAAGCTCATCAGAGGGTGAGTGCCCCAGGTGCCTGCAAACGTCCGGCCACCGCAGAAATGGACGAAGGTCCGGTCGTCGAGGCCCTCGGCGCGCAGCGTCGCCATCACCGGCGCGATCGCGTCGTCCGAGACGGCGAGCAGGATCACGGGGCAATCCGCGAGTGCCGCGACCGCGCTCACCCCGGGCCTGCCGTTCGAACGCGCGAGCCGCCGCGACCACAGCTTCCAGCGGATGCCGAGACTCGAGAAATAGTGGCGCCAATGCCGCGAAAGCCGGCCGTCGCCGACGAAGCCGTAGGGCGCATGCCCGGAAGCCGGGCTCTCAGCGGGTACCTGTCCCATGGATCAAGTCCCTTGTCATCGACAAGACCAGAAAAATGTCGCGGCCACCCGGGGGCGGTCCGCGCACGCGTACTTTAATCAATTCCTCCGGCGATGCAAAAACCGGGTAAATTCACCGTGTTACAACTTGATTCGGGCGGCGGTCGGCCCCATGAGGGGGGCAGGCAAAAAACTGGGGCGCCCCTGATGCGCATGGATCGCCTGACCACGAAATTCCAGCTCGCGCTCGCGGACGCGCAGTCGCTCGCGGTCGGTCGCGACCACCAGTTCATCGAGCCCGTGCACCTGATGCTGGCGCTCCTCGACCAGGAGGGCGGCAGCGCACGGCCGCTGCTCGACCGCGCCGGCGTCAACGTCACCCTGCTGCGTTCGCGGCTGCTCGAACAGATCGGCCGAATCGCGAGCGTCGAAGGCACCGGCGGCGACGTGCATCCGTCGAACGACCTGCTGCGGCTCCTGAACGTCACCGACAAGCTGGCGCAGAAGCGCGGCGACCAGTTCATCTCGAGCGAGCTCTTCGTGCTCGCCGCCTGCGAGGACCGCGGCGCGCTCGGCACGATCCTGAAGGATTCGGGCGCGGTGAAGGGCGCCGTGGACAAGGCAATTGCGGATCTGCGCGGCGGCGACAAAGTCGATGATCCGAATGCCGAGGAACAGCGTGGCGCGCTGCAGAAATACACGCTCGACCTGACCGCGCGGGCGGAACAGAACAAGCTCGATCCCGTGATCGGCCGCGACGATGAGATCCGTCGTACGATCCAGGTGCTGCAGCGGCGCACCAAGAACAATCCCGTACTGATCGGCGAGCCTGGTGTCGGCAAGACCGCGATCGTCGAAGGACTCGCGCAGCGCATCGTCAACGGCGAAGTGCCCGAGGGACTCAAGAACAAGCGCATCCTCGCGCTCGACATGGCCGCGCTGATCGCGGGCACCAAGTTCCGCGGCGAGTTCGAGGAACGCCTGAAGGGGGTGCTGAACGACCTGGCGAAGCAGGAGGGGCGGGTAATCCTCTTCATCGACGAGCTGCACACCGTGGTCGGCGCCGGCAAGGCCGAGGGCTCGATGGATGCAGGCAACATGCTGAAGCCCGCGCTCGCGCGCGGGGAGTTGCATTGCGTCGGCGCGACCACGCTCGATGAATACCGCAAGCACGTCGAGAAGGACGCGGCACTCGAGCGGCGCTTCCAGAAGGTGATGGTGGACGAGCCCTCGGTCGAGGACACGATCGCGATCCTGCGCGGACTGAACGATCGCTACGAGACCCATCATAAGGTCGAGATCACCGATCCCGCGATCGTCGCCGCCGCGACGCTCTCGCACCGCTACATCACGGACCGGCAACTCCCGGACAAGGCCATCGACCTGATCGACGAGGCCGCCTCGCGCATCCGCATGGAAATCGATTCCAAGCCCGAGTCGCTCGACCGGCTTGAGCGTCGCATCATCCAGCTCAAGATCGAGCAGGAGGCGCTCAAGAAGGAAAAGGACGAGGCCTCGAAGAAGCGCCTGGACCAGCTCCAGGAATCGCTATCCGATCTCGAGCGGCAGTATGCCGACCTCGAGGAAATCTGGAAGGCCGAGAAGGCTGCCTTGGAGGGTACGGCCCACATCAAGGAAGAACTCGAACGCGCGAAGAACGAGTTCGAAGCGGCGCGCCGCGCCGGCAATCTCGCGCGCATGGCGGAACTCCAGCACGGCACGATCCCGAAGCTCGAAAAGCGCCTCGCCGATGCCCATAAGGCGGAGGCGAAGGCACCGCAGCTCTTGCGCAACAAGGTCGGCGAGGAGGAAATCGCCGAGGTCGTGTCCAAGTGGACCGGCATTCCGGTCTCGAAGATGCTCGAGGGCGAGCGCGACAAGCTGCTGAAAATGGAGCAGGCGATCGCCGCGCGCGTAGTCGGCCAGTCCGAGGCCGTGCGGACCGTATCGGATGCCATCCGCCGTTCCCGCGCCGGCCTCGCAGACCCGAACCGGCCGAACGGCTCCTTCCTGTTCCTCGGTCCAACCGGCGTCGGCAAGACCGAGCTCTGCAAGGCGCTCGCGGAATTCCTGTTCGACACCGAGGAAGCGCTGATCCGCATCGACATGTCCGAGTTCATGGAAAAGCACTCGGTCGCGCGGTTGATCGGAGCGCCGCCGGGCTATGTCGGCTACGAGGAAGGCGGCTACCTGACCGAGGCCGTGCGCCGCCGGCCGTATTCCGTGATCCTGCTCGACGAGATCGAGAAGGCACATGCCGACGTCTTCAACGTGCTGCTCCAGGTGCTGGACGACGGCCGCCTGACCGACGGCCACGGCCGCACAGTCGATTTCCGCAACAGCGTGATCATCATGACGTCGAATCTCGGTTCGCAGGTGATCCAGGAGCTCGCAGGTGAGGAAAACTACGACCGCATGAAGCACGCGGTGCTCGAGATCGTGGGGCAGCACTTCCGGCCGGAGTTCATCAACCGCATCGACGACATCGTCGTGTTCCATCCGCTCGCGCGCGAGCACATCCGCCGCATCGTCGAGATCCAGACGGGCCACCTTCGCCGCAGGCTCGCGGAGCGCGACATCAAGCTCGAGCTCAACGCCGCGGCGCAGGACCTCTTGGGCGAGGCGGGCTTCGATCCCGTGTACGGCGCAAGGCCCCTGAAGCGCACGATCCAGCAGCAGCTCGAGAACCCGCTGGCGCAGAAGATTCTCGCCGGGGAATTCGGGCCGGGCGACACCATCAAGGTCACCGTGAAGGATGGCGCGCTGGTTATGCGAAAATAGGCGGGCGATGCCTTTTTACGAATACCAATGCTCCGCCTGCGGGCATCACCACGAAGAACTCCAGAAAGTCACCGACCGCGTACTCCGCAAGTGCCCCGCCTGCGGTCGCAACAGGCTCAAGCGGCTCGTGTCGGCGCCGGTCTTCCGCCTGAAAGGCGGCGGTTGGTACGAAACCGACTTCAAGGCCGACCAGGAGGCGAAACGGAATCTCGCGGGAGAGAAAGAGCCTGCTACGGGTGACAGCCCACCTGCCGAGAAGCCCAAGGAAGAAAAGCCGGAGGCCAAGCCGGCAGACAAGAAAGGCGAGGCAGAGGCAGCCCCGAAATCCGCCGCGGAGACGAAGCAACCGAAGGCTGCGGCGCCTAAGCCCGCGCCTGTGCGCCGCAGCCGGCGTCGCCCGCGACGCTAGAAGCCGGTTGCCACGGCCGTCGCCGCGCACGTAACATCGCCCGCTTTGTCCATGCGCACACATTACTGCGGTGAAATCGGCGAATCCCTGGCGGGCCGCACCGTCGAGGCAGCCGGCTGGGTGCACCGCCGCCGGGATCACGGCGGCGTGATCTTCGTCGACCTGCGCGATCGGTCGGGTCTCCTGCAAGTCGTCTTCGATCCCGACACGCCCGCCGCATTCCAGCTTGCCGAGCATCTCGGGCGTGAATACTGCGTCCAGGTGCAGGGGAAAGTGCGCCCGCGGCCGGCGGGCACCGTGAACCCCCACCTGCCGTCGGGCCAGATTGAATTGCTGGCGCAGAAACTCGTCGTGCTGAACCCTTCGGCTACGCCGCCCTTTGCGCTCGACGAGGAAGTCGGCGAGGAGCTCCGGCTCAAGCATCGGTACATCGATCTCCGCCGCGACGTGATGCAGGAGCGGTTGCGCCGCCGCCATGCGATCACGCAGGCGATGCGCGAATACCTCGACGGTCACCAGTTCGTCGACATCGAGACGCCGATGTTGACGAAAGCGACCCCCGAGGGCGCCCGCGATTACCTCGTGCCCTCGCGGACGCATCCCGGCAAGTTCTTCGCATTGCCGCAATCGCCGCAGATCTTCAAGCAGCTGCTGATGATGAGCGGCTTCGACCGCTACTACCAGATCGTGCGCTGCTTCCGCGACGAGGACCTTCGCGCCGATCGCCAGCCCGAGTTCACCCAGCTCGACGTCGAGACCTCGTTCCTGACTCAGGACCAGGTCATGGCGCTGATGGAGGGTCTCATCCGCCACGTGTTCTCGCGCGTGTTGAAGGTCCACCTGCCGGATCCGTTCCCGCGCCTGAAGTACGCCGACGCAATGCGGCGCTATGGATCGGACAAGCCGGATCTCCGCGTGCCGCTCGAACTCGTCGATGTCGCCGACCTGGTGCGCGCAAGCGATTTCAAGGTGTTCGCGGGTCCGGCCGCCGATCCGGACGGCCGGGTGACGGCACTGCGCGTGCCGCGGGGCGGGGAGTTCTCGCGCAAGCAGATCGACGAGTACACGGCATTCGTCGGCCGCCACGGGGCACGCGGCCTCGCCTATATCAAGGTCAATGACGCGTCCAAGGGCCGCGACGGACTGCAGTCGCCGATTCTCAAGTTCCTGTCAGACGCAGCGGTTGCCGGAATTCTCGAGCGCACCGGTGCGCAGTCAGGAGACCTGATCTTCTTCGGCGCCGACAAGGCCAAGATCGTCAACGACGCGCTGGGGGCGCTTCGCCTGC
The DNA here is from genome assembly GCA_050738555.1 of Steroidobacteraceae bacterium. Lineage (GTDB taxonomy): Bacteria > Pseudomonadota > Gammaproteobacteria > Steroidobacterales > Steroidobacteraceae > SCUD01. The sequence continues at coordinate 17,557 of JBOHZO010000069.1, read as the reverse complement.
AACTCGGCCGCGACCTCGGCATGATCGAAGCAGGCTGGGAGCCGCTCTGGGTCGTGGACTTTCCGATGTTCGAATGGGATGCCGAAGCGAAGCGATGGATGGCCACGCACCATCCGTTCACCTCGCCGGCGGATCCGGATGCCGCGACGCTCACTGCGGATCCGAAAAACGCGATGGCGCGCGCCTACGACATGGTGCTGAACGGCTCCGAAATCGGCGGCGGCTCGATGCGCATCCATCGCGAGGACATGCAGAGCGCGGTCTTCGGGCTGCTCGGCATCGAGCCGGCCGCGGCGACGCAAAAGTTCGGATTCCTGCTCGAGGCGCTCCGCTATGGCGCGCCGCCGCACGGCGGCATTGCTTTCGGCCTCGACCGGCTCGCCATGCTGATGTCCGGCGCGGACAGCATCCGCGACGTGATCGCCTTCCCGAAAACGCAATCGGCCTGGGACCCGCTGACCGACGCGCCGTCCGAGGCCGACGACGCCCAGCTCGCGGAACTGCACATCCGCGTCAGGAAGCCGGCTCCGCCGGCGGACTGACCGCTGGGCGCCGCCGGCATTCCGGTCGTCTTCATCCACGGCTTGTGGTTGAACGGGCTGGAGTCCTTCTTCCTGCGCGAACGGGTACGGGGCGCTGGTTTCTCGCCGTCGGTATTCCGTTATCCGTCCCTGCACACGTCGCTCGCCGAAGTGACGGCAGCGCTTGCAATGCGCCTGCGTTCCTTCGGTGGCACCGTGCATGTCGTCGCGCACAGCCTCGGCGGGCTGATCGCGCTCGCTACGCTCGAAAGGGAGCGCGACCTGCCGTCGGGGCGCCTCGTGCTGCTGGGCTCGCCGGTGCAGGGCTCGCGCGCGGCCAGTGCGATCGCGTCCTGGTCATTCGGACCCCAGCTGCTCGGTCCGCTCGCGTTCGCCGAGCTTGCGCGCACGCGCAATTGCCGCTGGCAGCTACCGCGGGAAATCGGACTGATCGCGGGCTCGCGATCCGCCGGGCTCGGTCGCGTGTTCGCGACGCTGCCGCAACCGAACGACGGCACGGTCTGCGTTGATGAGACGCGGCTTCCTGGCGCGACCGCGCATCTGGTTCTTGACGTGAGTCATACAGGCATGCTGTTGAACCAGTCCGTTGCGGCAGCGACCAACAGATTTCTCGAACGCGGTTCGTTCGGCGCGCCGAAAAGCGGGCTGCATGTATATGTATAGTGTGCCCATGCGATGGCCCTGGTTCGCGATCGCTATCGCGCTCTATCCCATTCTGCATATCGCCGCGTCCAATCCCGGGCAGGTCGAAGCGTCGACGCTGACGCTGGTCGTGATCACGTCGATTGTCGCAAGCTCGGTCCTGCTCGCCGCGCTGCGCATGCTTTTGGGCAACTGGGTTCGCGCGGGCCTTGGAACCGCCTGGTTCATCATTCTCTTCTTCGCGTACGGGCCGCTGAATACTTGGTTTTCCGGTTTGGGCGGCGAGCCTGATATGCAGTTGAGCGCCGCGACCGATTGGAGCGATGAACGCATACAGATTATTCATTCCCTCCTATGGTTTCTGTTGCTGTTGTCCGGCTGGCTGATGCTGCGTCGGATTGGCGAGGCCGGGCGAATGCCGGCCGCACTCAACCTCGCTGCCGGGCTGCTTCTGTTGTTTGTCCTGTTGCAATGGTTGACAGGCGCGGATCTGCATGCCAGCGCTTCGCGACAGCAAGCGCCCGGTGCCGCGGTTGCCGGGGAAAGACCGGACATTTATTTCATCCTGCTCGACGGCTACGCCCGTGCCGATGTTCTCGGCCAGCACTATGGCTTTGACAACAGTTCGTTTCTCGATGGACTGCGGCGCCGCGGCTTTCAGGTCAGCGCCGCGAGCAATTCCAATTACAACTGGACTTTCCTCTCGCTGGCCTCGGCATTGAACATGGATTACGTGCAGATTCTGATGGGTGATGCACTGGACCCGCGCGGCGCCGATCGCGAAGACGCCTATCGCCTCCTGCGCGACAATCGCGCCGCTTCGTTCTTGCGGGCGCGCGGTTATCGCTACATTCACCTGCAATCGACATGGGGAGGAACGGGCAGCAATCCGTATGCCGACGAGTTTTTACGCTGCGGCGGCGGCCCCTTTCGCGATGACTTCCTCCTTGCGATTGCAGAGGCAAGCTGGCTGCGCGCGTTGGGCTCGCGCGCCACGATGGATCTCGCCGATTGTCATCTTCAGAATTTCGAGACGCTGATCGCTCTGGCGGGCGAGCCGGGTCCGAAGCTCGTCCTGGCTCACTTCGTGCCACCGCACCATCCCTACTTGTTTGACCGCGATGGACGCGTGTTGCGAAATGCCAGGTTGTCGAACCAGTTCGAATTCCAGAAGCAGCTCTGGGAACAACGGGATTCCTATGTCGATCAACTGATCTTCATGAACTCCCGGATCGAGCAGCTCCTGGACCGCTTGATCGCCGATTCGGCGAGCGACCCCATCATCCTGTTGCAGTCCGATCATGGGCCGAATCTGCGCCGCGGCCTGTCCACGGCGGAGCATTACCGGATTCGATTGGCCAACCTGAATGCTGTTCTGCTGCCGGGTGCGCCGATGGACCTGATGCCGGAGGATGCGACTTCGGTGAACCTGTTCCGGATCATCTTCAACCATTACTTCGACGCCCGGCTGCCATTGCTGCCGAACCGGCATTTCGTCTCTCCCTTCCAGCAGCCGTTCAACTTCGAGGAAGTGAGCCGGCACGGCGTGCGGCTTGAGGATGTGGCGGAATGATCCGACAATGTGTGACGCAGTCGGCGGGCCCTTTGCGCCGCAAATTGCTGTGATTCGCCATTGATGTCCGGAGAACTGACCATGGGCGCGGGACGCGGGTTCGGATGGCTACGGCAGGCAGCGGCGGTGATGATCGCCGCGGGGCTCGCATGCCCGGCGCACGCCTACATCGATCCGGGCACTGGCTCGATGCTGTTGCAGGTGCTCGGCGCCGGAATCGCCGCCGGGATATTCTACTTCCGGGAACTGCGCATCAAAGTGATGTCGCTCTTCTCGCGCCGGCAGGCGCCGGCGCCGGAAGAGGCCGCCGAACCGCCGTGCGACAACCCGCCGCGTTGACCGAGGACACTGCGAGCCCACGCTCGTTCCGCGATCCTGACGCCATTCTCATCGAGCACGAAGGCCGCCTGGTCCGCGCCGTGCGCGGACACGCGCTCGCGGACTTCCGCCGCATGCTCGAGGATCCGGTCGTCCGCCAATGGATGGACGAGGGCCGGATCGTTCGCACGCGGCCCCTCGCCCGGATCGAGACACCGCCGCAATTCGCCCACTTCGAGGGCGAGTGCTTCGAGCATGAGCGCATCGCCTTCGTCAGTCAGCCCGCCGAATGGGCGCCGGAGATGCTGGCGACGGCCGGCAGCCTGACACTCAAGCTGGCGCGCGCGCTCCTGCCGCGCGGCTGGCAGCTCAAGGATGCGACGCCGGCGAATGTCCTATTCCGGAATTCTGAGCCGGTGTTCGTGGATCTCCCGTCCATCGTCGCGCGCGAGCCCGGTGCATGCCTCTGGGTCGCGCGCCAACAATTCGAAACCACGTTCCTGCTGCCGCTCATCGCCTCGGTCGAGGCGGGACTGCCTGTTTCCTGGACACTTTCGAACCCGGTCGCAGGCATTTCACACGAATCGCTGGCTGCAATCCTCGGTGCCCGCCGCTGGCTCAAGCCACGACTGTGGCGGACCATCGCGCTGCCGGCCGCCCTTGCCGCGCGCGCCGCGACAGGAGGACCCGGTGCGCGCGGGATGAAGGCGTCGAGCGAAAAACACGCGCGATTCATCCTCGAGCGCTCGCTTGCCGGCCTCGATCGTCAGCTCGAGCGCTGCGTCGCGAGGCTTGCCGCGCGGACCTCCCACTGGCAGCGCTACACCGCCACGCGCCGCCACTACGGCAGCGCGGATCTCGAGGCCAAGCACAGATTCGTTTCGGAAGCGATCGCCGGCACCCGGCCGCGCCGCACACTCGACATCGGCGCCAACACCGGAGAATTCAGCGAAATCGCGGCAGGTCAGGGCGAAGTGGTCGCCCTCGATATCGACGAGCGCTCGGTCGCGGCGATCTGGCAGCGCGCGCGCGAAGCAAGACTGCTGATCCTGCCGCTGGTCGGCAATTTCGGCCGCCCGACGCCCGCCCTCGGCTGGCGAAACCTGGAACTGGAAGCGCTGCTCGCGCGCGCCGCCGGCGTTTTCGACCTGGTCCTGATGCTCGCGGTCGTGCATCACCTGCGCGTGACCGAAGGCGTGCCGATCGCGGAGCAGTTCGAGGCGGTCGCGGCGATCACGCGTCGGCATCTTCTAGTGGAATACGTGCCGGTGACGGATCCAATGTTCGCGGCCATCGCGCGCGGACGCGAACCGCTCTACGCGGATTGCCTGCGGCCCGCGTTCGAGACGACCCTGATGCAGCGATTCCAGATCGAGCGCAAGCACGAGCTTTCGAACGGCCGCGTGCTCTACCTGGCGCGCCGCCGTTTGGCCTGAGTCGCCTCATTCATCGCGCGCGGCGGGCTTGACCGGTCTCGTGTGCTGGTGCTCCAGCCGCTCGAGATACTCCCGCGCATTCTCGATCACCTCACGCGGCACTCCTGCCTTCCGCGCGACCTGCAAGCCATAACTCTTGCTGGCGGGACCCGGCTTGACCGCGTGCAGGAACACGATGCCGTCGCCGTGCTCGCTCGCGTCGAGATGCACGTTCGCGACCTCCGGAAGTTCCTCCGCGAGCTCGGTCAGCTCGAAATAGTGGGTCGCGAACAGCGTGAACGCGCGTAGCTTGCGCGCGATGTGGCTCGCGCAGGCGTAGGCGAGCGACAGCCCGTCGTAGGTGCTGGTGCCGCGGCCGATTTCGTCCATCAGCACGAGGCTCCGGTCAGTCGCGGCATTCAGGATGATGGCGGCCTCAGTCATCTCGACCATGAAGGTCGAACGGCCGCCGGCGAGATCGTCGGAGGCGCCAATTCGCGTGAAGATCCGGTCGAAGGGCCCGATCATCGCGCGCGCCGCCGGCACGAAGCTGCCGATCGAGGCGAGCACCAGGATGAGCGCGGCCTGGCGCATGTAGGTCGACTTGCCGCCCATATTGGGGCCGGTGATCACGAGCATGCGCCGGCCATCCGAGAGTTCCAGGTCGTTGGGCACGAACGGGTCGTCGAGCACGCGCTCGACGACGGGATGCCGCCCGCCCTCGATGCGAAGGCCGGGCGTAGCGGTCAATTCCGGCCGGACATAGCGCAAGCTCACCGCGCGTTCCGCGAGATTGGCGAGCACATCGACGAGCGCAATCGCCGCCGCCGCCCGCTTGAGCACCGTGAGCTCGCCCGTCAGGCGGTCGAGCAGGCCATCGAACAGCTCGCGCTCGCGTGCGAGCGCGCGGTCGCGGCTGCCGAGCACCCGGTCCTCGAACTGCTTGAGTTCCGGCGTGATGAAGCGCTCGGCATTCTTGACCGTCTGGCGGCGCTGATAGTCAAGCGGCGCGCGACCCGACTGGCTGCGGGGCAGTTCGATGTAGTAGCCGTGGACGCGGTTGTAGCCCAGTTTCAATTGCGGAATTCCGCTGCGGCGGCGCTCGCGTTCCTCGAGTTCGAGCAGGTGCTGGTCCGTGCCGGTCGCGACCGAGCGCAATTCGTCCAGGGTCGCGTCGAATCGCGGGGCGATGACGCCGCCATCGCGCAGGAGCGGCGGCGGCGCGGCGACAATCGCCCGCGTCAGGAGTTCGTGGAGCTCAGGTCGTGCCGCCAGGTCGCCGGCGGCCGCCTTGAGCAGCGGGGTGTCGGGTCCGTCGAGCGCGGCGCTCAGGCGCGGCAACAACACCAACGCATCGCGAAGCGCCGCGAGATCCCGCGGCCGCGCAGACCGGAGCGCAATGCGCGCCAGCACCCGCTCGATATCGGCGATCTCTCGCAGGGTGTCATGCAAGCGGTCGTAGCAGTCCGATTCGATGAGACTCGCAATCGCCGCGTGGCGCTGCCGGAGCGCCGCCTGGTCGCGCAGCGGACGGCGGATCCAGCGGCGCAGTTCCCGCGCGCCCATGGCGGTTGCCGTGCGATCGATCACGCCGGCGAGCGTGTGTTCGTCGCGCCCCGCGAGACTCGTGTCGAGCTCGAGATTCCGCCGCGTCGCAGCGTCCAGCGCAAGCGCCTCATCGCGCGATTCACGCGACAGCCCGGTCAGGTGCGGGAGCGCCCCTTTCTGTGTGTCGCGGGTGTATTGCAGGAGCGCGCCTGCGGCGCCGATCGCGAGCGTGAGATCCTCGCAGCCGAATCCCGCGAGATCCTGCGTGCCGAACTGCGCGGTCAAGGCGCGCCGCGCAGTCTCGCGGAGGAAATGCCAGGGCGGCCGCTCGACGATCCGCGTGCTGACAGCGATCGCGACACCTTCTGCCAGCAGCAACTCCGCGGGCCGCAGCCGCTCGAGCTCGCCCGCGAGCGCCTCGCGGCCTTCCGCCTCGAGCACGCTGAAGCGGCCGGCGCCGAGATCGAGCCAGGCGAGGCCAAATCGTTCCCCGTCCGCGCTCACCGCGGCAAGCAGATTGTCCCGCTTTGCGTCGAGGAGCGCGTCGTCGGTCACGGTGCCGGGCGTCACGATGCGCACGACCTCGCGCGTGACCGGCCCCTTGCCCTTGCCGACTTCGCCGGTCTGCTCGCAGATCGCGACGGGTTCGCCCTGCCTGACGAGGCGCGAGAGATAGCTGTCGAGCTTGTCCACGGGAACGCCCGCCATCGGGATGGCCGCGCCTTTGGATTCACCTCGTTGCGTCAGGACGATGTCGAGGAGCCGCGAGCCGCGGCGCGCGTCGTCGTAGAAGAGCTCATAGAAGTCGCCCATGCGATAGAACAGGAGGACGTCCGGATGCTCGGCCTTGATGCGCAGGTATTGCTGCATCATCGGCGTATGCATCTCGACGCCTTCGAATAGCGGCCGATTACTACCTTGATCCGACGGTTGCGATTTCATCGACCTTCAGCAGGCAATGATTGGCACGAGTAGAATGAAGCAAAGCCCCCGGGACCGCCAATTTTCGGATGGAGGGTTCATGAATCTCAGCATCGAATCAGAGCGCGAGGATGACGGCCGTCGGCTTGCCGAAGTGCCTCAATTGCCAGGCGTGCTGGCATACGGGAACAGTCGCGATGAGGCGCTTTCCCGTGCGCAGGTCCTCGCTTTGAGAGTACTTGCCGAACGCCTGGAGCATGGCGAGCGGACCGCCGAGCCGATCCACATCTCAATCGCCGCATGACGCATTGGCCGGCGTAAAAGGCTCGCCGCGTCCTGGCGGCACTTCAGCGCATCGGGCGGAAGATCAAACGGGAGTTCGGATCCCACAAGACCTTGTCGAGGGAAGGTTTTCCAGACGTTGTATTTGCGTTTCACGACAACGAGGAGATCGGTCCCAGGATGCTGGCTCGCATTGCCAAGGTTACTGGGCTGAGGGTGGACGACCTTTGACGAAAAGAAAACAATGAGCATCGGTTACCAGTCGGATCAGGGCGTTGCGACGATCACGATCAACCGCCCGACGAAGAAGAACGCAATCACAGGCGAGATGTACGAGGCACTCGTTGCCAGCCTCAAGCAGGCCGCAGAAGACAAAGACATACGCGCGGTCCTGATCACCGGCGCGGGCGATGCCTTTACCGCCGGGAACGACCTCAAGGAATTCGGCAACCCGAAGTTCGCGCAGCCGGATTCCCCGGTGCTCACGTTCATGCAGGCGCTCGCCTCGTACGATAAACCGGTGGTCGCGGCGGTCAACGGGCTCGCGGTCGGCATCGGCGTGACGATGCTGCTGCATTGCGACCTGGTCTATGTTGCGGACAACGCGGGTTTCTCGATGCCGTTCACGAGTCTCGGCCTGGTGCCGGAGTTCGCCTCGACGCTGCTGTTACCGCTGATAGCCGGCCGCGTACGCGCGGCGGAGAAATTGCTGCTCGGAAAGCCGTTTCCGGCCGCGGAGGCGGTCGTCATGGGGCTCGCAAACGCCGTGCTGCCGGCGGCGGAGCTTCAGGCGCATGCGGAAAAGATCGCGCGGACCTTCAATACCCTGCCGCCAGGCGCCGTGCGGGATACCAAGAGACTGCTGCGGCAGGCACAGAACGCCGCCGTGCAGGAGGCGATTCTGCGCGAAGCCTCTCACTTCGGGCCGCGGCTCGCGGGCGCGGAAGCGCGCGAGGCGATCGCGGCGATCATCGAAAAGCGCGCGCCCGATTTTTCGAAGTTCGCCTGACGCGCATGGCTGCGCCACGCGATGCGGCGCTCGAGAAACTGGCTCAGCGCGTTGGGCGGCGCCTGCGGTCGGCCGGGCTTTCCATCGCCACCGCGGAGTCCTGCACCGGCGGACTGCTCGCCAAGTGCCTGACGGACGTCGCGGGCAGCTCCGATTACTTCGAGCGCGGCTGGGTGACGTACTCGAATGCCGCGAAACGCAGCGAGCTCGGCGTGCGCGCGGCTCTGATCACGCGGCACGGCGCCGTGAGCGAGGCAGTCGCCCTCGCCATGGCCGCAGGCGCCTTGCGCCGTTCGGGCGCCCGCGTCTCGATCGCCGTGACCGGGATCGCGGGCCCCGGCGGTGCGACGAGCGGAAAGCCGGTCGGGACCGTCTGGATTGCCTGGGGCTTGCGCCGGCGCCGCCGGATCGAGGGCTTTGCGCTGCAATTCAGGTTTCCGGGCGGCCGGGATGCAGTGCGCCGGCGGGCGGTCGCCGCCGCGCTACTGGGCCTGCCTGCCTCGTGAGCGAGTCCGGCGCCCCCGGACCGCGCCGATTACGGCTCTTCTTTGCCCTCTGGCCGAGCGTCGCGAAACGCCAATTCCTGGCGGCCTCGACTGCTGCTGCCATTGCCCAGGTCGACGGCCAGGCCGTCCCGGCCGGGAACCTTCACGTCACCCTGGCATTTCTCGGCATGGTGCCGGGTCGGACGTTCGTACATTTGGTTGAAATCGGCGGACAGGGCCCGTATCCCGCAGTCGAGCTCGCCTTTGACCGCCTCGAATACTGGGCGAAGCCCAGGGTGCTGGTCGCGATGCCGTCCCTGGTCCCCGCCTCGGGCCTGGCAATTGTCGATCGGCTCTGGGGACGAATCGAGCGCCTCGGATTCGAGCGCGAAAAGCGCCCCTGGCAACCGCACCTGACGCTTGTCCGTAAGATCCGCCGCCGACCGCCGGAAGGACTCCGGATTTCGACCGCGCCGGCCGGCGGCAATGCCGACGCACGTTGGACCCTCGCCCTGGTCGAATCCACGACCCATCCGTCGGGTGTCCGCTACAAGGCGCTCGCGGAATGGCCGCTTGGAAATAAAGGGAAATAAAGGGGAATAAAGGGAATAAAGGGGACGTTCACCTTTGAATGACCCGACGCGGCCGGCTCGCAATAGCGCCGGTTCAAAGGTGAACGTCCCCTTTATTCCTTCAAAGGTGAACGTCCCCTTTATTCCCTTTATTTCCCTGGGTCGCGTCCTGAGCCAGCTGGCGGAGCAGACTGTCGCTCGACGAATTGGTGCCTTGCCGGAATTTTTTGTGGCGGCAGCGCCGGATGAATATGGAATAATCGGAACAAGCCAGAGGAACGACACGCAATGGAAGACAATCGCAAGAAGGCGCTGGCCGCGGCGCTCAGCCAGATCGAAAAGCAGTTCGGCAAGGGCTCGGTGATGCGCCTCGGTGAGCACCCGGCCAACAACGACATGGAGGTCGTCTCGACCGGATCCCTGGGGCTCGACGTCGCGCTCGGCATCGGCGGCGTGCCGCGCGGCCGGGTGGTCGAGGTCTACGGACCGGAAGCTTCGGGCAAGACCACCCTCGCGCTGTCGATCATCTCCCAGGCCCAGAAACTGGGCGGCGTTGCCGCTTTCGTCGACGCCGAGCATGCGCTCGACCCGGTTTACGCCGAGAAACTCGGCGTCAACGTCAAGGAATTGCTGATTTCGCAGCCCGATACCGGCGAGCAGGCGCTCGAGATCACGGACATGCTGGTGCGCTCCGGCGCGATCGACATCGTCGTGATCGACTCGGTCGCCGCGCTGACGCCAAAGGCCGAAATCGAAGGCGAGATGGGCGAGATGCAGGTGGGCCTGCAGGCCCGGCTGATGTCGCAGGCGCTCCGGAAGCTCACTGGCAACATCAAGCGCTCGAACACGATCGTCGTCTTTATCAACCAGATCCGCATGAAGATCGGCGTGATGTTCGGGAACCCGGAGACCACGACCGGCGGCAACGCGCTCAAGTTCTATGCCTCGCTCCGGCTCGACATCCGTCGTATCGGCGCGCTGAAGAGCGGCGAGGAAGTCGTCGGCAACCTGACCCGCGTCAAGGTGGTCAAGAACAAGGTCTCGCCGCCGTTCCGCGAGGCGGAATTCGAGATCCTCTACGGCCATGGCATTTCGCGCGAAGGCGAGCTCATCGACATGGGCGCGCTGCACGGACTGGTCGAAAAGTCCGGCTCCTGGTACGCCTACGAAGGCGAGCGCATCGGCCAGGGCAAGGACAATGCGCGCACTTACCTCATCGAGCATCCGGAAATCGCCACGAAGATCGAGACGGCGCTTCGCAACCGGCTACTGCCGGTGCGCCGGCCGGTAGCTGTCGCTAGTGAGGCGGCGGAGGCCTAGGCCGGTCGCCCAGGACGCCCCGGACGATCCGCGGGCAGCCCGGCTCGCGGCACTTAAGCTGCTGAACCGCCGCGACTACGGCGCCCGCGAGCTTGCGGCGCGCCTGGTCGGGCGCGGCTTCGAGTCGGGAACCGCCGACGCCGCCGTGGCCGCGCTCGTCGCCGAGAAGCTCGTCGACGACTCGCGCTTCGCGGAGCATTTCGTCGCGTATCATGCGAATCGCGGACGCGGACCGATCGGAATCGCGCACAAGCTGCGCGAGGCGGGCCTGTCTCGGGATGAAATTGCGGCGGCGGTCGATGCGAATTCGGCCGAGTGGCGCAATCGCTGCGCCGAGCTTCGGCGCAAGCGCTTCGGCGCCAAGCTCCCGACGACCTGGATCGAGCGCGGCCGGCAGGCGCGATTCCTGAGCCAGCGCGGCTTCAGCGCGGAGCAGATCCGTGCCGCGGTCGGCCAGTTTCCCGGCGAGGACTGATGGCGGTTGAGACTGAACAAATGTCGGGCAGCGAGCTCCGGAGCTCATTCCTGGAGTTCTTTCGCGCGCGCGGCCATGCCATCGTGCCGTCGTCTCCGCTCGTGCCCGGCAACGATCCGACGCTGCTCTTCACCAACGCCGGCATGGTGCAGTTCAAGGACGTGTTCCTCGGCAAGGAAGAACGCGGCTACAAGCGCGCCGCGAGCTCGCAACGCTGCGTGCGCGCCGGCGGCAAGCACAACGATCTCGATAACGTCGGCTACACGGCGCGGCATCACACGTTCTTCGAGATGCTCGGCAACTTCAGCTTCGGCGACTACTTCAAGCGCGAGGCGATCGAGTTCGCCTGGGATTTCGTGACCGGCACGCTGAAAATCGCGCCGGAAAAACTCTGGGTCACCGTCTACAAGGAGGATGACCAGGCCGCCGACATCTGGCTGAAGAACATTGGCGTGAATCCGAAGCGCTTCACGCGCCTCGGCGAAGCCTCGAATTTCTGGGCGATGGGCGACACCGGACCCTGCGGTCCCTGTTCCGAGATCTTCTATGATCATGGCAATGAGATCAAAGGCAGTCCGCCGGGATCGAAGCACGAGGACGGCGACCGCTACGTCGAAATCTGGAACCTCGTATTCATGCAATACGAGCGCGACGCCAGCGGCAAGATGGCGCCGCTCCCAAAGCCCTCGGTGGACACCGGCATGGGGCTCGAGCGCACGGCCGCGGTCATGCAGGGCGTGCATTCGAATTACGACACCGACCTGTTCCGGGGCCTGCTCGCGGCCGCGGCCGACGCCACGGGCCAGAAGAAGACCTCGAGCCCGTCGCTTCGCGTGATTGCCGACCACATCCGCGCCTGCGCCTTCCTGATCGTCGACGGGGTGATTCCCGGCAACGACGGCCGGGGCTATGTTCTGCGCCGGATCATTCGCCGCGCGATCCGCCACGGTTACAAGCTCGGCCAGCACGAGCCGTTCTTCCATCGCCTCGTGCCCGCGCTTGCGCAGGAAATGGGCGGTGCCTATCCGGAGCTCCTGAGATCCGCCACGCATGTGAAAACAGTGCTGCGCCAGGAAGAGGAGCGCTTCGCCGAGACGCTCGAGAACGGCATGGCGCTGCTCGAAAGCGCGATCAAGGGAATGAAAGGCAAGACGATCGCCGGCGAAACCGTCTTCAAGCTTTACGACACCTATGGATTTCCGGTCGATCTGACCGCCGACATCGCCAGGGAGCGCAAGCTCACGATCGACCAGGCCGGTTTCGAGAAGGCGATGGAAGCGCAGCGCGAGCGCGGCCGCGCCGCCAGCCGCTTTGGCGTGGACCTGCGCGAGCAAGGGACGCTCGATGCCGAAAGCGCCTTCTGCGGCTACGATTCCTTGCAGGGCGAGGGCACGGTCACGGCCATTCTGAAAGGCGGCGCTGAGGTCCAATCCGCCGGGGCCGGGGAAGAAGCCCAGATCGTGCTCGACCGGACCCCTTTCTATGCCGAGGCCGGCGGCCAGGTCGGCGACATCGGCACACTTGCGAGCGCAGAGGGAAAATTCAAGGTCAAGGACACCAAGAAACACGGCGAGGCGCACCTGCACATCGGCCGCGTGGAATCCGGCGCATTCAGCAAAGGCGACAAGGTGACGGCGACCGTGGATGCGGAGACCCGCCAGGCCACGGTGCTGAATCATTCCGCGACGCACCTCCTGCACGCGGCGCTCCGTGAAGTACTCGGCACGCATGTCGTGCAGAAAGGCTCGCTGGTCGCGCCGGACCGCCTGCGCTTCGATTTCTCGCATACGCAGGCGGTCACGCCTCAGGAACTCGAAAACATCGAGCGCCTGGTGAATGCGGAGATCCGCAAGAATTCCGCTGCCGAGATCCGTAACCTTCCTTATGACGCCGCGGTCAAGTCCGGCGCGATCGCGCTCTTCGGAGAGAAATACGGCGACCAAGTGCGAGTGCTGCGATTCGGCGATTTCTCGACCGAGCTCTGCGGCGGCACGCACGTGGCGCGCACCGGAGACATCGGCCTGTTCCGCATCACGAGCGAGGGCGGCATCGCCTCCGGCATCCGCCGCATCGAGGCCGTGACCGGTGAAGGCGCCCTGGATGCGGTCCGGCAGACGGAGGCGACGCTCAAGCGCGTCGCGACAGCGCTTCGCGGCACGCCGGTCGAAGTCGAGGACAAGGTCACGCAGCTCCTCGAGAGGCAGAAAAAGCTCGAACGCGATCTCGCGAACCTGAAGTCAAAACTGGCCGGCAGCGGCCACGGCGATCTCGCCGCAGGCGCGGTACAGGTCCACGGCGTCAAGGTGCTCGCGACGACCATCAATGGCGCGGACGCGAAATCGCTGCGCGAAGCCGTGGACTCGCTGAAGAGCCGGCTCGGATCGGCCGTGATCGTGCTCGCCGCCGTGACCGAGGATGCGAAAGTGTCGCTGGTCGTGGGCGTCACGCCGGACCTCACGAAAACGCTCAGCGCCGGTGATCTGGTCGGCTTGGTCGCGAACCAGGTCGGCGGCCGCGGCGGCGGCAGGCCGGACTTCGCGCAAGCCGGCGGCAACGATCCTTCGAAGCTCGAGGCGGCGCTTGCGGCGGTGCCACAGCTCGTCGCCGACAAGCTCGGAGGAACCTGAGTCCGGGGCAGCAGTCGGAGTGATCGTGCAGATCTTCGCCTTGCCATTCGCGTTGCTGCTCGCCCAGGCCGCCCCCGCCGCCCCGGCGGATCGGTCCATTCAACTCGAGCCCGTGGTGCTCGACGATGTCGCGGTGACTGCCGCCGAACCGCGGTTCGTCGCGCCGACTCGCCGCGACAGGATCGGCCGTATCTGGGCGCCCGTCTCGGTCAACGGCCAGGGACCGTTCCGCCTCGTACTCGACACCGGCGCGAGCCATTCCGCGCTCACCGCGCGCGTCGCGGAGACGCTCGGCATCGCGCTCGATTCGAAGCACAGCGCGATGTTGCGAGGGGCGACCGGTTCCGTGAAGGTGCCCATGATCCCGATCGACACGCTCGAGGTCGGCGAGCTCCTGATCGAGCCGCGCCGGCTGCCAATCGTGCCCGACGCCCTCGGCGGGGCGGAGGGCATCCTCGGCACCGATGGGCTCGCCAACAAGCGCATCCACATCGATTTCCGCCGCGACCGCATCACGATCATGCGCTCGCGGAACGAAAAGGCCGGCACCGGCTTTGTGACGATTCCGGTCAAGTTCCTGCGCGGCCGGCTCCTGGTCGTGAGCGCTTATCTCGGCGGCGTGCCGGTGCAGGCGATCATCGACACGGGCGGGCAGGCAACGCTCGGCAACGAGGCGCTTCGCAGCGCGCTTGCCGAGCGGCGGCGCAAGCAACTGACATTGACGCCTGATGAGGTGACGGGCGCGACGCTCGACGTTCAGACAGGCAATCGCGTGTCGACGCCGTCGCTCGCGATGGGCGAGATCCTGGTGCGAAACGCCGCGATGACCTTCGCGGACTTTGCGATCTTCGAGCACTGGAAGATGACCAAAGAGCCCACCATGCTCGTCGGCATGGACGTGCTGGGTCTGCTGGACACGCTGATTATCGACTACCGCCGGCGCGAGCTTCAGGTGAAGCTGCGCCGAGGCTGATCAGGCGGCGCGCCGAGTCTCCAGCGGCAATTCGCGCCCGGCCGGACCGCGGCGGTTCGCGACCATGCGCTCGTGCAGCTCGCCGATCGTCTCGCTCGCTTTCGTGCAACAGACGCCTGGGATGACGGCATGCACGAGGCAGACGAGCCCGCCCCAGATCATGCGCACGCCGAAGCCTGTCGCGTTGGCGAAGTGCTGCCAGTAGTTCTCGCCGACGTCCGCGGGGTGCGCGGTAAAGAGGCGTTGCCAGACATTCATGGGTTCATCGTAGTCCCAATAAGATCAAAATATCTCCCATTTTTTGTGATAATATTTACAGTAATTGGGAAATTTTGCTAATATTTGGCGATGAGTGCGCTCGACAAGATTGACCGCCAGATCCTCGCCCTGATCCAGCAGGATGCTTCGCTCCCGATCCAGCAGATCGCGGACCAAGTCGGGCTTTCCGTCAACCCGTGCTGGCGGCGCATCCGCCAGATGGAAGCCGAGGGCGTCATCCAGGCGCGGGTCGCGCTCGTCGATCCACAGAAGGTCGGTCTCGGTCTCACCGTCTACGTGCGCGTGAAGACGAACCAGCACAGCGCTGCCTGGGCCAGGAAACTCAACGAGGTGATCGCGGCGATGCCCGAGATCCTCGAATGCCACCGCATCGGCGGCGACGTGGATTACCTCTTGAAGGTGATCGTCCCGGACATCGCGGGCTATGACCGCACCTACAAGGAGCTGATCGATCGCCTGCCCAGCCTCGCCGACGTCTCCGCGCTCTTCTCGATGGAGCGTCTGAAGAGCACGACCGGCCTGCCGATTCCCCTGGAAACCTGAAACAATCCGCGCTCCATGGCGCTCCTCGTGCAGAAATACGGCGGCACCTCGGTCGGCTCCGTCGCGCGGATCCATGCGGTCGCGGCACAGGTTCATGCACTGACGAAGCAGGGCCACCAGGTCGCGGTCGTCGTGTCCGCGATGGGCGATTCGACCGATCGCCTGATCGAGCTCGCGCGCGAGGTTTGTGACGCGCCGGACCCGCGCGAATTGGATGCGCTCCTCGCGACGGGCGAGATGGTCTCGACCGCACTCCTTGCCATCGCGCTCAAAAAGAGCGGCTGCGGCGCGCGTTCCTACAACGCCCTGCAACTGCCCATCGAAACGACCGGCCAGGCCGGCCGTGCCCGCATCGAGCGCGTCGATTGCAGCGGCCTTCAAAAGGATCTCGCCGCCGGCGTCGTGCCGGTGGTCGCGGGCTACCAGGGCCGCGCCGCGAATGGCGACCTCACCACCATCGGCCGCGGCGGCTCGGATACGACCGCGGTCGCGCTCGCCGTCGTGCTGAAGGCCGAGGAATGCCAGATCCTGACCGACGTGGACGGCGTCTACACGACCGACCCGCGCATGGTTCCTGAGGCCCGCCTACTCCCGCGCGTGAGCTTCGAGGAGATGCTCGAGCTCGCTGGGCAGGGGTCCCGTGTGCTGCACCTGCGCTCGGTCGAATTCGCCGCGCGCCACGGGATGAAATTGCGGGTGATGTCGAGCTTCGCGCCCGGATCCGGCACCCTGATCTCCGAGGAGGACCCGACTGTGGAAGCTCCCGTCGTTTCCGGCATCGCCTTCAATCGGGATGAAGCCGCGATCGCCGTCACCCAGGTGCCGCAGGAAGCAGGTGTCGCCCACGCGATCCTGAAGCCGGTGTCGGATGCCGCCATCGAGGTGGACATGATCGTGGTCGGCGCTCCCCGGGACGGGCGCGTCGATCTGTCATTCACCGTGCACCGCGACGACTACGCGAATGCGCTCGAATTGACCCGCCAGGCGGCCGCGCGATTTCCCGGCGCCGCCGTCTCCGGCGACGACCGTGTGGCCAAGCTCGCGGTGGTCGGTTCCGGCATGCGCTCCCACGCGGGCGTCGCGGCTCGGCTGTTCGAGACCCTGGGCGGCGAGGGAATCAACGTCCGGCTGGTCTCGACCTCCGAAATCAAGATCAGCGTGCTGGTCGCGGAAAAAGAGCTGGAAACCGCGGTGCGCGCGTTGCACAAGGCTTACGGCCTGGAGCGACGTCCAATCCCTTGATTTGACATAAGTAATCCGCGACCGACCCCTGTGCTATCATTTTTTTCGGATTCGATAAGAAACGACAGGACCAGGGGAGAAGGGAGTCATGCTGATCCTTACGCGTCGCGTAGGCGAGGCGCTGATGATTGGGGATAACGTCACCGTCACCGTACTCGGCATCAAGGGCAACCAGGTCCGCATCGGGGTGCTCGCGCCGAAGGAAGTCGGCGTTCACCGCGAAGAAATCTACGAACGAATCCGCCACGAGAAAGACGCGAGCACCGAAGACGGCAAGGATTCCGCCGTCGCCACCGCCTGAAGCGGCGCCACTGCGCCGCCTTTGCCGGCCCCGCGGCCGGTGAGTATCATTTGCGCCCCTTCCGGCAGGCGGGCGAACCCGGAGAGATGGCCGAGTGGTCGAAGGCGCACCCCTGCTAAGGGTGTATGGGTCAAAAGCCCATCGAGGGTTCGAATCCCTCTCTCTCCGCCAATTATCATATTCATGACAGCTCATGCTGTCTCGGAATACCGGAAATTCCCTTGAATCTCCGGATGTTCCGAGCGCAGAGCGTTTCGTAGGTTCTGGTGCATTGGCGGCACGAGAACACTGGCTATTCGGCGGCTCTGACTCAATATTAAGCTGCAACGAGAGCCCGATCCCAAAGCTGCTTGAGCGACTGGGTCCGCCACTGACGCCCCGGGCCGAATGAGAATTGTCGCTTGTGAATCCGATGCGCCAGCTCGATGCCAGCGAGCGTTATCGCTGCATTGCCGAACGATTTGAAGCCGAGCATGGAAGCGCAGCGCCG
>JBOHZO010000068.1:0-10558 GCA_050738555.1 Steroidobacteraceae bacterium | reverse complement strand
GGACTGATTGTCATGCGCGCGGCCGAGGCCGCCGCGGCCGGCGGCGATGCCGAAGCCGTGCGGCAGGCCGCGATCGCCGCCGCGGGCCGCACCCGCACCTGGGGTTGCCTGGTCACGCTCGAGTTCGCCGTCAAAGGCGGCCGCGTCCCACCCTCGGTCAAGATCGTTGCCGATCTCTTTCGGATCACGCCGATACTCGCGGTGCGGGCCGACGGCAGCCTCGGCATCGGCGGCGTGCTGTTCGGGCGCCGGAATCCGTACCGGCGTTTCGGCAAGTTCCTGCGGCGCCGGCTCGACCCGGCCCGGCGCTGGCGCATCGGCATTTCTCACGCGAACGTGCCGGACGGCGCGGCGCGGGTGCGCGATGCCGTCGCGGACAGCCTGCCGCGAGCGGAAATCCTGCCGATCATTCCGCTTGGCACGGCACTCGGCGTGCACGCGGGCCCGGGCAGCGTCGTCGTTGCCGCGCAGGATCTCGACGGCTGAACAGCGGGACGGCCTGCACACGAATGCGATAACATCCCGGCAGGCCGGAGGGCGACAAACGGAACCGACAGCGAGGTGGTCAGCGTGCAGGGGACGTTGCTCCTTTCGATTTCTGCCAGCCTGTGTCTCCTCGCCATGCCCGCGGCCGCGGGCGCGCCGCCGCCGGCCAGCCAGCTTCATGCCGACTGCAGGGTCTATACCACCGCGCCGGACAGCCTTGACGGGCGGCGGTGCCTGGCCTATGTCCAGGGTTATGTCGATGGCTTCGTAGCGGCCGGCCGGCCCGTCTCACAGACCGCCGCGACCCAAGTCGAGACGAAAGAGACCTTCAGCGAACGCGCGATGCGCACGCGGCTGCGCAAGCGCGACAGGAATCCGCCGCGGGCCGATTCCGCAGTGTGCATCGCAGACTCCGTTCCGACCGCCGAAGTCGTCACCCAGGTCGTCGCGCACCTCGATGCGAAGCCGCCGGCCGCCGGGGACGCTGCAGCCGTCGCGGTCTACGCCGCCCTGCTCGCCCGGTTTCCCTGCACGCCGGCCCCCTGACAGGTCATGCGTGCGACACTCACTCTGCTGTTGCTTGGTGTCACCTGGTTGCTGTGGTCCGGTATCTACGAACCGGTCATCCTCGCGCTCGGTCTGCTGTCGTGCCTGCTCGCGCTATTCCTCGCGCATCGCATGGGATTCTTCACGCCCGGGATTTTCTCGCTGCACGTGTCGTCCCGGCTGCCGCGATTCTGGGCCTGGCTGCTGGTCGAGATCGTCAAAGCCAATCTGGCCGTCGCCGCCGCCGTGCTGCGCCCGCGCAGGAGTATCAGCCCGACTGTCGTCGAGATCCGCACCCGCGCGGGCCCGATCGGCCAGACACTGCTCGCCAATGCCATCACGCTGACGCCAGGCACCGTCACGCTCGACGTCGACGAAGGCCGGCTGCGTGTGCACTGCCTGACCCGTGCCGCGGCCGACGCGCTGCTGGCCGGCGACATGAGCCGTCGCGTGGCATCCGTTACGGCGGATTGACCGTTTACTACGTCGTCACAACCGCCATTCTCGTCACCATGGCGCTCGCGCTCGCGCGCGCGCTGCTAGGCCCCACGGTCTACGACCGGGTACTGGCCGTCAACATGTTCGGCACCAAGACCGTGCTGCTGGTCGCGATCGTCGCGTTCCTGTCCGGGCGGCCGGACTTTCTCGACCTGGCGCTTGCCTATGCGCTGATCAACTTTGTCGGCGTGCTGGCGGTGCTCGAGTTCTTCCGGAAGAAACGCCATTTCAGGCGCCGCCCATGATCGTCGACGCAGTCAGCTTCACGATGCTCGCGCTTGGCGGCTTCTTCGTGTTCATGGGCGGTCTTGGCGCGCTGCGCCTGCCGGACCTCTACACGCGCATGCACGCCGCGAGCCTCACCGACAGTCTCGGCACGCTGCTGACACTCGGCGGAATCATGCTGCAGTCCGGCTGGTCGCTCGCGACCGTCAAGCTGCTGACGATTCTGTTCTTCCTGATGATGACCGGACCGACGGCATCGTATGCACTGGCAAACGCGGCGCTGCTCTCGGACGACAAGGACGCGCCCGGCGCGCCGTCGGCGAACGGCGACTGAGATGGTTACGGCATTCGGAATCGTGCTTCTGACGCTGCTGGTCGTGACCGCGGTCGCAGTCGTCGTGACGCCGAACCTGTTCGTCGCCGTCATGCTGATGAGCATCTTCAGCCTGCTGATGGCCGCCACTTTCTTCATCCTCGACGCCGCCGATGTCGCCCTCACCGAAGCCGCCATCGGCGCGGGCATGTCGACGATCCTGTTCCTGGGCGCGCTGGCGCTCATTGCCGAACGCGAGGCGCGGGGACCCGGCAGGAGACGCTGGCTGCCGCTCGCCGTCATCGCACTGACCGCCTTCACGATGATCTATGCCACCTTCGACAAGCCGCGACTCGGGGACCCCTCGGCACCGGTGCACCAGCACGTAGCGCCGTGGTACCTGGAGCAGACGCCGGTGTTGATGGAAATGTCCAATGTCGTGACCGCCGTGCTCGCGAGCTTCCGCGCCTACGACACGCTCGGTGAGGTACTCGTGATCCTGACTGCGGGACTCGGCGTGATGCTGATCCTCGCCAACGGCCGTCCCGACCTGTCGCGCCAGGGGCGCGCTGCCGCGGCCACCGGCCTGCGCCATCACCTGATTCCGCGCGTCGTGGGGCAACTGCTGATTCCGTTCATCGTGCTGTTCGGACTTTACCTGCAGTTTCACGGCGAATTCGGACCGGGCGGCGGATTCCAGGCAGGCGCCATCATCGCGGTCGGCATCGTGCTGCACGCGCTGCTGGAAGGCGAGGCCGCCGGCCGCGCGATCCTGCCGACACCGCTGCTGGTCGGGATGATGGCCGGAGGAGCCCTGCTGTTCTGCGCGATCGGCATTGCCGGCATGCTGCTGGGCGGGAATTTCCTGGATTACGCGGTTCTCGCGGCGGACCCGGTCGCCGGCCAGCAACTCGGCATCCACCTGGTCGAGGCCGGAGTCGGCATTACGGTTACCAGCACGCTGGTCGCCGCATTCCACGCATTCGCCGACCGCGAGCCCGCCGCATGAAGCTGTTCGGTCTGTACAACTACTGGGTGTTCGCGCTGTTGCTGATGATCGGGCTGTATGCCGTGATCGCCAAGCCGAACCTGGTCAAGAAACTGCTGGGATTGTCGATCTTCCAGTCGGCCGTATTCCTGCTGTACATCAGCATGGCCAAGGTCGAGGGAGGCACGGCGCCGATCATCCAGCACGCGGGCGAACCCGGGGTGTTCTCCAATCCCTTGCCGCACGTGCTGATCCTGACTGCGATCGTGGTCGGAATCTCCACCATTGCTCTCGGTCTCGCGGTCGTCGTGCGAATCCGTGAGGAATTCGGAACCATCGAAGAGGATGAAATCCAGGCCCGGGATCGCGACCGCTGATGTGGCAGGAGCAGCTTCCCGCCCTGGCCATCGCCGTGCCGCTCGCCGCGGCGCCGCTCGCCGCACTGCTACGCGGTCATTCCGCGTCCTGGGCGCTGGCCGCGCTGGCCAGCACCGCGTCGCTGGTCGTCGCGGTGCTACTGGCGATTGCGGTCGGCGAACTCGATCCGATCTCGTATGACGTCGGCTCGTGGCCCGCGCCCTACGGCATCGAACTGCGCATCACCAGTTTCAGCGCGCTGCTGCTGACGATCATCACCGCGTCGTCGAGCGTCGCCCTGATCGGCGGCAAGCAGAGTCTCGATGCGCAGATCACGCCGTCCCGCAGGCCGTTCTTCTTCGCTGCATGGCTGCTGGCGGTCGGCGGGCTGGCCGGCATCGTCGCATCCGGCGACGCCTTCAACATCTTCGTGTTCATGGAGGTCTCATCGCTCGCGACCTACGTCCTGATCGCGGGCGGCTCCGATCCGCGCGCGCTGCCCGCCGTCTTCAAGTACCTGATCATGGGCACGATCGGCGCGACCTTCTACCTGATCGGCGTCGGTCTCATCTACATGATGACCGGCACGCTCAACCTGACCGACATGGAAACCCGCATCCACGACGTGTCCGATCTCAAGCCGATCCTTGCGGCGGTGGGCTTTGTCACGCTCGGCCTGGTGCTCAAGGCGGGCGTGTTCCCGCTGCACGTCTGGCTCCCGAATGCCTACGCCTGGTCTCCGCACATCGTGACGGCCTTCATCGCCGCATGCTCGACCAAGGTCTCGCTGTACGTGCTGCTGCGATTCGATTTCATGGTGTTCCAGGGCAGCCTGGCCGGACACGATATCCAGTTCTCGGGATTCCTGATGCCGCTCGCCGTGCTGGCGGTGCTGGTCGCCTCCGGCGTCGCGATGTTCGAAGGCAATCTCAAGCGCCTGCTCGCGTATTCGTCGGTCGCGCAGGTCGGCTATATCGTGCTGGGGGCGAGCCTGATGACGGTGTCCGGGCTCACGGCGGGCATCGTCCACATGTTCAATCATGCGCTGGCCAAGGGAACGATGTTCCTGGCGGTTGCATGCATCGCGACGCGGCTGACGTCGCTGCGACTCGAGGACCTGGCCGGCATCGGACGGCGGATGCCGTGGAGTATGGCGGCCTTCCTGCTCGCTGCGCTCGGCCTGATCGGCATCCCGGGAACCGCCGGCTTTATCAGCAAGTGGTATCTGGTCCTGGCCGCGCTGGAAGCGGGCACGCTCGGTGTCCTGCTGGTCGCTGTCATCCTGATCAGTTCGCTGATGGCCGTCTACTACGTCTGGCGCATCGTCGAAGTCGCCTGGTTTCGCGCGCCGGCGGCGGCCGGACCCGTCACGCGCGAGGTCCCGCCGATGATGCTCGCAATCCTCTGGGCGGCGGCGCTGGCGAACGTCTGGTTCGGGCTGCAGCCCGGCCTGCCCTTGGCGTTGTCGGGCGCGGCCGCGACCTCCCTGCTCGGACATCTGAAATGAGCGGCGCTTCGCTCGTCCTGCTGGCCATCGCCCTGCCGCTCGCGGGCGGCCTCGGGATTGCGCTGGCGCATGCCCGCCCGAATCTGCGCGAAGCCGTGAGTCTCGCCGCGGCGACCGGGCTCGCAATCGTGGTCTGGACCCTGCTGCCCGGGGTGCTGGCCGGCGCGAGGCCGTCGTTCGAACTGATGACGCTGATGCCCGGAATCGCAATCCGCTTCGCCGTCGAGCCGCTCGGCGCGCTGTTCGCCGCGCTCGCCTCGCTGCTATGGATCGTCAATACGATCTATTCGATCGGCTACATGCGCGGCAATCGCGAGCAGCACCAGACCCGGTTCTACATCCTGTTTGCGGTCGCGCTCTTTGCGACGATCGGCATCGCCTTCGCTGGCAACCTGATCACCCTGTTCACATTCTACGAAGTGCTCACGCTGTCGACGTACCCGCTGGTCGCCCACAGGGGCGATGCGAAGACGGTCGCATCGGCCCGGGTCTACCTGGGCGTGCTGCTCGCCACATCCATCGGCCTGCTGCTGCCCGCGATCATCTGGACCTGGCAGGCCGCCGGTACCGTGGACTTCACGCCGGGCGGAATCCTCGACGGGAGGATCAGCGGCGCGGCCGTGGGTCTGCTGCTGGCGCTCTTCATGTTCGGCACCGGCAAGGCGGCGCTGATGCCGGTCCATCGCTGGCTGCCGGCCGCGATGGTCGCGCCGACGCCGGTCAGTGCCCTGCTGCACGCCGTGGCGGTGGTCAAGGCAGGCGTGTTCGTGGTCACCAAGCTGGTCGTCTATGTCTTTGGCGTAGATTTCCTGCATTCGCAGGCGAGCGCCGGATGGCTGCTGTACGTGGCGGGCTTCACGACCATCGCCGCAAGCGTCGTGGCGCTGCGCCAGGACAATCTCAAGCGGCTGCTGGCCTATTCGACCGTGGCCCAGCTCTCCTATGTCACGCTCGCCGCTGCGCTGTACCGGCCGGTGGCGGAAGTCGGCGCGGCGTTGCACATCGCCGCGCACGGCCTCGGCAAAATCACGCTATTCTTCGCGGCCGGCAGCATCTACACGGCCGCGAAGAAAACCGAAATCAGCCAGCTCGACGGCATCGGCCGGCGCATGCCCTGGACGCTCGCTGCATTCACGATCGGCGCGCTCGCGATGATCGGCCTGCCACCCACCGCCGGGTTTGTTTCCAAGTGGCAGATCCTGATGGGCTCGTTGGAGTCCGGCGCCTGGTTCGCGGTCGCCGTGATCGTCGTCAGCACCGCGCTGAACGCCGCCTACTTCCTGCCGATCATGCATCGCGCGTGGTTCCGGACGGAGAGTTCCGCGCCGGCCGCCGGCCACGGCGAGGCGCCGTGGCCGGTCGTCCTCGCCGTCACGGCGACCGCTGCGCTGACCGTGGCCTTCTTCTTCTTTCACCGACCGGTGCTGGAGCTCGCATGGAAGATCGTCGGGGCAGCCCCTTGAGCAGTGGATCGCAGGGCGACGATCACTGGCTGGTGCGGCCACGGATCATCCGCCGGTTGTGGATCGCCTTTGCCCTCGTGCTCGCGTCAACGGTGCTGGCGCAGGCCGGCGTCGCGATCAAGGCGTACTTCGGCATCGACGGCTGGCCGGGTTTCGCCGCCGCGTTCGGCTTTCTCTGCTGCCTGATCCTGGTGCTGGTCGCGAAGCTGCTCGGCCGGCTGCTCAAGCGCCCGGACGATTACTACGATGCCTGATCTGCTGCCACCGGGACTCTGGCTTACGGGCGGCGCGCTGCTGATCGGCGCATTGCGCGGCCGGGCGCGCGCGGCACTCGTCCTCGCATTGCCGCTCGTCACGCTGTGGGCGGTCTGGCAGGTTCCGGACGGCATCGTGGCTTCGCGCGAATTCCTGGGGTTCGTCATCGAGCCCGTCGAGGGCAGTCCCGTGCGCCGGCTGTTTGCGGTCATCTTCTCGCTGATGGCCTTCGCCGGCGGTCTGTTCGCCTTCCGGCAGGCGGGCGGTCGCGAACTGGCCGCGGCCAGTCTGTATGCGGGTTCGGCGGTTGGCGTCTGCTTCTCCGGCGACCTCGTCAGCCTGTTCGTCTGGTGGGAGCTCATGGCGATCGGTTCGATGATCGTCGTGTGGTGCGGCGACCGCCGCGCCACGCGCGCCGCGGGCCTGCGCTACGCGATCATGCATCTGACCGGGGGCGCGCTGCTGTTGGCCGGGATTGCCGCGCATGCCGCGGCGACCGGATCGATCGACGTCGCGGCGCTGACGGCCACCACGCCGGCAAACTGGATGATCCTCGCGGGTCTGCTGGTCAACGTCGCGGCCCCGCCGGTGTCGGCGTGGCTGGCCGACGCCTATCCGGAGTCGAGCGCGACTGGCGCCGTGTTCCTGTCGGCGTACACGACCAAGGCCGCCGTGCTCGCACTGATCCTTCTGTTCCCCGGCGAGCCGGTCCTGATGGCGATTGGCACGTGGATGATCTTCTACGGCATCCTCTATGCGCTGCTCGAGAACGATGCCCGGCGCATCCTCGCCTACTCGATCGTGAACCAGGTCGGTTTCATGGTCTGCGCGATCGGCATCGGAACCCATGTGGCGCTGAACGGCGCGGCGGCGCACGCCTTCGCGCACATCATCTACAAGGCGTTGCTGTTCATGAGCGCGGGCGTCGTCGTGTACCGGACCGGCCTGCACCGCTGCACCGAACTTGGCGGGCTGTTCCGCACGATGCCGCTGACGGCGGTCTGCGGCATTGTCGGCGCGCTGTCGATCTCGGGCTTTCCGCTGACGTCGGGTTTCACGACCAAGACGCTGATCTCGGAGGCTGCGAAGGGCGACGGCTTGATGCTGCTTTACTTCCTGCTCGCGGCGGCTTCCGCCGGCGTGTTCCTGCACGCCGGCATCAAGTTCCCGTGGTTCGTGTTCTTCCAGAAGGATTCCGGACTGCGGCCGCGCGACGCGCCGTGGAACATGGCCGCCGCGATGCTGCTGTTCTCTTTCCTGTGTCTCCTCATCGGTGTGTATCCGCAGCCGTTTTACGCGTTGCTGCCGTATCCGGTGGATTTCGACGCCTACACGGCCGGCAATGTGCTGTTCTACCTGCAGCTCCTGCTGTTCTCCGGGCTCGCGTTCTTCCTGCTGCTGCCGCTGATGAAACGGACGCAGACGCTGACACTGGACTTCGACTGGTTATGGCGGGTGGCGCTTTACCGGCTCGGCGCGGGCGCTCTCGCGACCATGGACCTCGCCGCGGAACGCGTCGTGCAAATGAGCCGCTTCGCCGGCGCTCGGCTGGCGGCGGGATTGCGCCGGCATTTCGGCGAGGACGGCGGGTTTGCGCGTTCCTGGCCGATCGGGACCACAGCGCTGTGGCTCGCAGTGCTGCTCAGCTTCTATGTGCTGATTCACTACCTGTGACGCCGCGGCCGCGGCGGCGCGTCAGCAACCGGATGTAGATCACCAGGTTGATCGCGATGACGATCACACCGAGCGCCACCTGCATGCTGCGTGTCAGCCCGGCCGGATAGATCAGGGCCGTCAAGTAGTGCTCGATGAAGCCGCCGGCGTAGCCGCCCTCGCCGCCGAGGGCACGCAGCCGGTTCTCGAGCGGCGTCAAGGGGCAGATCCAGCCGAAGACCTCGAGCAGCACGCCCCAGGCAACCGCGGGCAGGTGCAGCCAGGCGAGCCGCGGCGCGCGCAACACGACGAGCCCGCCCAGCACGACGAACAGGATGAACGCGAGGTGCAGGACGAGGACCGCGTCCGCGAGGAAGCGGTAGATCACTGCACCCGGGTCACCGGCCGGTTTTCCGCACTCCAGCGCAGGTAGTCGCCTTTGAGGTGGAACAGGCGCGTGAATCCTGCGTTTCCCAGCACCTCGAGTGCCTGCGCCGTGCGATTGCCGCTGCGGCAGTACACCACGATGTCGCGCGAGCGCGCGTCCGCAAGCTCCGCGATTCGTGCCGCGAGTTCCGTGTGCGGAATGTTGAGCGCGCCGGGGATGTGGCCCTCCGCATACTCGGCGGGCGTGCGCACGTCGAGCACGACGAGCGACCGGTCGCCCCAGGCCTGGCGCTCGCCGAGCGTTTTCGGGTCGATCGACAGCGGCCCGGCGGCCACGGCCGCGCAGGCGATCGCGAATGCGAGCAGGATGAGCGGCAGGCGCCGCACGACTCAGTTCTCCAGCACGAAGGTAATCCGCAGGCGCACGCGGTAGCCGGTTACCTTGCCCTTGTCCACCGTCACTTCCTGGTCGGCGACCCAGGCGCTCGTGATGTTCTTGAGCGTCTTGCTCGCGCGCTTGATGCCCTTCTGGATCGCGTCCGCGAAGCTCCTTTCGGAAGTCGACGTGATTTCACTGACTTTGGCGATGGTCATGGGCTGCTCCTTGCGGTGTCGGAGTTCCGATCCCCGGCGGGAATGATAACGCTACGGCCGCCGGATGCGGGGCCGTTATCATGCGGGCTCCAGAGGAGAAGTCCATGTTCCGCAAGACACGTGGGGCGCTGCTGCGCGGGCTCATCGTCGTGTTGCCGATCTTCTTCACGCTGTGGCTCCTGTGGTGGCTCGTCAGCTCGACCGAATCCCTGCTGAAGGAAGCCATGCTGCTGGTGATTCCGGCCGAGGTCTATCGCCCCGGCATGGGCTTCGTCGCGGCCGTCGTGCTGCTCATCGCGATCGGCTTCCTGTTCAACACGGTGCCGGTGCGGCGTGCGCTGGCGTCCTGGGAGAGTTACCTCGACCACATCCCGGTGGTCAAGACGGTCTATGGCGCGACCCGCGACTTCATGAAGCTGCTCCCGGCCGGCGGCAAGCGCCGCGAACTGCAGCGGGTGGTGCTGGCACGGTTCGGCGATGTCCATCTGATCGGATTCGTGACGCGCGACGACGCCTCGCAACTCGGTATCGTCGACGCCAAGGATGACCTGATCGCGGTGTATTTTCCGATGAGTTACCAGATCGGCGGCTACACGATGCTGCTGCCGCGCTCGAGCGTCGTGCCGCTCGAACTCTCGGTTGAAACAGCCATGCGCCTGGTCCTGACCGGCGGCGTCTCCGGCGGATCCTGATGCTGCCGGTTATTTCTCGATCTTGGTGATCTTCGAGCCTTCGAAGGTCAAGTTGTACATCAGGCCCTTGTTCGAATAGACGAAGCCGATGATCGGCTTCTTGGCGGTCTCGGTGTCGATCTGCCCGCCGGCGCCGAGCGTCGCGAGCGCGACGCTGCCGTCGACGCCGGCTTTCCAGCCGTTGCTCTTCTGAAACTTGTCGAGCTCGCTCTTGCTCATGAAGAGGATGGCCTGGCTCTTCTTCTGGAGCCCGAGCTGGAAGCCGATCGAGCCGGCAGCGATGTTGTAGTACCCGACCGTCTTGCCGCCGACGATGAGCGCGCCTTCGCCGTACTCGGCGCCGATTCCGACGCCGCCTTTGACGACCTCGGGGAACACGAGCATCCCGGCAGCGCGGGCCGCGAGTTCTTTGGCCGCGCTCGACTGCTTGTAAAGTTCCTCAATCGCCTCGCGCACCTTGGCATCGAGCTCTTCCTTCGACGCGGCGCTCACCGGCAGGGTTGCGAACAGCAGCAGCGTGGCTGCAAGCAGTGTTTGCATTCGACGAGTCATGGGGGTCTCCATCGGTGCCGGGTCGTACTTTCGTAATCTGGC
>JBOHZO010000067.1:0-7446 GCA_050738555.1 Steroidobacteraceae bacterium | reverse complement strand
GCCGTAGTGGCGCGGGTGGTACATGTGGTTGTAGAAGCTGTACAGCTGCACGCCGTGACGCCGCGACGCATAGAAGTACGGCGACCGGCGGATGCGCGAATAGAGCATGACCCCGGGATGCTCATTGATCTCGGTCACGACGGTATCCTCTTGCAGTGTTCCGTATCGTGGGACTGTGCTGTATGCTGGAACAGCTTAACTCACCCCCGGAAGCTCCGCAATGGTGCAGTCGGTCGAGCGCGCGTTCGCCATCCTTGAAGAGATTGCCCGGCGGCCTGCCGGGGTGACGGCCGTTGCCGAGCGCGTGCGATTGCCGAAATCAACCGTCGCGCGCCTCCTTGCGACGCTCGAGACGGTTGACGCAGTGGAACGGTTCGACGGGGCTCGCTGGCGAATCGGCCCGGGTGTCGCGGCTCTCTCCGCGGCGGTGTCGCCGCAGCGGAGCCTCATCACGATCGCCCGGCCTTTCCTCGCTGACCTGGTCGCCGAGCTCGGAGAGGACGCGGGCCTCGGCCTTCCGGATGGGAACGAGATCCTCTATGTCGACCAGGTCGAGTCGGACAACCCGGTGCAGGTGCGCAACTGGACGGGGATACGCGCGCCCATGCACGCCGTGCCCTCCGGCCTCGTCCTGCTCGCGGAGTGGCCGGAGGATGCGTTGACGGCATACCTCGGTGAGGAGCTCGCCGCCCTCACGCGCCGGACGATGACCGACGCGCCGCGCCTTCGGATGCGCCTCGCAGACGTCCGAAGGCTCGGGTACGCGTGGGGTCTGGAGGAGTTCGCCGAGGGAATCGACTCGGTCGCTGCGCCCGTGCGCGACGCGCGCGACATGGCGATCGCGGCGATCCACATCCACGGGCCGGCATACCGGTTCCCGCAGCGTGGCACGGAGGATCGCATCGCAGGGCGCGTGATGGAGGCAGCGCGTGCAGTGGAGCGCGCGCTCGCGGGCGACGAGCGGGCGGCCGCGGCGTAGGCTCTTTGCGATGAAAACTCATGCGCGGGTGGTCGTGATCGGCGGCGGCGTGGTCGGCGTCAGCACCCTCTATCACCTGGCGCACAAGGGTTGGTCGGACGTGGTGCTGGTCGAACGCGCGGAGTTGACCGCCGGCTCGACCTGGCATGCGGCCGGCCTGCTGCCGCTCTTCAATATGAGCTACACCGTCGGCCAGCTGCACAAGTATTCGGTCGACCTGTACAAGCGCCTGCAGGCCGAGACCGGCCAGGACGTGAGCTTTCACGTGACCGGCAATCTGCGCCTTGCGACCTGCCGCGAGCGCATGGACGAGTACCAGAAGTACTGCGGCACGGCGAACACGATCGGCGTGCCGTTCCAGGTGATCGGGCCGCGCGAGGTCAAGACGCTCTGGCCGCTGGTCGAACTGGGCGGCAACGCCGACACGCCTGCGATCATCGGTGCTCTTTATCATCCGCACGACGGCCACATCGCTCCCGCCGACCTCACGATGGCGCTCCGCAAGGGAGCACGCGCGCGCGGCGCCGAGATCTACGAGCAGACCGAGGTCATCGCGGCGTCGCGCACGCATTCCGGCGAATGGCGGTTGAATACGAACAAAGACGACATCGTCGCCGAGCACGTCGTCTGCGCGACCGGAAATTACGCGCGCCGGACCGGCCGCCTGTTCGGCCTCAACGTGCCGGCGATACCGGTCGAGCACCAGTACATCGTTTATGACGAGTCGCCGGAGCTCAAGAGCTATCGCCAGGCCGGCGGGCGCGAGCTCGCGGTGCTGCGCGAATCGGACAAGTCGTACTACCTTCGAGAAGAGCGCCTGGGCTGGATCCTCGGGCCGTATGAATCCGGAGCACCGGCGCGCTTTGCCGACGGCGTGCCCGAGTGGTTCGGCAAGAGCCTGTTCGAAGGCGACATCGACCGGCTGCTCCCGCATGTCGAAGCCGCGCAGAAACGTGTCCCCGCACTCGTCAACTGCGGCATCAAGGACATCGTCAACGGTCCGATCTCCTACACGCCCGACGGCAGCCCGATGGTCGGGCCCGCTTGGGGCCTGCGCAATCTCTGGATCAACGAGGGCCACAGCTTCGGCATCACCGCCGCCGGCGGAGCGGGGTGGCAGCTCGCCGAGTGGATCGTCGAGGGCGAGCCGGGCATCGACATGCTGGCGGTCGAACCGCGCCGCTTCGGGCCGTACACCAGCAAGCGCTACGTCGTGCAGAAGAACGAAGAGACCTACCGGAATGTCTTCGTCATTCATTTTCCGGATGAGGAGCGGCCGGACGCAAGACCCGCCAAGACCAGCCCGGTTTACGGCAGGCTAAAGGGCATGGGCGCGGTATTCGGCCAGCGCTATGGCTGGGAACGCGCGAACTGGTTCGCGCCGGCAGGCGTCGAGGCAAAGGACGAATGGAGCTTCCGGCGCTCGAATTACTTCGAGCATGTCGGGAACGAATGCCGGCGGCTCCGCGCGGGCGTCGGCGTCATCGACCTGACGCCGTTCACGAAGCACGAAGTATCGGGTCCGGGTGCCGAGGCCTGGCTCGACGGGCTGGTCGCCAACAAGGTCCCGGGGAAGATCGGGCGGATGGCGCTTTGCCACGCGCTCACGCGCCGCGGCGGCATCCGCTCGGAGTTCACGATCACCAAGCTCGCCGAGCAACATTACTATGTAGTCAGCGCCGGCGCCGCCGAGCGCTATGACAGCGATTACCTGCAGAAGATGCTGCCGGCGGACGGGTCGGTCACGCTCGCGAACATCACGACGAGTCGCGGCTGCTTTGTGCTCGCCGGTCCGCGATCGCGCGAAGTGCTCGCGAAATTGGCGGACGTGGCGCTCGACAACGCGGCCTTCCCCTGGCTCTCCGCGCAGATAGGCGAGGTGGGGCTCGCGACGGACGTCTATCTGCTCCGCGTGAATTTCGTCGGCGCGCTCGGCTGGGAGCTGCATTTCCCCATCGAATACGCGCATCACCTGTTCGACGCGCTGTTCGCGGCGGGCGAGGAATTCCGGATCGGCATGGCCGGCATGCGCGCGATGGAATCGTTGCGCCTGGAAAAATCCTATCGCATGTGGGGCAGCGACATGACCCCCGATTACACGCCATTCGAGACCGGCCTCGATCGCTTCGTGCGGCTGGGCAAGGGGGAATTCATCGGCAAGGAAGCGTTGGAGAAACAGCTCGCTGCCGGCGTGCCCAACCGGTTCGTGACGATCGAAGTCCACGACGTCGGCGACGCCGACCCGCTCGGCAACGAGCCGTTGTTCGATGACAAGGGGACGATGGTCGGCCGCGCGACGTCCGGCTACTTCGGACACGTCCTGAAGAAAAGTCTCGCGATCGGCTATGTCAAGACTGCGTTTGCCGCCGTCGGCACGCCCCTGCAGATTGAGATTCTGGGTGAGAGGAAAAAATCGACGGTGCTGGTCGACTCGCCCTACGATCCTGAAAACAAGGACCTGAAGGCGTAAGGGCGCCGTCCGGTGAAGCGGCAATCCTGGTCCGGCCTGTCCTTGCTGTGGAAGAGCCTGTCCCGGCACCGCGGCTGGCGCGAGCAGTGGCGAAAAGCGGGGCCAAAGCCTGCCTATGATGTCGTCATCGTCGGCGGCGGAGGACACGGCCTCGGAACCGCGTACTACCTGGCCGCCGAGCACGGGCTGACAAATATCGCGGTGGTCGAGAAGGGCTGGATCGGCGGCGGCAACACCGGCCGCAACACGACGATCATCCGGTCGAATTATCTCTTCGACGAAAGCGCCAGGCTCTATGACCACGCCGTCAAGCTGTGGGAACACCTGTCGCAGGCCCTGAACTACAACGTCATGTTCTCGCCGCGTGGCGTGATGATGCTCGCGCACACCGTGCATGACGTGCAGGTGCTGAAGCGGCACGTGCATGCCAACCGCTGCAATGGCGTCGACAACGAATGGCTCACGCCCGCGGAAGCGAAGGCTTTCTGCCCGCCGCTCAATGTCGGGGCGGACATCCGCTATCCGGTGCTGGGCGCCGCGCTGCAGCGGCGCGGCGGAACGGCCCGCCACGACGCCGTCGCCTGGGGCTACGCGCGCGCGGCCGATGCGCTGGGCGTCGACATCATCGAGAACTGCGAGGTCACCGGGATCCGCCGCGGCACGCATGGCGCGGTGGAAGCGCTCGAGACCACGCGCGGACTGATCCAGAGCCGCCGGATCGGCGTGGTGGCGGCGGGCAATTCCAGCGTCGTGATGCGCATGGCCGGCGTGGAACTGCCGCTCGAAAGCTTTCCGCTGCAGGCGCTGGTGTCGGAGCCGGTCAAGTCCGTTTTCCCCTGCGTCGTGATGTCGAACAGCATTCACGCGTACATCAGCCAGTCGGACAAGGGCGAGCTCGTGATCGGCGCGGGCACCGACGCCTACACCTCTTATACGCAGCGCGGCGCGCTGCACGTCAACCTGCACACGCTGGAGGCGATCTGCGAGTTGTTTCCCTGCTTCCGCCGCCTGCGGATGCTGCGCAACTGGGGCGGCATCGTCGACGTGACGCCGGACCGCTCGCCGATCATCGGCAAGACACGGGTGCCGGGCCTGTACGTGAACTGCGGCTGGGGCACGGGCGGATTCAAGGCGACGCCGGGATCCGCGCAGGTGTTCGCCTGGACCATCGCACACGACGAGCCGCACCCCATCAACGCGCCGTTTACGCTCGAGCGCTTTCGCGAGGGCGCGCTAATCGACGAAGCCGCGGCCGCGGCCGTCGCGCACTGAACCCAGGGTTCCCCTGATGCTGCTGATCGACTGTCCGTATTGCGGCAAGCGGCCTGAGATCGAGTTCGCCTATGGCGGGCAGGCGCACATCGCGCGGCCGCCGCGGCCGGCCGAGCTCAGCGACCAGCAATGGACGGATTATCTGTACCTGCGGACGAACTCGCGCGGTTCGCACGCCGAGCGCTGGCGCCACGTCCATGGCTGCGGCCGCTTCTTCAATGCGGTGCGCGATACGACGACCGATCATTTCTCGGTCACTTACAGGATCGGTGAGCGGCCGTGAGCGCATTCCGCACGGCGGGCGGCGGCCGCATCGACCGGTCACGGCCATTGCGTTTCACTTTCGACGACAGGACCTATGAGGGCGCTCACGGCGACACACTCGCTTCGGCACTGCTGGCGAATGGCGTGCACCTCGTGGCGAGATCGTTCAAATACCATCGTCCGCGCGGCATCCTGACCGCCGGCGCCGAAGAGCCGAGCGCACTGGTCACGGTGCGACGCGATGCGGCGCGCACGACGCCGAACCTGCGCGCGACGCAGGTCGAGCTTTACGACGGACTTGCTGCTTTCTCGCAGAACCGGTGGCCGAGCCTGGGCTGCGATTTCGGGCGCGTGAACGACCTGCTGTCGCCACTGTTTCCCGCCGGCTTCTACTACAAGACCTTCATGTGGCCGCGTTCCTTTTGGGCCGCCGTCTATGAACCGCTGATCCGCGCCGCGGCGGGGCTCGGACGCGCGCCGGCGCTTCCGGACCCGGACCGCTACGCGCATCGCTATGCGCATTGCGATGTGCTGGTGGTCGGGGCCGGGCCCGCCGGGCTTGCGGCGGCGCTCGCCGCGGCGGAGAGCGGCGCGCGCGTGATGTTGTGCGATGAGCAGGCGGAGATGGGCGGATCGCTGCTGGCGGGAGCGACCGCCCGGATCGATGGCCTGACCAGCGCGGCCTGGCTCGAACGGACGGTGGCAGCGCTTCGGCAACATGCGCGCGTCCGGCTGCTCCCGCGCACGACCGCATTCGGCTACTTCCCGCACAACCTGATCGGCCTCAACGAACGGCTCACCGAGCACCTGGCGAATCCGCATCCGGACCAGGCGCGCGAGCGGCTGTGGCAGGTACGGGCGCGCGAGGTCGTGCTGGCGACCGGCGCGATCGAGCAACCGCTGGTGTTCCCGGGCAACGACCGGCCCGGAATCATGCTGGCCGGCGCCGCGCGGACCTACCTCCATCGTTACGGCGTGCGCGCGGGATCCCGCGCAGTGATCGTGACGTCGAACGACAGTGCCTACGCGGCGGCGCGCGACCTGCAGGCCGTGGGCGTGCCGGTGGCTGCGATCGCGGACCTGCGCGAGTCTGCCGCCGGAAGCCTGCCGCAGGCGGCGCGCCGCGCCGGCATCGCTACGCTGATGCGCGCCGTCGTGCTCGGCATCCGTGGCAATCGCCGCGTCAGCGGCATCGAGCTCGCGGCGGCCGACCAGCGCGGAGGCTGGCAACGACGGACGCTGGCCTGCGATCTGGTGCTGATGTCCGGCGGATTCACGCCGAGCGTGCATCTCTTTTCCCAGTCGCGCGGCAAGCTGCGGTGGAATGACGCGGCGCGGGCGTTCGTACCGGGCATTTCGGCCGAACGCGAACGCGGAGCCGGCGCCTGCCGCGGCGTTCACGGTCTGGCGGAGGCCCTGGAAGATGGCGCCGCCCAGGGCGCCGCTGCGGCGAAAGCGGGCGGCCATGATGCAATCGTGCCGCGCTTCGCGGTGACCGGGAATAATGCGCCTGCCGAGACATCCCCGGCCGTATCGCCAGCGGCGCCCGCGCGCACCGGTTCGAAGGCCTTCGTCGACTGGCAGAACGACGTGACGGCCAACGATCTCGCGCTCGCCGCGCGCGAGGGTTTCGGTTCCATCGAACACGTCAAGCGCTACACCACGGTCGGGATGGCGACCGACCAGGGCAAGACCTCGAACCTCAATGCGCTCGGCATCGTCGCCGGCCGCCTCGGCAAGCCCATCCCGGAGGTCGGGCACACGACTTTCCGCATGCCGTACACGCCCATCACCTTCGGCAGTTTCGCGGGCGTGGCGCGCGGCGACCTGTTCGATCCGGTGCGCAAGACGCCGATGCACGCCTGGGCCGCAGAACGCGGCGCGGTGTTCGAGGACGTCGGCCTCTGGAAACGGGCGCGCTACTTCCCGCGCGCCCGCGAAGACATGCATGCCGCGGTCGCGCGCGAATGCCTCGCCGTCCGCAGGGGCTGCGGCATCTTCGACGCTTCGACGCTCGGCAAGATCGCGGTCGTTGGGCCCGATGCGGCCGAGTTCCTGAACCGGCTCTACATCAACAACTGGACGAATCTCGCGGCCGGCCGCGCGCGCTACGGCATCCTGCTGCGCGACGACGGCTTCATCTTCGACGACGGCGTGGTCACGCGCCTGACAGCGGACCGTTTTTACGTGACGACGACGACCGGCGGCGCGGCGCGCGTGCTCGCGATGATGGAAGACTATCGCCAGACCGAATGGCCGGATCTCGCCGTGTGGCTGACGTCCACGACGGAACAATTGGCGGTCATCGCCGTGCAGGGACCACTCGCGCGCCAAGTGCTCGCGCCATTGGTTGCCGACTGCGACATCTCACACGGCGCGTTACCGCACATGAGCGCGGCGCATGGCCGCGTCGCCGGCGTGCCGATGATGCTGGCTCGCGTGAGCTTCACCGGCGAGCTCG
>JBOHZO010000066.1:0-18435 GCA_050738555.1 Steroidobacteraceae bacterium | reverse complement strand
GGCCTGATGCGCTTCAGCAACAATACGAATGACGGTTGCAGCAACGAAGCCACCGCGGAAGGCGGCATGGTGCTCCGCGAGATCGCGAACGTCGCCGCCAATTCCGCCAACATGCAGTCCGATATCGCGAACCTCAATGCGGACGGCTGCACGCCCCTTGCGGAGACGATGTACGAGGCCTACCTCTACCTGAGCCAAGGGGCCGTCGATTACGGCATGACGTCGCGGCGTTCCCCCTCAATCGCGCAGCCGAGCATTCTGAGTTCGCGCCAGCCGGCGCCGAACACCGGCGTCTATCAGAGCCCGCTGACCGAATCCTGCCAGCGCAATTTCATCGTGCTGCTGACGGACGGCCTGCCGACCTCCGACAACACGGCCGATACCGAGATCCAGGCCCTGATCGGCGGCTCCTGCGCCGGCAGCGGCGACGGCCGCTGCCTCGAGGAGATCGCGAAGTACATGTACGAGAACGACCTGCGGCCCTCCCTCCCGGCCATGCAGAACGTCAGCACCTACACGATCGGCTTCGGGCCGGAAGTGAGCGGCTCGACCGCGCTGCAGAACACGGCAGCCGGCGCCGGCGGCGTGTTTTATGAAGCGAGCGATACCGCGACGCTCACCACCGTGCTGACGGACATCGTCAACACGATCCTCGACTTCAATACCTCGTTCACGGCGCCGGCGGTGTCCGTCAACGCCTTCAACCGCACCCAGAACCTGAACGATCTGTACGTCACGGTGTTCGCCCCGAGTGAGACCTACTCCTGGTCGGGCAACCTCAAGAAGTACAAGCTCGAGCCGGACGGCACGATCGTCGACGCCAACGCGGCGCCGGCCGTCGAAGTCACCACCGGGTTCTTCCGCACGACCGCCCAGAGCTTCTGGTCGGCCAACGTTGACGGCGACAACGTGGAGCTCGGCGGCGCGGCGAACGAACTGCCGACTGTCGCGACGCGCACGGTGTACAGCGACATCAATCCGGCGTCGGCGCTGACAGCAGCCGCGAACGCCGTCGTGACCACGAATGCGGCCATCACGACCGCGATGCTCGGCCTCGGGGCCGCCGAGGCGCCGGGCCGCGACGCGCTGATCAACTGGATGCGCGGCGCCGACATCGATGACGAGGATTCCGACGGCTCGACGACCGACGCCCGCCTGGTGATGGGCGATCCGATGCACGGCCGCCCGGCAACCGTCATCTATGGCGGCACGGTCGCGAACCCCGATCCGGTCGACGGTGTCGTGTATGCGGTGACCAACGAAGGCTACCTGCACGCCATCGATGCCGTGAACGGCAACGAGCTGTGGGCCTTCATGCCGCAGCAGATGCTTGCCCGTGGCCGGGATCTCTACACCAACGAGGCGGTGAGTGACCGCACCTACGGACTGGACGGCAACATTCGCGTCATCCGGAACGAGGTCAACCAGAACGGCGTGCTCGAGGCGGCGCTCGGCGAAACAGTCCGGATCTACTTCGGCATGCGGCGCGGCGGCAGCGAGTATTACGGCCTCGACGTGACCGACCGCAACGCCCCGACACTCTTGTGGAAGATCGGGCCGAACGAGGCCGGGGCCAAGCTGCTGAAGGGCGGCGGGCAGAGCTGGTCGACGCCCGCGGTCGCCAGGGTCAGCATCAGCGGCGCCACGCAGAATACCCCGCAGCAGGTGCTGGTGTTCGGCGGCGGGTATGACACGGTGCAGGACAATGGCCCGTATGCCCTCGATTCCGCCGGCAACCAGGTCTTCATGGTGGATGCCGAGAGCGGTGACGTGCTGTGGTATGCCGGGCCTTCGACCGACACCGCCGCCGACCTCCGTCACGCGTCGATGCTCCATGGCATACCGGGCGACGTGCGGATCTTCGACTTGACGGGCGACGGCTTCGCCGACCGCATGTACGCGGGCGACATGGGCGGGCGCGTGTGGCGCTTCGACATCCACAATGGCCAGACGCGCGCCAACCTCGTGACCGGCGGCGTGTTCGCCTCGCTCGGCAACGCGCACCTCGGGTCACACCCGAATGCCACGACGCGGCGCTTCTACAACGCGCCGGATGCGGCGTTCCTGAGCGCGGGCGGCCTGACCTGGATCAACATCGGCATCGGCTCGGGCTACCGCGGACATCCGCTCAATCTCGACACCGAGGACCGCTTCTACAGCCTGCGCGATCACCGGCCGTTCGCGCGCCTGACGCAGGCGCAGTACGACTCGGCGACCGTGATCACGGAAGCGGACGTCAACCTGATCGACATCACGGACGACATTACGCCGACCATCCCGCCGGGCGCGAGCGGCTGGCGGCTGGATCTGCGCCGGCCGGGAGCGGGCTTCACGGGCGAGAAGTCGCTGGCCGAGGCTCGGACGGTCCAGAGCATGATCCAGTTCACGACCTACGAGCCGAACAGCGACTCGACGGCGCAGAGTACGTCCTGTTCGCCGGCCCTCGGCACCAACCGGCTGTACACCGTGAGCGCGTATACGGGTGCCCCCGTTTATGACCGTGAGACCGGGATAACCGATCCGGACGACCCGGATTACGAGGCTCCCGATTCGGCCGACGACCGGGATGCCGAACTGGCCCAAGGCGGCATTGCACCGGAAGTAGTCTACGTGTTCCTCGACGGCGAGGCCCCCTGCCTGGTCGGCGTCGAGGCCTGCGATCCACTTCCCAACCTGGCGCCCGTGCGGACGCTGTGGCGGCAGACCGGAGTGAACTGATGGCAAAGCCCGGCCGCGCAAGCGGCCGGGCCCTGCCCGGCACAAGGAAATGAAACCCATGCACAAGCAGCGCGGCGTGACCCTGATCGAACTCGTCGTGGTCATGATCATCGTCGGGATACTCGCCGCGGTCGCGATTCCGTCCTACCGGAACTACGTGCTCCGCAGCCAGCGCTCGGACGCGAAGGACGCGCTGCTCGCGCTCGCGACGCAGCAGGAAAAGTACTACCTCCAGTGCAATACGTACGCGACCGTCATCGCCGGCGCACCGAACTGCGCAGCCGGCGAGTTGCAAGGGGCGGACACGAGCGAGAACGGCTGGTACGACCTCGCGATCGACGACGCCGACGACACGAGCTATACCCTGTCCGCGACGGCGGCCGCCGGTGGCAATCAGGCCCAGGACACGCAGTGCGAGATCTTCCGCGTCACCGACCGCGGCATCCGCACGGCCGAGGACTCGGGCGGCACCGACAAAACGGCCGAATGCTGGCGCTGACGCGCTAGTAGAGCCGCGGCCGACCGGTCCAGACCGGCTTCAGCGCCGGCGCCCCCGGCGGCACGGCGAATTCCACGTCGATCCACAGGTCGCCGACCGCGGCGAGCCGCTCGCCGATGAAAACGAGCGGCAGGCGGTCGCGCATCCAGGGCACGATGCCGGCTTCCTGGCAGAGATCCTTGAGGCGCTTGCGCGGGCGAGCCGCGTGCGGCCGCAGGCATTCCCCGCCGCTGCGAAACTGGATCGTCGCGGCGCCGGCCCGGGCAGCGCAGAGCCCTCCTTCGTCGCCGGCAATGAGAGCGAACTGGCCAAGCCCGGGGCCAAGATCGATGCGCGGTGACGCCCCGCTGGCCGGCGCGGGCAACGGCTCGGATGACATCGGCGGCAAGGCATACAGGCGCCCGCGATAACGCCTGAGCTCGCCGCCGTCCCAGCGCAGATGAGGAGCCGCATCGCGGCGCGCATCGAAGAATGCGCGCATCGACGCGGCAAGGCGCCCCGCCGGCGGCGGCCGCAGGCCCTGGCACCGCAGCCACCAGCGCAGCAGGTTGACCTGGCGGTCGTGCGGCAAGAGCCGGAGGCCTTCGACTCCGAGCCGCCCGTCCTCGAGGACGCCCGCCGCATCGGCCGCCGCGACCTCCGCGAGCAAGCGCGATGCCTGCGCCAGGTGCGCCGCGCTTCGCGCGACGGTGGCCGCCGCCGCGGGCCAGCGATCGCGGATTGCAGGCAAGACATGCGCCCGCAGCCACCCGCGGTCGTAGCGCTCCGCGTCATTCATCGGGTCCTCGATCCAGGACAGCGCGTGGCGCTTCGCATACGCGGCGAGACAGGCGCGATCGATGTCGAGCAATGGCCGTGCGTGCCAGCCGCGGCCGAAGGACGCGCGCGCCGGCATCGCGGCGAGACCGGCGACCCCGGCGCCGCGCAGCAACTGGATGAGGACCGTTTCCAGCTGATCGTCGCGATGATGTGCCGTCAGCAGCCATTCGCCGGGTTGCAGGTTTCGCGCGAGCGCCGCATAACGCGCGTCGCGCGCCGCGGCCTCGATGCTCGCGCCGTCCTCGGGCACGAGCCGGAGCGAGATGACCTCGAGCGGCACGCCGGCCGCGCGGCATGCCGCACGACAGACATCCGCCCAGACCGCCGATTCCGCTTGCAGGCCGTGATCGAGGTGCACGGCGCGCAGGCTGCTTGTGCCTTCGCGGTGGCAGAGCGCAGTCATCGCATGCAGGAGCGCGGTCGAATCGAGCCCGCCCGAGAGCGCGACGCAGAATCGCGCCCCCGACCAGGATTCATCGATCACCGCAAGCGAAGCCGCAAGGCGCTCCGCGGAAAACTCCATCCTAGGAACCTCCGATCGACCCGCCAAAGACCCCGAAACCGCGGAGCCGTTTCTGCCGCTCGGCGAGAAGCCGGTCGACGGGCAATGCGGTCAGCGGTTCGAGCTGGCGCACGAGCGACTCGCGCAGCCGCTCCGCCATCGTCTGCGGGCCGCGGTGGGCGCCACCGAGCGGCTCGGGAATCACTTCGTCGACCAGGTCGAGCTTCGACAGGCGCTCGGCCGTGATGCCCATGGCCTCGGCCGCGAGCTCGCGGCGGTCGGCGCTCTTCCAGAGGATGGATGCGCAGCCTTCGGGCGAAATCACCGAATAGATGCTGTATTGCAGCATCAGCAGGCGGTCGCAGACGCCGATCGCGAGCGCGCCGCCAGAGCCGCCTTCGCCGATGACGCAGCTCACGATGGGGACTGCGAGCCGCGCCATGTCGAAGAGGTTTCGCGCGATCGCCTCGCTCTGGTTGCGCTCTTCCGAGCCGATGCCGGGATAGGCGCCGGGCGTGTCGATCAGCGTGACGAGCGGCAGGCCGAAGCGCTCCGCCGTCAGCATCAGCCGCCGCGCCTTGCGATAGCCTTCGGGTTTCGGCATGCCGTAGTTGCGCCGCACGCGCTCCTTGGTGTCGCGCCCTTTCTGCTGGCCGATCACCATGACCGGCGTGCCGGCGAGGCGCGCGATGCCGCCGACGATCGACTGGTCGTCCGCGTACATGCGATCGCCATGCAGTTCCTGGAATTCGGTGAAGACGATCGGGACGTAGTCGAGCATGTAAGGCCGCTGCGGGTGGCGGGCGAGCTGCGTGATCTGCCACGACGTGAGGTTCGTGAAGATGCTCGTCGCGAGCGACCGGCTCTTGGCACGAAGCTTGTCGATTTCTTCGGAAGTATTGAGATCGGAGCCCTCGGCCAGAAAGCGCAGCTCCTCGATTTTCGCCTCGAGCTCGGCGATCGGCTGTTCGAAGTCGAGGAACTGGAGCGGCATGCGCGCAGTATAACGGTCAGTCCGCGCGCGGCCCGTAGGTCAGCCTGAGGCCGTCCCGGCCCACCAGCTTCGCGAGCTCGTCGAGGAGCGCCTTCGCGGGCGTCACCGACCATTCCTCGCCGAGCGTGAGCGTTCCGCGCGCCTCGCCGCCGATGTAATGCACGTCGACGCCGCAGCGCCCGCCGCGCCACGGCCGCAGCGTTTCCTCGAGCCGCGAGAGCAGGCTCCCGTCGCCGCCGCCGGCCGGAAGGCGGATCTGAAGCCTGCGCGCCTCGCGCTCGCGAAGCTCATGGATCGGCGTGAGTTTCCTTGCGTTGATGCGCCACTCCTCGATGAACTCGTCGAAACGCAGCTGCCCTTCGACGACCAGGATCGCGTCGCGCGCAATCACCGCGCGATGCTGCTGCCAGACGTCCTCGAACAGGCTCACTTCGATGCGCGCGCTGCGATCGTCGAGCAGCAGCGTCATGCGCGCGCCGCGGCGGCGCAGCTCGAGCACGAGGCCCGCGACAGTCACGTTTTTTCCGGCGCCATGGCCGCGGGCGTCCGCAGCCGGCCGGGGGCCGCCGAGGTCCACGATTCGCGCCGGCGCCACCTGTCGCAGTTCCTGCTCATATTCGGCAATCGGATGCCCCGACAGGAACAGCCCCAGCGTCTCGCGCTCGCCCTGCAGCCGCTGCGCCTCGCTCCATTCGGGCACGGCGGCAAATTCGATCGGCGGTTGCGCGAGTCCGGGCGCAGGTCCCGCGAGGCCGCCGAACAGGTCGTCCTGGCCGGCCGCGAACGCGCGCGTCCGCTGCTCACCGGACTGGATCGCGGCCGGCAGCGCCTGCGCGAGCGTCGCGCGCGTCCGGCCGAAGCAATCGAAGCAGCCCGATTTCAGCATCGCTTCGAGCGTGCGCTTGCCCGCGAGTCGGAGATCCACGCGCCGGCACAGGTCCGCGAGATCCTGGAA
Organism: Steroidobacteraceae bacterium; assembly: GCA_050738555.1. GTDB lineage: Bacteria > Pseudomonadota > Gammaproteobacteria > Steroidobacterales > Steroidobacteraceae > SCUD01. Next base: position 11,948 of record JBOHZO010000066.1, on the reverse strand, counting down.
TGCGCCGCCGCGCTCGCGCTCGCGGACGATCGCGTCCACGGCGCCCTCCCCGACTCCCTTGATCGCGCCGAGGCCGTAGCGGATCGTGCCGGGACCCGCGACCGTGAACGCGTACATCGAGGCGTTGACGTCCGGCGGCAGCACCTCGAGCCCGATGCCGCTGCACTCGTCGATGAAGGAAACGACCTTGTCGGTGTGCTCCATGTCCGAGGAGAGCACCGCCGCCATGAAGGCTTCGGGGTAGTGCGCCTTGAGCCAGGCGGTCTGATAAGCGAGGAGCGCGTAGGCCGCGGAGTGCGATTTATTGAAGCCGTAGCCCGCGAATTTCTCGATCAGGTCGAAGATCTGGCCCGCGCGCGCAGCCGGCACGCCGCGCTGCACGGCGCCCTCGACGAACACCGAGCGCTGCGTCGCCATTTCCTCCGGCTTCTTCTTGCCCATCGCGCGGCGCAGCAGGTCCGCGCCGCCGAGCGTGTATCCCGACAGCGTCTGCGCGATCTGCATCACCTGCTCCTGATAGAGGATGACGCCGTAGGTGGGCTTCAGAATTCCGGCGAGGCGCGGATGCAGGTAGTCGATCGCGCCGCTGTTGCGCCCGTGCTTGCGCGCCATGAAGTCGTCCACCATCCCGGACTGGAGCGGGCCAGGCCGGAACAGCGCGACGAGCGCCACGATGTCGTCGAAGCAGTCGGGCTGGAGCTTGCGCACGAGATCTTTCATCCCGCGCGACTCGAGCTGGAAGATCGCCGTCGTGCGGCAGGTCCGGAGGAGCTTGTACGTCTCGGCGTCGTCGAGCGGCAGGCGCGCAAGATCGAGCGGCGCCTCGCCGGAAGCGAGCCGGCGCGCGTTGATGAGCTTCACCGTCCGGTCGATGATCGTGAGTGTGCGGAGCCCGAGAAAGTCGAACTTGACGAGCCCGACCTGCTCGACGTCGTCCTTGTCGAACTGCGTCACGACGCTCGCGCCGCCCGCTTCGCAATAGAGCGCCGTGAAGTCGGTGAGCGGCGACGGCGCGATCACGACGCCGCCCGCGTGCGTGCCTGCGTTCCGCGCGAGCCCCTCGAGCTTGCGCGCAAGCTCGATGAGGTCGCGCACGTCGTCCTCGGCGCCATAGCGACGCGCGAGCTCGGGCTCCTTCTCGAGCGCGTCCGCGAGCGTGATGCCGAGCTCGAAGGGAATGAGCTTGGCGACGCCGTCGACGAAGCCGTACGGCAGGCCGAGCACGCGCCCTACGTCGCGCACCACCGCGCGCGCGGCGAGCGACCCGAAGGTGATGATCTGCGAGACGCGGTCCCGCCCATATCGGTCCGCCACGTACTCGATCACGCGGTCGCGGCGCGACATGCAGAAGTCGATGTCAAAGTCGGGCAACGAGACGCGTTCCGGGTTCAGGAACCGCTCGAACAGCAGCTCGTGCCGAATCGGGTCGAGGTCCGTGATGCCGAGCGCCCAGGCGACGAGCGAGCCCGCGCCCGAGCCGCGTCCCGGCCCGACCGGGATCTCCTGTTCGCGGGCCCAGCGGATGAAATCCGCAACCACGAGGAAATATCCCTCGAAACCCATGCCGCAGATCACGGCGATTTCCTCGTCGAGGCGCTGACGATAGCGCGGGGCATCGTCCGTGGCGCCGGAGAGCCGCCGCGCGAGCCCTTCCGCGGCGAGCTTCCGCAGGAACTCCGGCGCCGTGGTGCCGTCCGGCACTTCGAAGGCCGGCATGAAGATATCCCCGTGCGGCAGCGGCAACGAGCAGCGCCGCGCGATCTCCACGCTGTTCGCCAATGCCTCGGGCAGGTCCGCGAACAGCGCCGCCATCGCGCCGGGCGGCTTCAGGTACTGCTCGGCGGAGTAAGGCCGCGGCCGATCCGGATCGTCGAGCCGCCGTCCCTCGTGGATGCAGACCCGCGCCTCGTGCGCGTCGAATTCGCCGCGCTCGAGAAAGCGCACGTCGTTGGTCGCGACCACCGGCGCCGGTCGCAAGGCCACCAGCGCCAGCACGCCGGCGATGTGTTCCTCCTCGCCCGTGCGCCCGGTGCGCTGGACCTCCAGGTAAAAACGGTCGCCGAACAGCGCAAGCCAGCGGTCGAGCAGCTCGCGAGCGTCCGCTGCGCGGTTGGCAAGGAGCGCCCGGCCGATGTCGCCTTGCGACCCGCCCGACAGGGCGATCAGGCCCGTGGTCGAATCGGCACCCAGCCAGTCCCGCGATAGCAGGGGCCGGCCCCCGTCCTGCCCTTCGAGATAACTCCGCGAGACGAGCCGCGTGAGGTTGCGAAATCCGTCCGGGTTCTGCGCGAGCAGCGTCAGTAGCGTGGGTTCGGCGCGCTCGTTCGCGTCCCGAATCCACAGATCCACGCCGATGATCGGTTTCACGCCCCGCCGCTCCGCCTCGCGATGAAACTTGACCATCGCGAACAGGTTGCCGTGATCGGTCAGAGCGACGGCGGGCATGCCGGCCTGCGCCACCGCGCGCATCAGCCGCGGGACGCGGACGATACCGTCGACGAGCGAATACTCGGTGTGCAGCCGCAGATGGACGAATTGCGGATCGCGTGACCGGGGTTCAGTCGAATGCATGCTGCGATCTTACCGGCGCGAAGCTCTGGCGGTGCAGACGGCAGGCGCCGAACCGTTCCAGCCGCCGCAAATGCTCTTCGGTGGCATAGCCTTTGTGGCGCTCGAAACCGTAGTCGGGATAGACCCCGGCAACGCGGGTCATCCAGGCGTCACGGCTGACTTTGGCCAGGATGGACGCTGCGCTGATCTCGCGGATGCGCGCGTCGCCCCGCACCACGGCGTCGATGCCGCAGGAGAAGCCGAGCATGGCTTCCGCCGGGCAGCGATCGCCGTCCACGCGCACGCGGCCCGGGGCGACCGCGAGTCCCTGGAGCGCGCGGCGCATCGCGAGCAGGCTCGCCTGCAGGATGTTCAGCACGTCGATCTCGCCCGCGTCGGCCCAGCCGATTGCCCAGGCGATGGATTTCGAGCGGATCTCGACCGCGAGGCGCTCGCGGACCTCCGGGCAGAGCAGCTTGGAATCGCGCAGGCCCGCAATCGGTCGCCGCGAATCCAGGATCACGGCGGCGGCGACGACGGGTCCGGCGAGCGGCCCGCGGCCAGCTTCGTCGACGCCGGCCGTGAGGCCACCGGCAAGCCGTGGCCGCGTGGCGATCCGGCGGCTCACGGCGCCTGCGCCCGGGCGAGGCCGAGCACCGCCTCCGCCGCCTGTTCACTCGCGCCCCGCCTGAGCTGCCTGTGGATGGCCGTAAAGAGCACTTGCAGTTCGGCGACCGCCTCCGGCTCATCGAGCCAGCGTTCGATTTCCCGGCCGAGCCGCTCCGGCGTCACCTCGCCCTGTGCAAGCTCCGGGACGACGGCCCGGCCTGCGAGGAGATTGGGCTGCGCGAAATGGGCCGCCTTCATGAGCCCGAGGCGGCGGAGTGCGAGCGCGGTCAGCGTGCCCAGGCGATAGGCGACGACCATCGGCCGCTTGCAGAGGAGTGTCTCGAGCGTCGCCGTCCCCGAGGCCACGAGCACCACGCTCGCCGCCGTCAGCACCGCGTGAGCCCGGCCTTCCACGATGTGAACCGAGGCTCCAGACGCATGCAGCGCCAGCGATCGTTCAAAAATGCTGCGGGTACGGTCATCAGCCAGGGCCGCGATGAATTGCAGGCCCGGGCGGCGCCCGGCGAGCCAGGCGATGGCGCCCGCGAAGTCGCCGGCGAGGCGCGACACTTCGCCGATGCGGCTGCCGGGCAGCAAGGCAATGACCGGGGCATCGGACGCGAGGCCGAGCTCTCCGCGCGCGGCGGCCTGGTCCGGAACGAGCGGCAGCCGATCTGCGAGCGGATGCCCGACGAAAATCGCGCGCAAGCCTGCTTCTTCGTAGACCGCGCGTTCGAACGGCAGGAGGCAAAGCACGAGATCGAGGAAGCCCGCCATGCGCCGGGCGCGGCCGCGGCGCCAGGCCCAGACCTGCGGGCTCACGTACTGGACGGTGCGGATCCCCGCGGCATGGAGCGCCGGAGCGAGTCCCAGGTTGAATTCAGGCGCATCGATGCCGACGAACACGTCCGGCTTCAGCTCGAGCATGGCGTTCCGGATGCGGCCGCGCAGGCGCAGCAGGCGCGGCAGATGATGCAGCACCTCGAAGAGCCCCATCACCGCAAGCTCCTCCGACCGCGCCCAGGACTCGCAGCCCGCCGCCGCCATCGCGGGCCCCGCGACGCCGACGACGCGGACGCCCGGCGCGCGCGCCTTGAGCGCGCGAATCAGAGCCGCGCCGAGATTGTCCCCGGACGACTCGCCGGCGACGAGGCCGATCGTCAGCGCGCGGTCGGCAGCCATCAACGAATGATGCTGCGTTCGCTGGCGGCGAGGAAATCCACGAACGGCTTCAGCTCCGGCTGGGACGGCACGAGCGCGCGGAGCTCTGCCTCGGCATCGGTCCGCTTGAGTCCCGACCGGTAGAAAAGACGATAGGCGCTCTTGATGTTGAGAATCTGCGCCGCGTCAAAACCGCGCCGCTTCAGTCCCTCGCTGTTGACTCCCTTGGGCTCGGCGGGAGAACCCGCCACCAGCAGGTAGGGCGGGACGTCCCGCGTGACCGCCGCATTGTTGGCCAGAAACGAGTGCGCGCCGACCTTGCAGAACTGGTGAACGCCGGCGTAGCCGGACAGGATCACCCAGTCGCCGAGCTCGACATGGCCCGCCAGGGCAGTGCAGTTCGACATGATGCAGTGGCTGCCGACGATGCAATCGTGCGCGACGTGCGAGTACGCCATGAACAGGCAATCGTCCGCGATCGTGGTGGTGCCCCGGCCGCCTGCGGTGCCGCGGTTGATCGAGCAGAATTCCCGGAACACGTTGCGCTCCCCCACCTCGAGTTTCGTGGGCTCGCCGGCGTATTTCCGGTCCTGCGGTGCGTCGCCGACCGAGGCGAACTGGAACACCTTGTTGTCGCGGCCGAGCGTGGTCGGCCCGTTGACGACCGCGTGCGGCCCGATCCAGCAGCCTGCGCCGATGCGGACGCCGGACCCGATCACGGTGAACGGTCCGATCTCCACCCCGTCGCCGATTTCGGCGTCCGGCGCGACGATCGCCCGCGGATCGATCAAGGCTTGACCTCCGGCGCGACCATCATCGTGGCCGATGCGGCCTCGGCGCCGTCGACTTCGGCGACCGTTGCGAATTTCCAGATTCCCCGGACCGACCGCTCGAGGGTCGCTTTCAACACGAGTTGGTCGCCGGGCTCGACCGGGCGCCGGAAGCGCGCGCCGTCGATGCCGACGAAGTAGAACCGGGAGTGCTGGTCCGGCACCACGCCCGCGGTCTTGAACGCCAGTATTCCCGCCGCCTGCGCGAGCGCCTCGAGGATCATGACCCCGGGCATCACCGGCCGACCCGGAAAATGCCCGGGAAAGAACGGTTCATTCACGGTGACGTTCTTGATGGCCTCGATGCGCTTGCCCGGCACGCATTCGACGACGCGGTCGACCAGCAGGAACGGATAGCGGTGCGGAAGCTGCGCGAGCACGGCCTGGATGTCCATCGGAAACCCTTCGCTCATCGCTTCTTCTCCCGTTCGAGCCGGTGCAGGCGCGCGACCGCCCTGCGCCATTTCGCGGCCTCGATCGCCGGCATGCCCGAGGAATAGGTTCCCGGGCCGGGCAGCGCGTGCGTGACCAGCGAATAGCCTGTCACGACGACCTCATCGCCGATCTCGAGGTGACCGGCGATTCCCACCGCGCCGCCGATCATGCAGCGGCTGCCGATGATCGTGCTCCCCGAAATGCCGACGCAGCCGGCGATCACCGTGTGGGCCCCGATGCGGCAGTTATGGCCGACCTGCACCTGGTTGTCCAGCTTCACGCCGTCGTCGATGACGGTGTCATCGATGGTTCCTCGATCGATCGTCGTGTTCGCGCCGACTTCGACGTCATTCCCGAGCCGCGCGCTGCCGAGATGCGGAACCTTGACGTAGCCGTCCACGTCGGGCGCGAACCCGAAGCCGTCGCTGCCGACGACCGCGCCCGGCTTGAACACGCAGCGCGCGCCGATGGATACGTCGCGGCAGATCGTCACGCCGGCCTGGAGCCGGCAATCGTCGCCGAGCCGAGCGCCGTCCTCGATGACACAGTGCGGTCCGACGGAGCAGCGCTCGCCGATCACGGCGCCCGCGCCGACCACGGCATGCGGCCCGATCCACGCGCTCGCGGCGACTTTCGCCGATCCCGCGATCTGCGCGCCGGGCGCGACGCCTGCCTGCACCGGCGCGGGCGGGTTCAGGCCGGCGGCAATGCGCGCAAAGCTGGCGTAAGGTCGCGCGCTGATGAGCGCCGCGACCGGGCATTCCGCGGCGAGCTCACGCGGCACGACGACCGCGGTCGCGCGCGTGGCCGCGAGCTGCTTGCGGTACTTGGGGCCGGTGCAGAAGGAGAGCTTGCCGGGCGTCGCCGCGGCGAGCGCCGCGACGCCCTCGATCGCCTGCTCCGGATCGCCGGCGAGCTCCAGTCCATAGCGGACGGCGAGCTCGCCGAGCGTGATCGCCATCGCGGCGCTTTCCTGGCGGATACTCAGGTCTTGGGCGGAGTCGCGGGCGCCGGCGACTTGGCCTTGATCGCGGCCACGACCTGCGGGGTGATGTCAACGCCCTCCGCGGCGAACAGCACGCCTTCGCTGACGACGAGCTGATAGCCGTTCGCCTTGGCGTAGGACTGGACTTCCTGCAGCAGCGCGCGCTGCATCCGCCCCACCTCTTCGTTGCGGCGGAGATTCAGGTCCTCCTGGAGCTCGTTGAAGCGGCGCGTCACGTTGAGCTCGAGATCGCGGATCTCGCGCTCGGTCCTGACGCGATCCGCCTCCGACATCACGGCAGCTTCCTTCTTGAGCTTGTCGCGCTTCTCCTCGAGCGACTTCTGCTGGGCAGCGACTTCGCGCTGGCGCGGCAGGAATTCGCCTTCGAGCGCCTGCTGGGCGGTCTTCGCCTGCGGCGACTCCTCGAGCAGGCGGCCGAAATTGACGAAGCCGATCTTGAGCTCGGCGGCATCGCCTGAGGGTGCTGCCGCGAGTGCCGCGGCGACCAGTAGCGCGCAGGAAAGAATGTGCCTCGTCATGGGTGTCATCTAGCCTCGACTATTAGAATGCGGAGCCGATCGTGAACTGGAAGCGCTCGACCTCGTCCGCAAAACGGATGCCGTCGCCCTTGAACTCATTCAGCGGGATGCCATAGCTGAACCGGAATATCCCGAGCGGAGCCATCCATTGGACGGCAAGGCCCGCGGATTGCTTCAACTCATTGTAATCGAACTCGTAGTCCACCGGCGTGCGACCGTCTTCGCCGACGAAGTCGATGGACGAGCCCTGGGAAAAGACATTGCCGACGTCGAAGAACGCGCTGATGCGCGTGCTCGCCCGCCACTTTTCCGGCACCGGGAACAGGAGCTCCGCCCGGCCGATGACCTTCATGTTGCCGCCATAGGGATTGCCGAAGCCGTCCTTCGGTCCGAGCCGGCTCTCGGTGAAGCCGCGAACCGATCCTGGGCCGCCCGCATAGAACTGGCGATAGGGGGGCAGCGCGCTGGTGTCCTTGCCGAGCGCATCGCCGAAACCGAGCTCGGCCGAGAGCGCGAGCGTCCACTGCCTGTAGAGCGGGAAGAGCTGGAGGTAGTCGTAGCGGAATGTGTAGTAGTCGACCTCGCTTCCGGGCGCCGTCACGGCCAGGCTGGCCGAGTGCTGCACGCCGCGGTCCGCGAAGATCGCGCGGTTCCGCGAGTCGTAGTACCAGCCGCCGACGAGCTCGAGGGTGTTGAACTCTGTGCCGAAGAGCGTCGTCGTAATGATCGTCGGGTCATCCGGGTCGTCGGGGTTCGGAAACTCGCGCTCGATGACCCGCGTATAGGGATTGCCGTTGTTCCGCACCCAGGTGACCGCCTCCGGCGCGCTGTTCGCCGGATTGACGATGAGGTCGGAGACCTGGGCGATGAGCCCGAAGCGCAGCCCCTGGAACTCCGTGATCGGATAGCCGTACTCGAGCGTCGCCGACATGGTCGTGGTCGAGAAATCCGATGCGGCTGACACGAACTGCGTGATGTCCCGGTATTGCAGCGCCATTGTGCGCGAGATGCCGTCCACGTTCGTGTACGGATCGGTATGCGAGAGGCTGTACGACTGCGAGAACCGGCCAGTGAGGAGCTCGAGTGCCACGCGCTCGCCCGTACCCATGAAGTTCGAATGCACGAAGCTGCCGTTCAGGATGAACGATTGGGACTCGGAATAGCCGATGCCGCCGCTGAACTGGCCCGGCAGTCCTTCCTTGACGTCGAAGTCGACGTCCACGAGATCCGGCGTGCCGGGGACGGGGGTCGATTCGAACTCGACCTTCTCGATGTACGGCAGCCGCTGGAGCCGCTCCTTCGATCGCTGGAGCAGCGCATTCGACAGGTACGATCCCTCCATCTGGCGCATCTCGCGCCGCAGCACCTCGTCGTCGATCGCGCTCGTATTGATGAAGTTGATGCGGCGCACATAGGCGCGATTGCCCGCATCGACGAAGAACGTGAGATCGATGGTCTTCGTCTCCTCGTTTGCCTGGGGCACCGGGTCGATCTTCGCGAAGGCGTAACCCTCGACGCCGAGCCGGAACGACATGAGCTCCTGGGACTGCGTGATGAGCTTGCGCGAGTACACCTGCCCCGGCTTGACGATCAGCAGCCGCCTCAGCTCCGCCTCCGGAACCTTCATGGTGCCGGCCACCTTGACCTCGCCGACCTTGTACACCTCGCCCTCGCGCAGGTTGAGCGTGATGAAGATGTCGTCCTTCTCGGGTGCGATCGCGACCTGGGTCGACTCCACCTCGAAGTTGGCGTAACCGCGGTCCTGGTACCAGGACTGAAGCGTCTCGATGTCGCCTTGCAGCGATTCGCGCGAGTAGCGGTCGTCCTGGCGGTACCACGACAGCCAGTTGGGGGTGCGGAGCTCCAGGGCGTCGAGCAGCTCCTTGTCGTCATAGGCCGTGTTGCCGACGAGGTTGATCTGGCGGATGCGCGCGCGGTCGCCCTCGACGACGTCGATCTTGATGCGGACCTTGTTGCCCGGCACTTCCTCGACCTGCGGATCGATGCGCACTGCGTACTTGCCGCGGCTGAAGTACTGGTCGGTCATGAAGCTCCGCACCTCCTCGAGCACCGAGCGATCGAAGGTCTTGCCCGTCGCCAGGCCGACTGCGCGCAGCGATTTCTGGAGGTCCTCGGTCTTGATGTCCTTGTTGCCGGTGATTTCGAAGCTCTCGATCGAGGGGCGCTCGCGCACTGCGACGACGAGCGTCTCGCCATCCCGGCGGACCTCGATGTCGCTGAAGAAGCCGGTCGCGAACAGCGCGCGGATCGCCTCCTGGATGCGGCGCTGGTCCATGCGGTCGCCGATATTGACCGGCAGGTAGTTGTAGACCGTGCCCTCGGAGATTCGCTGCAGGCCTTCGACGCGGATGTCCCCGACGGTGAATTCGCCGGGCAGCTGCGCGAGTGCCGCGCCGGCTTGGGCGAAAAGGAATCCTGCGATGAGCCGACGCAGCATGTTGCCGTGGTTCCCTGCGACTTCAGCCGAAGAGCCGCGTGAGGTCGTTGTAGAACGCGAAGCCCATCAGGGCGACGAGCATCGCGATGCCGACCTTCTGCCCGAACACCTGCGCCTTCACCGACAGCGGCGCGCCCTTCACCATTTCCACGAGTTGAAAGACGATCTGGCCGCCGTCCAGCACCGGCACCGGCAGCAGGTTCAGCACCGCGAGGGAAATCGACACCAGCGCCAGGAAACCGAGATAGTAGGTGAATCCCTCGGTCGCCGTCAGCCCGGCATACTGCGCGATGTTGATGGGACCGGAGATGTTCTTCGTCGACACGTCGCCGGTCACCATGCGCCAGAGGAAACGTACCGTCAGCGCGCTCTTCTGCCAGGTTTCGCGCGCGGCGGGCACCAGCGCGGCGAATAGGCCGTAGCGCTCGAGCGTCCGCATGCGCTCGGGAAACACGGTCCCCTCGGCGAGCGCCGCGCCGAGGCCGATCTTGCCGACCGTCCGGCCATTCTCGACGACGGCCTTCGGCACCAGGTCGAATGTCAGCGTCCGTCCGTCGCGAATCGCGGTCATGCGAGTCGGGCGCCCGGGCCGCGCGCGAATTTCGGCGACGAATTTCATGTAGTCCGGGACCGCCGTCCCGTCGACGTCCACGATGCGGTCGCCTAGCGCGAGCCCCGCGCGCGCCGCCGGTTCGTTCGGTGTCAGGCTGCCGACGACCACCGGTTGCGGCGGATACCAGAAGTAGAATCCGAGGCCGCGCATCAGGGTGCCGGGTTCGGTCAGCGCCCTGCGCTCCCCTTCAGGAACACGGATCGTCAGCTGGCGTGTGCCGCCGTACTCGTTCCGCACTTCGACCGGCACGACCCCCTCGTCGACCAGACGCTCCAGGATCGCGAGCACCGCCGCCTGGCGCGTCCGGGTTGCCTGGCCTCCGACGGCGACGATTTCGTCGAGCGCGCGGAGATCTGCGCGGGCAGCGTACGACTCCGGCGCCACCTCGCCGATCACCGGCTTCAGACCCGGCACGCCCTGCATGAACAACACCCAGTACGCGAGGATTGCGAACAGGACATTCGCCGCCGGTCCCGCCAACAGCACGGCGATGCGCGCGAGCGGCGGCCGGCGATTGAAGGCGCGATGCTCCTCGCCCTCCGGCACCGGCCCGTCGCGCTCGTCGAGCAGTCGCACGTAGCCGCCGAGCGGTATCGCGGCGAGCACGTATTCGACCTGGTCGGCATCGCGGCTGACGCGCTTCGCGAGCGGCTTGCCGAAACCGATGGAGAAACGCAGCACCTTGAATCCAAGCCGGCGGGCGACCCAGAAATGGCCGAACTCGTGCACCGTGACCAGGACGCCGATCGCGACGATGAAGGCGACGACGGAAACGAGGATTTCGAGGCTCATGCGCCGGCAGCCTGGCGCGACTCAAGTGCCGCGGCCGTGCGCTCGCGTGCCCAGGCGTCCGCCGCGAGCGCATCGTCCAGGCTTCGCACGGGCCCCGCCTCGTGTCGTTGCAACACGCTCTCAATGACTCCCGCGATGCTCGCAAAGTTCAGCCGCCTGCCAAGAAACGCGGCCACGGCGACCTCGTTCGCCGCGTTCAGCACCGCCGGTGCCGTTCCGCCGATGCGGGCCGCTTCCTCGGCGATGGCGAGGCACGGAAACCTTTCCAGATCAGGAGCTTCGAACGACAACCTCGCAATCTGGACGAGGTCGAGCGCAGGGGCCCCTGACGCGATCCGCTCCGGCCAGCCGAGCGCGTGTGCGATCGGCACGCGCATGTCCGGATGGCTCATCTGCGCGATGACCGAGCCGTCGTCGAACTCGACGAGCGAGTGCACGATGCTCTGCGGATGGATGATCACACGGACCCGCTCCGGCGTGACGGCGAACAGATGACAGGCCTCGATGATCTCGAGACCCTTGTTCATCAGCGTGGCCGAATCGACCGAGATCTTCGGGCCCATGCGCCAGTTCGGATGCGCGACGGCCTGTTCCGGCGTGACGGCGGCGAGGTCCTCGCGGCGGGTCTTCAGGAACGGGCCGCCCGAGGCGGTCAGCACGACCCGCGCGACACCCGGCGGCGCGCCTCTCGGATCCCGCCGCGGCGGCAGGCATTGGAAGATCGCGTTGTGCTCGCTGTCGATCGGCAGGATCCGCGCGCCGGATGAGCGTGCGGCATCGAGCAGCAGTTCACCCGCGAGGACCAGCGACTCTTTGTTCGCGAGCAGGAGTTGCTTGCCCGCTTCGGCGGCGGCGAGCGTAGGCGCAAGGCCGGCGGCGCCTACGATCGCCGCCATGACCAGCTCGGCCTGCGGCAAGGAGGCCACCGTCGCGAGCGATTCGGCGCCCGCAAGCACGCGCGTGCCGAGGCCGGCCG
>JBOHZO010000065.1:0-2758 GCA_050738555.1 Steroidobacteraceae bacterium | reverse complement strand
ATCTACACGTAGGCGTAGATTACGAAAGTACGACCCGGCACCATTAGCAAGCGTGATTCAGAGCATCTTCCTCGTGGGACCGATGGGTTCCGGCAAGACCGCGGTCGGGCGCCAGCTGGCCCGCCGGCTCGGATTGCCGTTCGCGGACAGCGACTCGGAAATCGAGTCGCGCACCGGCGTCGACATCGCATACATCTTCGAGCGTGAAGGCGAGGAGGGATTCCGGATCCGCGAGCGCGACGTGATCGATGCATTGACCCGGACCGCAGGTATCGTGCTGGCGACCGGTGGCGGCGCGATACTTCTGCCTGTCAACCGCGAGCGGCTCGCGGCGCGGGGAACCGTGGTTTTTCTCGACACCACCATCGAGCAGCAGCTTCAGCGCACGCGCCGGAGCGAGCACCGCCCGCTGCTCGCGGCCGCGGACCGTCGCGCGAAACTCGAGGAGCTCGCACGCACGCGCGATCCGCTCTACCGCTCGATCGCCGCGATCACGATCAGAACCGACGGGCGCGCGCCGGGCGCGGTCGCCGGCGACATTGCGAAGGCACTCGCCGTCCATGCAACGTCTTGATGTAAAGCTCGGGCGCAGGTCATACCCGATCCTGATCGGGCCGGGCCTGCTCGGCTCGCCCGGGGTTTTCACCGAACACGCCGGCGCGGCGAAGCTCCTGGTCGTTACCGACGACGTGGTGGGGCCGCTCTGGATGCCGCGCCTCGAGCAGGGGCTCGCAGGCCGCGAGTTCGGGATCTGCGTGCTACCGGGCGGCGAGGAGCAGAAGACCCTCGGCAACGTCGCGCTCATCATCGATGCGCTGGTCGCCGCGCGGCTCAATCGGGACGGCATGGTGCTTGCGCTCGGCGGCGGCGTCATCGGCGACATCGCCGGCTTTGCGGCGGCTTCTTACCAGCGCGGCATCGCGATCGTCCAGTTGCCGACCACGCTCCTCGCGCAGGTGGATTCGTCCGTCGGCGGCAAGACCGGCGTCAATCACCCGGGCGGCAAGAACCTGATCGGCGCCTTCCACCAGCCGTCGGCCGTTATCACCGATACCGAAACGCTCTCGACCCTGCCGGATCGCCATCTGCGCGCGGGCTTCACCGAAATCGTCAAGGCTGCCCTGGTCGCGGACGCGGAGTTCTTCACCTGGCTCGAAGCGAATGCCGCGCGCCTGCTCGCGCACGACGCCGGCCTGCTCGAGCAGGCTATCCGGCGTGCCTGCGAGATCAAGGCGGCGATCGTTGCGAAAGACGAGCGTGAGCGCGGCCGCCGCGCGTTGCTCAATCTCGGGCATACGTTCGGGCATGCCATCGAGGCGGGCGCAGGCTACGGCCGCGTGCTGCACGGCGAGGCGATTGCGGCGGGTCTCGTGCTTGCCGCGGAGCTCTCCGCGCGCACTGGCCGACTCGCAGGCAGCGAGGCGCTCCGGATCCGGGAACTTCTCGCCAACGCCGGCCTGCCGGTCGATCCGCCGCGTCTCGGGCGCGCGCGAATGCTCGAGCTGATGGACATGGACAAGAAAGTCAAAGGCGGGGAGCTTCGCCTCGTGCTGCTCGACCGCATCGGCCAGGCGACCGTCACCGCCGAATACCCGCGTGACGCGCTCGAGACATTGCTGGAAGAACGGGCGGGCACTTGAGAAAGGGCCGCGATCCGGATGCCGGGCTCGCGCCGTACGCCGCGCGGGAGCAGCGCTCGCGCGGCCGCCGCCATCCCGAGCCGCCCGCCGACTACCGCGGCGAGTTCCAGCGCGACCGCGACCGCATCATTCATTCGAACGCCTTCCGGCGCCTCGTCTACAAGACGCAGGTGTTCATCAATCACGAAGGCGACATGTACCGCACGCGCCTCACGCACTCGATCGAGGTCGCCCAGATCGGCCGCTCGGTCACGAATGCGCTCGCGCTCTCCGAGCCGCTGGCCGAGGCGATCTGTCTCGCCCACGATCTCGGCCACACGCCCTTCGGCCACGCCGGCCAGGATGTGCTGAACGACTGCATGCGCGACTACGGCGGCTTCGAGCACAATCTCCAGTCGCTCCGGGTCGTGGACGAGCTCGAGGAGCGTTACGCGGAGTTCCAGGGACTCAACCTCTGTTTCGAGACCCGCGAGGGGATCCTCAAGCACTGCTCGCTCGCGAACGCGCGGCAACTCGGAGAACTCGGCCGGCGCTTCATCGAGCGAACCCGGCCCGGGCTCGAAGCGCAGATCGCGGATCTCGCCGATGCGATCGCCTACAACAACCACGACGTGGACGACGGCCTTCGATCGGGCCTCGTGACACTGGAGGAGTTGCGGACCGTCGGCCTGTTCGCGCGCCAGCACGACGCCGTCATGGCGCGCTACGGCAAGCTCCCGGGGCGGCGCATGGTCCACGAGATCATCCGGCGCATGATCCACGAGGTCGTGAGCGACCTGATCGAGGAAACCGCCCGCCGGCTCGCGGCGGCGAAGCCGGCCGACATCGATGCCGTGCGCGCGGAATCGCGGTCGCTCGTCGGTTTCTCGCAGGAGCGGGACAAGGAACACCATCAGATGAAGAAGTTCCTGCGCACGCGACTCTACCGGCACGAACGCATGCAGGCGACCCGCGTGGGCGCAGGCAGGGTGCTCGAGGAATTGTTCGCGGGTTTCATGGAGGATGTCGCGCGGATGCCGGCCGAGCATCGCGACGCTGCGCGCGCGCTGGAATCCGCCTCGGGAATCGCGGGACGGGCGCGCGCAGTCGACGACTACATCGCCGGCATGACCGACAGT